>NZ_JARVSS010000018.1:0-51735 GCF_030209095.1 Pseudomonas sp. lyk4-R2A-8
AAAGCGAGAGCAAGAGCGGCTCGCTTCGCATCGTGGTTAGGGTTGGTGGCTGCATGTCTTCGGTGAAAACATAGCCTGAGAAAATGAGGTTCTTGTAGTGAACGGGCTTGCTGTGGTGAGCAGGCTTGTCGAATCGTCGCACCGCCCCTGCCACAGGTTTAGCTCGGCGCATCCTGCTAGATCACGAACAAGTCCACGAAACGGTTGACCGGGGTGGCTTCAAGCTTCGCCTGATCCTTGCACAACGCAAAAATCTCGGCACTGCGCTGCGCGGTAAACCGCGTGGCCAGGTTGGCCTTGAACTTGTCTTCCAGCAATGGAATGCCCTGCGCCCGGCGGCGACGATGACCAATCGGATATTCCACCGCCACCTCTTCGGTGCAAGTGCCATCGGTAAAGAACACTTGCACCGCATTGGCAATCGAACGCTTGTCGGCCTCCAGGTATTCACGGCTGTAGCGCGGGTTCTCGACGATGACCATCTTGTTGCGCAGCACGTCGATGATCGGGTGCGCGGCATGGAAAGTATCCTCGTAGTGCTCGGCCACCAGGTTGCCGAACGCCAGGGGCACGGCGGTCATGTATTGCAGGCAGTGGTCGCGGTCGGCGGCGTTGGCCAGGGGGCCGACCTTGGAGATGATACGAATCGCTGACTCATGGGTAGTGATCACGATGCGTTCGATCTCGTGCAGGCGGTCCCTGACCTGCGGATGCAACCTCACCGCCGCTTCGCAGGCGGTCTGCGCGTGGAACTCGGCGGGAAAGCTAATCTTGAACAGCACGTTCTCCATCACATAAGTGCCATAAGGCTGACTCAAGCTGAATGCACGCTGGTCTTCGGGCTTGAGCGCCAAGTCCTTGTTGGTGTGGCTGAACAGTACGTCATAGAAACCCCATTGCGGCGCACTCAGCACCCCCGGGATGCCCATTTCGCCACGCAGCGCGATATCCGCCAGGCGTACGCCGCGACTTGAAGCGTCCCCCGCCGCCCAGGATTTGCGCGAACCGGCATTCGGCGCGTGGCGGTAGGTGCGCAACGCCTGGCCGTCAACGAATGCATGGGACAGCGCCGACAGTAACTGCTCGCGATTGGCGCCCATCAGTTTGGCGCTGACCGCGGTGGAGGCGACTTTCACCAGCAGCACATGGTCGAGGCCGACACGGTTGAACGAATTTTCCAGGGCTATCACGCCCTGGATTTCATGGGCCATGATCATCGCCTCCAGCACCGCGCGCAGGGTCAAGGGCGCATCGCCATTGGCCACGCGCTTTTGCGAGAGGTGATCGGCCACAGCGAGGATGGCGCCCAGGTTATCCGAAGGGTGGCCCCATTCGGCGGCGAGCCAGGTGTCGTTGTAGTCGAGCCAGCGCACGAGGCAGCCGATGTCCCACGCGGCCTTGACCGGGTCCAGCCGGAATGAAGTACCCGGCACCCGCGCGCCGAACGGCACCACCGTGCCCTCCACCGTCGGCCCCAGATGCTTGGTGCATTCGGGGAAACGCAGGGCCAGCAGGCCGCAGCCGAGGGTGTCCATCAGACAGTGGCGTGCGGTGTCCAGGGCGGCCTGGGATGCGATCCGATAATCGAGAACGTAATCGGCGATGTCCTGCAGGACCTGATCATAGTCAGGACGGTTGTTCTGGTCGACGTTGGCGCTCATGGCAGTTCTCCACAAGGATTGGTGTTGCGCTTTAGAAGGAGCCCCCGGGTACGCGCACGAAGCCTTCCATCAATACCCGGGCACTGCGGCTCATGATGGCCTTCTTCACCACCCATTCACCGTCCACCTGGGTGGCCTCGGCCCCCACGCGCAAGGTGCCGGACGGATGCCCGAAGCGCACGGCGTTACGCTCGATGCCACCGGCCGCCAGGTTGACCAGCGTCCCGGAAATCGCCGCCGCCGTGCCGATCGCCACCGCCGCCGTCCCCATCATGGCGTGGTGCAACTTGCCCATCGACAGCGCGCGCACCAGCAAATCCACGTCGCCGGCCTTGATTGACTTACCGCTGGAGGCCACGTAATCGGCGGGTTTGGCCACGAACGCGACCTTGGGCGTGTGCTGACGCTGGGCGGCTTCGTCCAGATGCTTGATCAAGCCCATGCGCAGAGCGCCATGGGCGCGCACGGTCTCGAACATCGCCAGGGCCTTGGGGTCGCTGTTGATCGCGCCTTGCAGTTCGGTGCCGGTGTAACCGAGGTCTTCGGCGTTGATAAAAATCGTCGGGATGCCGGCGTTGATCAGCGTGGCCTTGAACGTGCCGACGCCCGGCACTTCCAGCTCGTCCACCAAGTTGCCGGTGGGGAACATCGAGCCGCCGCCGCCCTCTTCGTCCGCCGCCGGGTCCATGAATTCCAACTGCACTTCGGCGGCCGGGAAGGTCACGCCGTCCAATTCGAAGTCGCCGGTTTCCTGAACCGCGCCATCGGTGATCGGCACGTGGGCAATAATGGTTTTGCCGATATTGGCCTGCCAGATGCGCACCACGGCCACGCCATCGCGCGGCACACGGGCCGGGGCCACCAGCCCGGCGCTGATGGCGAACGAACCCACCGCCGCCGACAGGTTGCCGCAGTTGCCGCTCCAGTCCACGAAGGGCTTGTCGATGGAGACCTGGCCGAACAGGTAATCCACGTCGTGATCGGCGCGGGTGCTCTTGGCCAGGATCACCGTCTTACTGGTGCTGGACGTGGCGCCGCCCATGCCGTCGATTTGCTTGTCGTAGGGATCGGGGCTGCCGATCACTCGCAACAACAAGGCGTCGCGTGCCGCACCCGGCACCTGCGCCGACGCGGGCAGGTCCTGGAGGCTGAAAAAAACGCCCTTGCTGGTGCCGCCACGCATATAGGTGGCGGGAATTTTGATTTGCGGTGCGTGTGCCATGGTCATCCTCCTCAGGCGGTCGTCGCCGATTCCAGGAAGTCCTGGGCAAAACGCTGCAATACGCCGCCCGCCTCGTAGATCGACACTTCTTCGGCGGTGTCCAGGCGGCAGGTGACCGGCACTTCGACACGGGCGCCATTCTTGCGGTTGATCACCAACGTCAGTTGCGCGCGCGGGGTGCGTTCGCCGACCACATCATAGGTTTCACTGCCGTCGATCTGCAGGGTGTGCCGGTTGGTACCCGGCAGGAACTCCAGCGGCAACACACCCATGCCCACCAGATTGGTGCGGTGGATACGCTCGAACCCTTCGGCGGCAATTGCTTCCACGCCGGCCAGGCGCACGCCCTTGGCCGCCCAGTCACGGGACGAGCCCTGGCCGTAGTCGGCGCCGGCGATGATGATCAGCGGCTGTTTGCGCTCCATGTAGGTTTCGATGGCTTCCCACATCCGCGTGACCTTGCCTTCCGGCTCGATGCGCGCCAGGGAACCCTGCTTGACCTTGCCGTTTTCCACCACCATTTCGTTGAACAGTTTCGGGTTGGCGAAGGTGGCGCGCTGCGCGGTCAGGTGGTCGCCACGGTGAGTGGCATAGGAGTTGAAGTCGACCTCCGGCAGGCCCATTTTCGCCAGGTACTCACCGGCGGCGCTGTCGAGCATGATCGCGTTGGACGGCGACAGGTGGTCGGTGGTGATGTTGTCCGGCAGCACCGCCAGCGGCCGCATGCCCTTGAGCGGCCGCGCCCCGGCCAGCGCGCCTTCCCAGTACGGCGGACGACGGATATAGGTGCTCTGCGGACGCCAGTCGTACAGCGGCGCGACTTTCGGGCCGGTGTCCTCGTGGATCGCGAACATCGGGATATACACCGCGCGGAACTGCTCCGGCTTGACCGACGCCTGAACCACCGCGTCGATTTCCTCATCGCTTGGCCAGATGTCCTGCAGGCGGATCTCCTTGCCGTCGGCGTCGAAGCCCAGCACGTCTTTCTCGATATCGAAACGGATGGTGCCGGCAATCGCATACGCCACCACCAGCGGCGGCGAGGCGAGAAAGGCTTGCTTGGCGTACGGGTGGATGCGCCCATCGAAGTTACGATTGCCCGACAATACGGCGGTGGCATACAGGTCGCGGTCGATGATTTCCTGCTGGATCGCTGGGTCGAGCGCGCCGGACATGCCATTGCACGTGGTGCAGGCAAACGCCACCACGCCAAAACCGAGTTTTTCCAGTTCATGGCCCAGGCCGGCTTCTTCCAAGTACATCGCCACGGTTTTCGAGCCTGGCGCCAGGGACGACTTGACCCACGGCTTGCGCGTGAGCCCCAGTTTGTTGGCGTTGCGCGCCAACAGGCCTGCGGCAATTACGTTGCGCGGGTTGCTGGTGTTGGTGCAGCTGGTGATGGCGGCAATGATCACCGCACCGTCGGGCATTTGGCCGGGCACTTCGTCCCATTGGCCGCTGATGCCTTTGGCGGCCAGGTCGCGGGTGGCGACGCGGGCGTGCGGGTTGCTCGGGCCGGCCATGTTGCGCACCACGCTGGACAGGTCGAAGGTCAGGCCGCGCTCGTATTGCGCGCCCTTGAGATCGTCGGCCCACAACCCGGTATGGCGAGCATATTGCTCGACCAGCGCGACCTGCTGGTCTTCGCGGCCGGTGAGTTTGAGGTAGGCAATGGTCTGTGGGTCGATGTAGAACATCGCCGCCGTGGCGCCGTATTCCGGGGCCATGTTGGAGATGGTTGCGCGGTCGCCGAGGGTCAGTTTGGACGCGCCCTCACCGAAGAATTCCAGCCAGGCGCCGACCACTTTTTGTTGACGCAGAAACTCGGTCAGCGCCAGCACCATATCGGTGGCGGTGATGCCAGGCTGCAGTTCGCCGGTCAGTTCCACACCCACGCTTTCCGGCAGGCGCATCCACGACGCGCGGCCGAGCATCACGCTTTCGGCTTCCAGGCCGCCGACGCCGATGGCGATCACGCCCAGGGCATCCACATGCGGGGTATGGCTGTCGGTGCCGACGCAGGTATCGGGGAACGCCACGCCGTCGCGCACCTGGATCACCGGGGACATTTTCTCCAGGTTGATCTGGTGCATGATGCCGTTGCCCGGTGGGATCACGTCGACATTCTTGAAGGCTTTCTTGGTCCATTCGATAAAGTGGAAACGGTCTTCGTTGCGACGGTCTTCGATGGCGCGGTTTTTCTCGAACGCGTCCGGGTCAGAGCCACCGGCTTCGACGGCCAGGGAGTGGTCGACGATCAGCTGTGTCGGCACCACCGGATTGACCTGCGCCGGATCACCGCCTTGCAGGGCGATGGCATCGCGCAGGCCGGCGAGGTCGACCAGTGCGGTCTGGCCGAGAATGTCATGACACACCACACGCGCCGGAAACCACGGAAAATCCAGATCGCGCCTGCGCTCGATCAACTGGCTCAGGGAGGCGTTGAGGGTGGCAGGCTCGCAACGGCGCACCAGGTTCTCGGCGAGTACACGAGAGGTATAAGGCAGCGTGGCATAGGCGCCGGGACGGATGGCGTCGACCGCCGCACGGGCGTCGAAGTAATCCAGGCGACTGCCGGGGAGCGGTTTGCGAAATTCAGTGTTCATCGTCAGGACTCGGTCACGGTGATTGCAAAAGGAAGACCTGCGCCGATCCAAAATTGAAATGCGACTTAAATGTGGGAGGGGGCTTGCCCCTCCCACACTGGGTCCGGTTTCCACTTCGGGATCGTCGGTATTCCCATTCAGCGACGTTCGATTGGCACGAACTTGCGCTGCTCCACGCCGACGTACTCGGCGCTTGGACGGATGATGCGGTTGTTGGCGCGCTGCTCAAATACGTGGGCCGCCCATCCTGTGAGCCGCGAGCACACGAAGATCGGCGTGAACAGCTTGGTCGGGATGCCCATGAAGTGGTACGCCGAGGCATGGTAGAAGTCGGCGTTGGGGAACAGTTTCTTCTGTTCCCACATGGTTTTGTCGATGGCTTCGGAGACCGGGAACAGCACGGTGTCGCCTACTTCATCGGCGAGTTTTTTCGCCCAACCCTTGATCACTTCGTTGCGCGGGTCGCTGTCTTTGTAGATCGCGTGGCCGAAGCCCATGATTTTGTCCTTGCGCGCCAGCATGCCGAGGGTGCCTTCCACCGCTTCTTCGGCCGAGGCGAAGCGCTCGATCATCTCCATCGCCGCTTCGTTGGCGCCGCCGTGCAGCGGGCCGCGTAGGGAACCGATGGCGGCGGTGACGCAGGAATACAGGTCCGACAAGGTCGAGGCACAGACCCGCGCGGTGAACGTCGAGGCGTTGAATTCATGTTCGGCGTAGAGAATCAGCGATACGTTCATGACTTTTTCATGCAACTCGCTCGGTTTCTTGCCGTGCAGCAGATGCAGGAAGTGAGCGCCGATGCTCGGCTCGTCGCTCACGCAGTCGATGCGCTTACCGTCGTGGCTGAAGCGATACCAGTAGCACATGATCGCCGGGAATGCGGCGAGCAGGCGGTCGGTGACATCGCGCTGGGCGCCGAAGTCTTTTTCCGGCTCGATATTGCCCAGAAACGAGCAACCGGTGCGCATCACGTCCATCGGGTGGGCGTCGGCGGGGATACGTTCGAGCACTTCTTTGAGCGCCTGCGGCAGGTCGCGCAACGTGCTCAGCTTGGCACTGTAGGCCGCCAATTCGGTTTTGCTCGGCAACTCGCCGTACAACAGCAGGTAGGCGACTTCTTCGAATTGCGCGTCGGCGGCCAATTCACGCACGTCGTAGCCGCGATAGGTCAGGCCGGCACCGGCCTGGCCCACGGTGGACAGTGCAGTCTGCCCGGCCACCTGGCCACGCAGGCCGGCGCCACTCAATACTTTTGCTTCAGCCATGGTTCTTCTCCAATTTTGTAATTATCAGGGAGGCGCTGCGCTTATTTCTTGGCGGCGAACAGCGCGTCGAGCTTCTGCTCGAAGGTGTGGTAGTCGATGCGATCGTAAAGCTCCATGCGCGTTTGCATGGTGTCGATCACGTTCTGTTGGGTGCCGTCGCGACGGATCGCGGTGTACACGTTTTCGGCGGCCTTGTTCATGGCGCGAAAGGCCGAGAGCGGGTACAGCACCAGGGAAACATCCGCAGATTTCAACTGTTCGGTGGTGTACAACGGGGTCGAGCCGAATTCGGTGATATTGGCCAGGATCGGCGCTTTTACCCGCGCAGCGAACAGTTTGTACATCTCAAGCTCGGTGATCGCTTCCGGGAACACCATGTCGGCACCGGCTTCGATGCACGCGGCGGCACGCTCCAGCGCGGACTCCAGGCCTTCGACGGCGAGGGCATCGGTGCGCGCCATGATCACGAAACTGTCATCGGTGCGCGCGTCCACGGCGGCCTTGATGCGGTCGACCATTTCCTGCTGGGATACGATTTCTTTGTTCGGACGATGGCCGCAGCGCTTGGCGCCCACCTGGTCTTCGATATGAATGGCGGCCGCGCCGAACTTAATCATCGACTTGACCGTGCGCGCCACGTTGAAGGCCGAGGAACCGAAGCCGGTGTCCACATCCACCAACAGCGGCAAATCGCACACGTCGGTGATGCGCCGCACGTCGGTCAGTACGTCGTCCAGCCCGGTGATACCCAGGTCCGGCACGCCGAGGGAACCGGCGGCCACCCCGCCACCCGAGAGATAGATGGCCTTGAAGCCGGCGCGCTTGGCCAACAGCGCATGGTTGGCGTTGATCGCGCCGACGACCTGCAACGGGTGCTCGCTGGCCACCGCGTCACGGAAGCGCTGGCCGGGTGTGCTTTTGTTGTTCGAACTCATGACTCACCTCTATCAGGGGCGCCGCCTGGGAAATGACGGGCAATATTGCGTTTGGAAGCGCCGATATGCCGGCGCATCAATAACTCGGCCAGTTCGCCGTCGCGATCGGCAATCGCATCAAGAATGCGGTGATGCTCGGCAAACGCCTGGCGGGGACGGTTGGGCGTGGTGGAGAACTGGATGCGGTACATGCGCACCAACTGGTACAGCTCGCCGCAGAGCATCTGGGTAAGCGTGCGGTTGCCCGCGCCTTGAATGATGCGGTAATGAAAGTCGAAGTCGCCTTCCTGCTGGTAGTAGCCGACACCGGCCTGGAACGCCGCGTCCCGCTCATGGGTGTGCAGCACCTGGCGCAGCTCTTCAATCTCGGCGTCGGTCATGCGCTCGGCGGCCAGGCGACAGGCCATGCCTTCCAGGGATTCGCGGATTTCGTACAGTTCGATCAGCTCGGCATGGCTGAGCGAAACCACCCGCGCGCCTACGTGCGGCACCCGCACCAGCAGGCGCTGGCCTTCCAGGCGGTGGATCGCTTCACGCAGCGGGCCACGGCTGATGCCGTAGGTGCGCGCCAGCTCCGGTTCGGAAATCTTGCTGCCGGGGGCGATCTCACCTTTGACGATGGCTGCCTGGATCCGCCGAAAGACGTTCTCCGACATCGTTTGGGACTCGTCTGACGCCACCGTCGGAAGTTCTGATTGAACCGGCATATTGTCGACACCTTGAAAACCAATGCGGCAAAAACTAGCCAATCAATCACGCTTAGTCAAAGAATAAATGCATATTGTCGACAATCGTCTAATAACCTCGACGCGTCGCTTAGGAGCATGGCCGGCTGCCAGCGCTGGCGCCAGAAAAGCATCATGCTAGAATGCCCGCCGCCTTTGCCTGACATCGCTTGATGAAACGGCGCACCAGAGATTGCGCAGTCATGCCAGTCGCCATGAATGAACATCGCACTGCACCGCGTCAGGATCTATGAGACTCAAGCCCCTCCCCCTAATGTTTTGCCTGTTGTCCATCCCGAGCCTCGGCGCCGCCGCCGAGAAGACCGTGTATGGCCTCAACGAATATGCCCAATTGGCCGGTATCGACCTGGAAGTCGCCGCCAAATTGGACACCGGTGCCAAGACCGCCTCCCTCAGCGCCCGCGATATCAAGCGTTTCAAACGCAACGGCGAATCCTGGGTGCGCTTCTACCTGGCCATCGACACCGCCCATTCCCACCCCATCGAACGCCCCCTGGCCCGCGTCAGCAAGATCAAGCGCCGCGCCGGTGACTACGACCCCGATGAGGACAAGAACTACACCGCCCGCCCGGTGATTGCCCTGGATATCTGCATGGGCAGCGCTTTACGCAGCATAG
Source organism: Pseudomonas sp. lyk4-R2A-8 (assembly GCF_030209095.1). Taxonomy (NCBI): domain Bacteria; kingdom Pseudomonadati; phylum Pseudomonadota; class Gammaproteobacteria; order Pseudomonadales; family Pseudomonadaceae; genus Pseudomonas; species Pseudomonas sp. lyk4-R2A-8. The sequence continues at coordinate 9,053 of NZ_JARVSS010000018.1, forward strand.
AAGTGAACTTGACTGACCGCAGCGCTTTCCAATATCCGCTGCTGATCGGCTCCGAAGCGCTCAAACGCTTTGATGCGCTGGTCGACCCCAGTCTTAAATATGCAGCAGGCAAACCTGCCTGCGCCGCCGACGCTCATACCGCCGAGTAAACCGAATGCGCTCTCTGACCCTGCACCTGAAAATCCTCATCACCCTTCTGGTGGTGCTGGGCATTTCGGTCACCGCCTACCAGATCTTCGTGCTGGGGATCCCCGTGACCGAGGACGCCACGGATGACCTGTGGAACATCGACGCCAAGGTCGAGTTCGTCGCCAGCCCCAAGGACCCGGTCAAGATCCAGATGTTCGTGCCGCCGTTGAGCCGTGACTTCGTCAGCCTCAACGAGAGCTTCATCTCCAATAACTACGGGGTGAGCGTCAACCGCATCGACGGCAATCGCAAGGTCACCTGGTCGGCGCGCCGGGCCAAGGGCAACCAGACCCTGTATTACCGCCTGGTGCTGACCAAGCGCTACAGCGGCGAAAAAGCCAAGATCAAGGGCCCGACCTTCCGTGACAGCATCGCCGTGGAAGGCCCGGAAAAAATCGCCGCCGAAGCCCTGCTGGCGCCGATCCGCCAGCACTCGGCCGACGTCGAGACCTTTATCACCGAAGCCATCAAGCGCACCAATAACCTCAACGATGACAATGTGAAGCTGCTGCTGGCGGGCGACCCCTCGACGCCGCACAAAGCCAAGATCGTCGAGTTGCTGCTGTCCATCGCCCACGTGCCGGTGGAAAAAGTCCACACCATCCGCCTGGTCGCCGACCAACCGCAAACCCCGGAACTGTGGCTGCGCAGCTTCAATGGCAACGACTGGCTGTACTTCAACCCGGAAACCGGCGAACCGGGCCTGCCCGCCGACCGCCTGCTGTGGTGGACCGGCGATGAAAACCTGATCACCGTCGATGGCGGCAAGAAAGCCATGGTCACCTTCAGCCTCAACAACAGCGAAATGAACGCGATTCGCCTGGCCAAGCTGACCGACGAAAACACCGACGCCAATTTCCTCGAATACTCGCTGTACGGCCTGCCGCTGCAGACCCAGCAGACCTTCATGATCATGGTGATGATCCCGATCGGCGTGCTGGTGATCCTGATCCTGCGCAACCTGATCGGCCTGCAGACCCTGGGCACCTTCACCCCGGTGCTGATCGCCCTGGCGTTCCGTGAAACACAGCTGGGCTTCGGGATTGTGTTGTTCACCATCATCACCGCGCTGGGGCTGTCCCTGCGCTCGTACCTGGAACACTTGAAACTGCAGATGCTGCCGAGGTTGTCGGTGGTGCTGACGTTTGTGGTGGTGTTGATCGCCGCGATCAGCCTGTTCAGCCATAAGTTGGGGCTGGAGCGCGGCTTGTCGGTGGCGCTGTTCCCGATGGTGATCCTGACCATGACCATTGAACGCCTGTCGATTACCTGGGAAGAACGCGGCGCCAGCCATGCCCTGAAAGTGGCGATCGGTACGCTGTTCGCTGCGTCCCTGGCACACATCATCATGAGCGTGCCGGAGCTGATCTACTTTGTGTTCACCTTCCCGGCGATCCTGCTGATCCTGGTGGGCTTCATGCTGGCCATGGGTCGTTATCGCGGCTATCGCCTGACCGAACTGGTGCGGTTCAAGGCCTTCCTCAAGGCTGATTCGTAATGTTCGGCTTCTGGAAGACCTGGAAAGCCCTGGAGGCGCGGGGGATCATGGGCATCAACCGGCGTAACGCCGACTACGTGCTCAAGTACAACAAGCGCAGCCTCTACCCGATCGTGGATGACAAGATCATCACCAAGGAACGGGCGCTGGCGGCCGGCATTCATGTGCCGGAAATGTACGGGGTGATCTCCACCGAAAAGGAAATCGACAAGCTCGACGAGATCATCGGCGGGCGCAGCGATTTCGTGATCAAGCCGGCCCAGGGCGCCGGCGGTGACGGCATCCTGGTGGTGGCCGACCGCTTTGAAGGGCGCTACCGCACGGTGTCCGGCAAGATCATCAGCCACGAGGAGATCGAACATCAGATTTCCAGCATTCTCACCGGGCTGTACTCCCTGGGCGGCCACCGCGACCGCGCGCTGATCGAATACCGCGTGGTGCCCGACCAGATCTTCAAAAGCATCAGTTACGAAGGCGTGCCGGACATCCGCATCATCGTGCTGATGGGTTACCCGGTGATGGCCATGCTGCGCCTGCCGACCCGGCAGTCCGGCGGCAAGGCCAACCTGCACCAGGGCGCAATCGGCGTGGGCGTCGACCTGGCCACCGGCCTGACCCTGCGCGGCACCTGGCTGAACAACATCATTACCAAACACCCCGACACTACCAACGCGGTGGACGGCGTGCAATTGCCCAACTGGGACGGCTTCATGAAGCTCGCGGCGGGCTGCTATGAACTGTGCGGGCTGGGCTATATCGGCGTGGACATGGTGCTCGACCAGGAAAAAGGCCCGCTGATCCTGGAGCTGAATGCACGGCCGGGGCTGAATATCCAGATCGCCAACGACTGCGGCCTGACCTTGCGTACCCATGCGGTAGAGGCGCGGCTGGAAGAACTGAAGGCTGCCGGCGTGACGGAAACCGTGGAAGAGCGGGTGAAGTTCGTGCAGGCGATGTTCGGCCATATTCCGCCCGTTGAAGGCTGATCCGGCCTTCGAACTGTCTATCCCCGACATCCCCTCTAGGAGCAAATCCTACAGGGGACTACAATCCCCTCCCCCGCGTCCTGGCTGATCCACCCCGCATGTCGACCTGCACCGTTTATCCGCTGCCCTACCGGGCCAACCCCGCTGAGTATTTCGCGGCGATTCGCCACGCCCCCGGCGCGGTGCTGCTCGACAGCGGCCGCCCGACGGCCGACCGCGGCCGCTATGACCTGCTCAGCGCCTGGCCGGAAACCACGTTGACGGTATCGCCTGACGAAAGCGGTGAGCATTTCCTGCAACGCCTGCGGGAAAACCTTACGCAGTTGGGTAAGGCCGACCTGCCGGTAGGATATGACCTGCCGTTCGCCGGCGGTTTGATCGGCTATTTGAGTTACGACTTCGGCCGGCATCTGGAGCAGATGCCGACCCTGGCGATAGACGATCTGCATCTGCCGGATGCACGCTTGGGCCTGTATGCCTGGGCGCTGGTCAGTGATCACCTGGCGCAGACCAGCCAATTGGTGTTTCATCCGGCCCTGATCGACAGCGAACGGCAACGGTTGATGGCGCAGTTCACTCAAGCGCCCGTCGCCACTTCGGCCACCTTCGGGCTCCAGGGGCCGATGACGCCGGATATCACGGCGCAGGCGTACCGCCAGGCCATCGTGCGCATCCAGGACTATATCCAGGCCGGCGACTGCTATCAGGTCAACTTCGCCCAACGCTTTCGCGCCCCCTGCAGCGGCGATCCCTGGGCCGCTTACTGCGCGTTGCGCGAAGCCTGCCCGACACCGTTTTCCGGGTTCCAGAGCCTGCCCGACCAGGGCGCGGTTCTCAGCCTGTCGCCGGAACGTTTCGTGCACATCAGCGAGCGCCGGGTCGAAACCCGCCCGATCAAAGGCACCCGCCCGCGCGGCCACACACCCGAAGAAGACGCCGCCCACGCCGCGGAGCTGCTGGCCAGCCCCAAGGATCGCGCGGAAAACCTGATGATCGTCGACCTGCTGCGCAACGACCTGGGCCGTACTTGCCGCACCGGTTCGGTCAGCGTGCCGCAGCTGTTCAGCCTGGAAAGCTACCCCAACGTGCACCACCTGGTGAGCAGCGTCATCGGCACCCTCGCCGACGACAAGGACGCCCTGGACCTGATCGCTGGCAGCTTCCCCGGCGGCTCCATCACCGGCGCGCCGAAAATCCGCGCCATGCAGATCATCGATGAACTGGAACCGACCCGGCGCGGCCTGTACTGCGGCTCGCTGATGTACCTGGACGTACGCGGCGAGATGGACAGCTCGATTGCCATCCGCAGCCTGTTGGTCAAGGACGGGCAAGTGTGCTGCTGGGGCGGCGGCGGGATCGTGGCGGACTCGCAGTGGGAGGCGGAGTATCAGGAGTCGTTGACGAAGGTGGCGGTGTTGTTGCGGACGTTGGAAGGGTTGTAGAGGCTGGGGAGTCGACTGGGGGCAAGCCCTCCCCCACTGGAAAAAGCCTGAATCAGAACCGCGCTGGACTGGGTTCGAGGGGGAGGATAGGTTCCAAATCCGACTATCCACCGCCGGTTGTGAAGGACCACATGAAGCGACTGTCTGCTTGCCAGAAATCATTTCCTCGTTTGCATATCCCCTTGACCGCACCTATCATCTCCCAAATTGGGAGGATGCGGCGATGAGAATAATTGCGCGGTCCACCCTGCGAACATTCTGGGAAAGCCATCCCGCTCATACCGATGCAAAAGCCCCCCTCACCGAATGGTATCGCCACATGGAACAGGCCATTTATCCGACACCGCAAGCGCTGAAAGCACAGCTCAGGACAGCAAGCATTCTGAAGAGTGGCAGAGTTGTATTTAACGTGGGCGGCAATAAGTATCGAGTGATCATGGCTATCGATTATCAGCGACAACTTGGCTTCATACGTTTCGTGGGAACCCATGCGCACTACGATCAGATCAATGCGGAGACCATCTGATGAACATCAAACCCATTCATAGTCAGGAAGATCTGACCGCCGCGCTCGCACGCGTCGAGCAGCTATGGGGCGCAGAAGCCGGCTCGCCCGAAGGTGATGAACTGGAGATCCTGGCCATCTTGATCGAGAAATACGAGGCCGAACACTTCCCGATGCCTGGGTCGGATCCAGTGGAAGCGATTAAATTCCGCATGGAGCAGTTGGGCATGACAGCCCGCGATCTTGAGCCTTTCATTGGTACGAGCGGGCGTGTTTCCGAAGTGCTGAATCACAAGCGCAAGTTGAGCTTGTCGATGATCAAACGCCTACATGAAGGCCTGCGCATTCCTTACGAAAGCTTGCTGGCAGGCAATTGAGGCTCAGGCTTAACTTGCGCCCCATCGGGGCTTGCACCGATGGGGCCCTCAGTCGCGCTGAAAGCTTTAAAGACTCAACGACCGATTCGACGCCTTGATAAATTCCTGCTTCAACGCCTCGAACGTATGCACCGCCGGAAACTGCGGGAATTCGCGGATCACATTGTCCGGCGCATGGAACAAAATCCCCTGGTCAGCCTCGCCCAACATAGTGGTGTCGTTGTAGGAATCGCCGGCGGCGATCACGCGGTAGTACAGGCTCTTGAAGGCCAGTACCGATTGGCGCTTGGGGTCTTTCTGGCGCAGTTGGTAGCTCACCACGCGATCGGTCTCGTCGGTGATGAGGCGGTGGCACAGCAAGGTCGGGAAACCCAGCTGGCGCATCAGCGGCTGGGAAAATTCATAGAAGGTGTCGGACAGGATCACCACCTGGAAGCGTTCGCGCAGCCAGTTGACGAACTCGACGGCGCCCTCCAGCGGTTTGAGGGTGGCGATCACTGCCTGGATATCGGCGAGTTTCAGGCCGTGTTCGTCGAGAATGCGCAGGCGCTGTTTCATCAGCACATCGTAGTCGGGAATGTCCCGGGTGGTGGCCCGCAGGGATTCGATGCCGGTTTTTTCGGCGAAGGCGATCCAGATTTCCGGCACCAGCACCCCTTCCAGGTCAAGGCAGGCGATTTCCACGAGACACTCCATATTGGTGTTATTGGTTGAGCGAACAAAAGGACTGCCGAACTCTAGCGATTCAAGCCCGTGGCCGCAACGCAGGACGGTTTTTGGTACCATCGCCCACCTATAGAGCGCTCAGCGCCACTGACCTGCAGGAACCGTGCTGATGAACCAAGCCTTCGACGTCGTTGGACTCGCCGCGACTTACGCCAACAAATCCGCCCAGGACATCCTCAAACTGGCGTTCAGCCAGTTCGGCGACGACCTGTGGATCTCTTTCAGCGGTGCCGAGGATGTGGTGCTGGTGGACATGGCCTGGAAGCTGAACAAAAACGTCAAGGTGTTCAGCCTCGACACCGGTCGCCTCCATCCGGAGACCTACCGGTTTATCGAACAGGTCCGTGAGTTCTACAAGATCGACATCGAACTGATCTCGCCCGACCAGAGCAAGCTGGAACCTTTCGTCAAGGAAAAGGGGCTGTTCAGCTTCTATAAGGACGGTCACGGCGAGTGCTGCGGTATCCGCAAGATCGAGCCGTTGCGCCGCAAACTCGCCGGCGTCAGCGCCTGGGCCACCGGCCAACGCCGCGACCAGAGCCCCGGCACTCGCAGCCAGGTGGCGGTGCTGGAAATCGACACAGCGTTTTCCACCCCGGAACGCACCTTGTACAAGTTCAACCCGCTGGCGCAGATGAGCAGCGAAGAAATCTGGGGCTACATCCGCATGCTGGAGCTGCCTTACAACAGCCTGCACGAACGCGGCTTTATCAGCATCGGCTGCGAGCCATGCACCCGCCCGGTGTTACCGAACCAACACGAACGCGAAGGCCGTTGGTGGTGGGAAGAAGCCACGCAGAAAGAATGCGGGCTGCACGCCGGGAATATCATCAGCAAAGCCTAAGGGCTGACGCAGTTAAATAGGTGGGAGGGGGCTTGCCCCCGATAACGGTGGATCAGCCAGCTTAGCGCTGTCTGACACTGCGCTATCGGGGGCAAGCCCCTCCCACATTTGTTTTGAGTTTAACCTTTTGATGTACACACATTTGTAACCATAGGTGCCATTTATGTGTGCAATTCTCAGAAATCCGCACCATAACGTAACACCGATTCCGCATCATCCTGCGTACTGGCGAATAGCCCTGCCTCAACAGAAAAATAAATAGCTGTTCAAACGGTCAATTTATATCGCTTTGAATTCAGATAGTTATTTATCCCGCCTATAAAAACGAAATTACCCACAGTTTTGATAGATCCAAAACTGGCACGCATGTGGCTTAAGGTGAAAAGCGCTTTGTATACAATAAATACAAAACCTACATACAGTTTGCCATCCGCGGCTTTGCTGCAGATGCCTTGGAGCCTGCCGGAATGCGTACAAGCCTCTCGAATGACATCGCACTGGATCTGCCCTCCTGCGCCGTGAACCATCAGGCCATGAGCCCTGGCCCGCTGGTGCTGAGCCCGCGCCTGCACAACAAGGACCTGGCGCCGACCAAGGTGGAAGGCCGCCGCTGGGGGCGCTACAGCATCTTTGCGCTGTGGACCAACGACGTGCACAACATCGCTAACTATTCATTCGCCATCGGCCTATACGCCCTGGGCCTGGGCGGCTGGCAGATACTGCTGTCCCTGGGGATCGGTGCGGCGCTGGTGTACTTCTTCATGAACCTGTCGGGGTACATGGGGCAAAAAACCGGCGTGCCGTTTCCCGTGATCAGCCGCATCAGCTTCGGTATCCATGGGGCGCAGATACCGGCGTTGATCCGTGCGGTGATCGCGATTGCCTGGTTCGGTATCCAGACCTACCTGGCTTCGGTGGTTTTCCGCGTGCTGCTGACAGCGATTCATCCAGGCTTTGCCGATTACGACCACAACTCGATCCTCGGCCTGTCGACCCTGGGCTGGGTATGTTTCGTGGCGATCTGGTTCGTGCAACTGGTGATCCTGGCCTATGGCATGGAAATGGTGCGGCGCTATGAAGGGTTTGCCGGCCCGGTGATTCTGCTGACCATGGCCGCCCTGGCCGGCTGGATGTACTTCCAGGTGGACGGCCATATTGCCTGGTCGGTCCGCGAGCCCCTGAGCGGCGGTGAGATGTGGCGCAATATCTTTGCCGGCGGCGCACTGTGGCTGTCGATCTACGGCACGCTGATTCTCAATTTCTGCGATTTCGCGCGGTCTTCGCCGTGCCGCAGGACCATCGTGGTCGGCAACTTCTGGGGCCTGCCGGTGAATATCCTGGTGTTCGCCGCCATCACCGTACTGCTGTGCGGCGGGCAGTTCCAGCTCAATGGTCGAGTGATCGAGAGCCCCACCGAGATCATCGCGGCGATCCCCAACACCCTGTTCCTGGTGCTCGGTTGCCTGGCCTTCATGATCGTGACGGTGGCGGTGAATATCATGGCCAACTTCGTCGCGCCGGCCTTTGTGCTGAGCAACCTGGCGCCCAAGTACCTGAATTTCCGCCGCGCCGGGCTGATCAGCGCCACCGTGGCGGTGCTGATCCTGCCGTGGAACCTCTACAACAGCCCGCTGGTGATCGTGTACTTCCTCTCGGGTCTGGGCGCTCTGCTGGGGCCGCTGTATGGCGTGATCATGGTCGATTACTGGCTGATCCGTAAAAGCCAGGTGAACGTGCCGCAGCTCTACAGCGAAGACCCGCTGGGCGCCTATTACTACAGCCGTGGGGTCAACTTGCGCGCGGTGGCGGCGTTTATTCCGGCGGCAGTGATCGCCATCCTGCTCGCCTTGCTGCCGGGGTTCGCCAGTGTATCGCCGTTTTCCTGGCTGTTTGGCGCCGGTATTGCAGGGCTGCTGTACCGGCTGATCGCCAAGCGCCAGCCTTTCTATGCCGATGTCAGCGGCGAAAGCATTGCAGTCGATAACGTCAGTCATTAATCAAGGACACCCCATGCGCATCCTCGTGGTCAACGTCAACACTACCGCCTCCATCACCGAAACCATTGCCCAACAGGCGCGGGCCGTGGCGGCACCGGGCACCGAGATTGTCGGGCTCACCCCGTATTTCGGCGCCGAATCGGTGGAGGGCAACTTCGAAAGCTACCTGGCTGCCATCGCCGTGATGGACCGCGTGATGGCCTATGACCAGCCGTTCGATGCGGTCATCCAGGCCGGCTACGGCGAACACGGTCGCGAAGGCCTGCAGGAGTTGCTCAACGTGCCGGTGGTGGACATCACCGAAGCGGCCGCCAGCACTGCCATGTTTCTTGGCCATGCGTACTCGGTGGTGACCACCCTGGACCGCACCGTGCCATTGATCGAAGACCGCCTGAAACTGGCCGGCCTGTACGCGCGCTGTGCCTCGGTACGCGCCAGCGGCATGGCCGTGCTGGAACTGGAAGAAGACCCATTGGCCGCCATGGAGGCCATCGTGCGCCAGGCCGAGCGGGCCATCCACGACGACAAGGCCGAGGTAATCTGCCTCGGCTGCGGCGGGATGGCCGGGCTGGATGAGCAGATTCGCCAGCGCACCGGCGTGCCGGTGGTGGACGGCGTAACGGCGGCGGTGACTATTGCCGAATCGCTGGTGCGACTGGGGTTGTCGACGTCGAAGATCAGGACCTATGCCACGCCAAGGCCGAAGAAGGTGATCGGCTGGCCGGGGATGTTCGGGCGATAGGCCCACGATTCGATTAAACCGCGCTGAACCGCTGCCCCAGACGCAGTTCAGCAAACTGCTCGATGATGAAATCCACAAAGGCCCGGGTTTTGCCGGGCAGCAGCTTGTGCTCGGCGTAGTAGATGGAAATATTGCCATCGTCCACATACCACTCAGGCAGCACCCGCACCACCGCGCCACTGTCCAGAAACGGCACCGCCATGGGCATGCTCACCAGCGCAATGCCCAGGCCCTGGGCGCTGGCGCAGCAGGCGGCTTCGGAGTCGCTCAGGGTCATGCGCGGTTTGAGTGTGAGGGGGCGCTGTTCACGCTCGGGACCGGTCAACTGCCAGGTGCGCACGCGGCCGGTTTGCGGCGAGCGGATCAGGATGCCCAGGCAGCGCCCCAGGTCTTCGGGCCCTCGCACCAGCGGGCGTGTGGCCAGGTAACCCGGCGACGCCACCAACACTCGATGGGCTGGCGCCAGTTTGCGCGCCACCACGCCCTGAGGCAGTTCGAAGCCACCACCGATGGCCGCATCGAAGCCCTGGCCGATCAGGTCTACCTGGCGATTATCAAAGTGCCAGTCAGGGCTGATATCCGGAAAGCGTTCGATGAATCGCGCCAACAATGGCATCACATAACGATTGCCGAACACAGTGCCCATGCTCACCTTGAGTGTGCCCACCGGCCGCCCTTCGGCGCTGGCCAGGTTGGCTACGGCGTTCTGGATGGTGATAAGGCTGCCGCTGACTTCATCGAGGAACAGCTTGCCGGCTTCGGTGAGGGTCAGGCGCCGCGTGCTGCGCTGAAACAGACGCACACCGAGGCGCGCTTCAAGCTTGGCCACGCTTTTGCCCACCGCCGCAGGGGTCAGGCTCAAGTGCCGCGCAGCCTCGGCAAAGCTGCCGCCTTCGGCGCTGCGCACAAAGCATTCGATACTGCCAAAGCTTTCCATATCGCCCCACTCTAAACTTCTGGTTTACACAGACTATAGCAATCACGGTCTACCGGCCTGAGCGAGCGAGGTCGATACTCGGCTGCAACCACAAGGCATACCGCCTTGAACAGACAGGAGATCGACATGACTGCACACACCCTGAACGGCAAAGTCGCCTTGATCCAAGGCGGCTCGCGCGGCATCGGCGCCGCGATCGTCCAGCGCCTGGCCGCCCAAGGCGCTGCCGTGGCCTTTACTTACGTCAGCTCGGCGGCCAAGGCTGAGGCTTTGCAGAACAGCGTGATCAACGCCGGCGGCCAAGCCCTGGCCATTCACGCCGACAGCGCCGATGCCGCCGCGATCCGCAACGCGGTCACCGCCACCGTCGAGGCATTCGGCCGTCTGGATATTCTGGTGAACAACGCCGGCGTGCTGGCCATCGCCCCGCTGGAAGACTTCACGCTGGAAGACTTCGACCAGACCCTCGCGATCAACGTGCGCAGCGTATTCATCGCCACCCAGGAAGCCGCCAAGCACATGAGCGAAGGCGGCCGCGTGATCAATATCGGCAGCACCAACGCCGAGCGCATGCCCTTCGGTGGCGGTGGGCCGTATGCCATGAGCAAAGCCGCGCTGGTCGGTTTGACCAAGGGCCTGGCACGAGACCTGGGGCCGCGTGGCATCACCATTAACAACGTGCAGCCTGGGCCGGTGGACACCGACATGAACCCGGCCAACAGCGACTTTGCCGAGAGCCTGATCGGCTTGATGGCCATTGGGCGGTACGGACATGTGGAGGAGATCGCCAGTTTTGTGGCGTATCTGGCGGGGCCGGAAGCGGGGTATATCACAGGCGCGAGCCTCACCATCGACGGTGGCTTCAGCGCCTGACCCAGTGCAGGAGGGGCTTGCCCCTCTCACCTGTTGACCGTGTTCGATTCAGGTCATCGGCGGTAAGCCATAGGCCGCCAGATCAAAGTCCGCGAGCTTGCGGATGATCTGGTCGGCGTGGTGGTACTTGCTGTCGACCATGGCTTCATCGGGCACGGCGATGGCAGTCATCTGGGCGGCCTTGGCAGCGGTCACGCCGAACGGCGAATCTTCGAACACCAGGCAATCTTTGGGGTCGACACCCAGGCGGCGCGCGGCAGTGAGGAAGATGTCCGGCGCGGGCTTGGCCGCGCCGACTTCCGGGTCGTCCGCCGTGACGATGGTGTCGAACAACGCAAACCACTCGCGGTGCAAGGTGGTCTTGTGGCCGAACGAATTGCGCGACGAGCTGGTGCCCACGGCAATCGGGATGTTGTGCGCTTTCAAGTGCCGCACCAAAGCCTCAGCGCCGGGCATGCCAAGGGCCTTGGGGAAACGCTCGCTCATCAGCGGTTCGCGGATCTGCAGAAACTCGGCCGGAGTGATCGGCAGTTCCAGCGCCTTGACCACGTATTCAGCCAGGTCCCGAGCCCCACGCCCGATGATGTGCTGCTTGATACCCCAGTCGTAGGTGCGGCCGTAGCGTTCGGCGATAATCTGCGTCACTTCGGTGTAGATGCCTTCGGTATCCAGCAATAACCCGTCCATATCGAAAATCACGGCCTTGATCGGGACAGCGGTACGCGGTGCATTCATCACAACGGATCCTTGGGAGAACGACTAAAAGGGTTCAGCACAATAACGGTGACACCGACACGCGGGCAACCTTTAGGGCGTGGTTGATCCCGCGTCGCGTACAGGATCGCGACAGCTTGGCTGGTGAAGAATCAGTATCCCTCACGCCGTTCACAGACGCCGCCATGTCCGAAGCCTTCGAAGTCCCCAGCCCCCACGAAAAACATATCGAACACACCACCGAACATGCCCACGCCCGCGGGGATAGTTTCGCCAGTCGCATCGCCGTGATGACCGCGTTGATGGCCACCCTCGGCGCCATGCTCAGCTACCAGGCCGGTTCCACCGAGAGTGAAGCGGCGATGGACAAGAACAACGCCGCGATCATCAAGACCGAAGCCGCCAACCAGTGGAATTACTACCAGGCCAAGTCCAGCCGACAAAACCTGGCGGAGCTGGCCACCCATATCCCCGGCGTGGATGCCGCGCATTACCGGGAAGAGATCGAACGCTACAAAAACCAGAAGGAGGCCGTGCGCCAACAGGCAGAAAAGCTTGAAGCCACTTCACGGGAGTGGGATGAAAAATCCGAACAGGCGCTGCATCGGCACCACCGCTGGGCCCAGGCGATGACTGCGATTCAGATCGCGATTTCGTTGGCGGCAATTACTTTGTTGACGAGGAAGGAATGGTTGAAGCGGCTTTCTTATACGGCCGCAGGCGTGGCCATGGTGCTGGGCGGGTTGGCGTGGCTGCATGTTTAGCCAGCGCGGCGTGAGCGAGCCTAATCGTCCAGATTCGTTTCAATTCGTCAGAGCAGCGATTACAGTACGCGCCCCCAGGAATTGAATCCTGGGCTTTAGTTCATGGAGTTACACAGTGAAGTACGTCAGCAAAGTGGTTGCAGCAGCAGTACTCGGTTTCACCCTGGCCGGCTGCACCGGCACCGCCATCAAATCCCCACAGTACGACAGCAGCCAATACACCGTGCTCGGTCACAGCGAAGCCAGCGCCACCGGCATCATGTTGTTCGGCCTGATCCCGATCGGTCAGAACAGCCGTTTCGTGCGCGCGCAGCAAGCCGCCATCCAGGCTAAAGGCGGCGACGCGCTGATCAATACCCAAGTGCAGGAAAAATGGTTCTGGGCCTGGGTGCTCAGCGGCTACACCACCAAGATCTCCGGTGATGTGGTCAAGCTGAAAACCGCGCACTAAATCGCCCGGGCGCTCGCCCACGCCCGCGACGTATCATGGGCCGACCTTTCGAGGATGGCCCATGAACCTCAGTATCGTTTACGCCCTCTGCGCCGCCGCCCTGTTCGGTGCCAGCACCCCGCTCGCGAAACATTTCGGCATGGGCCTCTCGCCCCTCCTGCTGGCCGGTTTGCTGTACCTCGGCAGCGGCCTCGGCCTCGGCGTGGTACGCCTGATCCGCGATCGCGGCTGGCGGCCCAGCGGGCTGAAGCCCCTTGAATGGCCCTGGCTGCTGGGCGCCATCCTCTTCGGCGGCATCCTCGGCCCCGTTGCCCTCATGTATGGTTTGATCCGCACCGCAGGCGCGACCGCTTCACTGCTGCTCAACCTGGAATCGGTACTTACCGCCCTGATCGCCTGGCTCGTGTTCCGAGAGAACGCCGACCGCCGTATCGTGCTGGGGATGATCGCGATTGTGCTGGGCGGCTTGGTGTTGTCGTGGTCCGACGGCGTCGGCGCCGGTCACGACTGGAGCGGGCCGCTGGCGGTCGCGCTGGCCTGCCTGTGCTGGGGCATCGATAACAACCTGACGCGCAAGGTCTCTGCCTCCGATGCGGTGTTTATCGCCGGCATCAAAGGCCTGATCGCCGGCCTGGTGAATACTGCCCTGGCCGTTTACCTCGGCGCACAATGGCCGGCGGCCACACAGTTGGCGCCGATCCTGCTGGTGGGCTTGCTCGGCTACGGCATCAGCCTGGTGCTGTTTGTACTGGCGTTGCGCGGCCTGGGCAGCGCGCGCACGGGGGCCTACTTCTCCACCGCCCCCTTCCTCGGAGCGGTCCTGGCCGTTCTGGCGCTGGGCGAGTCGGTATCGAACACGTTCTGGATCGCCTCGGCATTAATGGCGGCAGGCGTGTGGCTGCACCTGACCGAACGCCACGCCCACGAACATCAGCACGAAGCCACGGAACACGGCCATCGGCATGTGCATGACGAACATCATCAGCATGAACATGCCTTTGAATGGGACCCGAAAGAGCCTCACAGCCATGTGCATGTGCACAGCCCGCTCAGGCATAGCCATGCGCACTTTCCGGATGTGCATCATCGACACCGGCATTGAGCGCCTGGCCGCAGCTCAGTCCGGCACCTGCTCAACCACCACGCGATTGCGTCCGCCTTGCTTGGCCTGGTACAGCAATTGATCCGCTCTCTCGAGGACGGCAGATATCGACTCGCCATCAGCACGCCACAAAGCCACCCCGAGTGAGACCGTAACATGCCCGACGGTCTCGATGCTGGCTGCCTCAATCGAGGCGCGCAGCCGCTGAGCAACGTCGGCCGCTGTGTGCAGTGAACTGCCCGGCAATAACAGGACGAACTCCTCCCCACCTACCCTGCAAGGCAGGTCGTTGGCGCGTGAATTCTGTTGCATGAGTTGAGCAACGGCACGCAGCGTTTCATCCCCCACGCCGTGCCCGAACGTATCGTTGACGCGCTTGAAATGGTCAATGTCGATGGACACCACGGCGAACGCTTTGCCCGCCTCCTGCCAGAGCGACAGAACGTCCTGCATCGCACGGCGATTGGCCAGCCCTGTCAGGGTATCCGTGTGGGCCTGCTGATTGAGCTTGCCGATCTTTTCCTGCAACAGGGCTGCCCCCAGCAACAACGCTCTGCGGATCTGCCAGCTTTCAAAATAGCGCGCCGGTACAGCGCTGATGCGCGCATAACTGTCCGGCGTGTCCAAGCGTTTGGCACAGTCGGCGAGCCGCGACAACGGGGCCGAAATTCTGGTCCCCAACCACCAGATCAGAATGATCCCGAACAGCCCCAGTGGCGCGATACCTTGAGCGATTTTGATCATTGTCCGGCGCAGGACTGCCTGGATATTTTCCAGGGGCTGCTGCGAGATCACGCCCCACCCGCTGCTGGGCACTTGAGCAAAGCCGGCGAGCATTTCCACACCGTGCTCATCCACAGCCTGCAATGTGCCCGCGGCCTCTTTGAGCGATGCATCGGCGATCAAATCCGCGCCCCTCACGCTGCCTATCTGCTCGGGATAATTGTGATAGAGCACCCGGCGGGCGCCGTCGATCAAGTAGAAATGCGCGCCGTCTTTACGCACATTCGTGTCCATGAGGGCTTGAAGGGTATTGCTCTGCTCCAGCCGAATAGTGCCGCCGATCAAGCCCAGGTACTGCCCTTTCACATCGAATATGGGATGAGAGATAAAGACCACCAGGTTGCCGGTGATGGATCTGAAGGCGTTGCTGATTTTCGCCGTGCGCAGACTCAGGGGCTCTTTGTGCTGCAACGTACGGCCGTTGAGCTGAAGGCTTTCGGGGGCAGAAGCAACGATGGTGCCGTTCGCGTCGGCGACCAGTACGGAGTTGAAACTGGCATCCTGCTCAACCAGGCGTTTGGCTTCCCGAGTCAACGCACTGTTGTCGCCAAACGTTTTGCCAATCCCGGCTGAACCGTACTTCAACTTATCAAGGTCGGCGTTCAGTACCTGCTCGACACTGCGAGCAATACGGGCGGCATAGGCCTGGTTGGCGTCCAGTGCATTTTCAATCAGCTCTTGCTTCTGAATCTTGAACATCACCCAGAAACTGTTGGCCAGCGTCGCAACGGCAGAAAACAGGACAAAAATAAGAATCAGGCTACGCAGGTTGAGTGTGGGCTTCGGTCGAGTGGTCATTTACGCAATCCGGGTGAGGCGCAGGAGGTACAACAAACAAGTTAAAGTATGAATCGCCCGGTACACCGGCAGGAATGCGGGCTTCTCACACCAAGCTTGGCACCCATCGGGCGGTTAGAAAATGGAATTCGGATCTGCTTTGGATAATAGGGCTGCAGCCACATGAAAATGCTCGTCATCGCCTCACTGGGAATGCTGTCGCTGTCCCAGGTATCACTCGCCTTCGCAGACACTGCCAACGGCAAATCCCTGTTTTTACAGCGATGCGCCATGTGCCACGGGCCAGACCTCAAAGCGACGGGCCCTTTAGCGAGAAAAAGCACCCCGCCCACGCCTGACCTGACCACACCGGCTTTCAAGCAACGTTTAAATGAATACCCAGGTGTTATCGTGGCGTCAGTCATCCTTCGCCCAAATGGCAACTTGATTCCGAAAACCTTGCAGGAAAATGGTGTAAAGCTGCCGGCGCACGCATGGAGCGTTCAGGATCTGCGGGACTTGAATGACTATATGCGAGGGGTGATTGTAAAAAGTCGGTGACGAGACAGGGGCTGGGCACTACCTACCGTGCCGGACCTTGTATTTGCGAACCCCAGAAACCACAAACCCCCGGCTCTTTATAAGAAACCAGGGGTTTGTGTTTGTAGAATGTGGCGGTGAAGGAGAGATTCGAACTCTCGATACAATTTCTTGTATACACACTTTCCAGGCGTGCTCCTTAAGCCACTCGGACACTTCACCGTATCTCGTCAAACCAGTTCAGTCTGTCGAGGCGCGCTAATGTAGTCGAAAGCCTTTCTGATGGCAAAGGTTTTTTTCAGAATATTCATGCGGTTAGCCGGCTATGCCGGAGCCTGCCCGGCGCGGGGTGGCGATTGTGCCATTCTCGGGCACTGCTGATGCCGGTCTTAAGGCTTTGCCGCGCCACGCCGCAGGCCGTCTACGCTTGGGCATGCAAGAAAAGCCTGACTGGGCAGTCAGTCATGGCGCTTTACCCGGGCGGGCGCGGTGGGTAACGTCTGCTGCATTCTTCTATAACAAGCCCTACAAGGAACCGCGTCATGAGTGAGCTGATTGCCTACCACCTCGAAGACGGTATCGCGACCCTGACCTTGAGCAACGGCAAGGTCAACGCCATTTCCCCTGCGGTGGTCAGTGCGTTTAACGAAGCGCTGGACCAGGCCGAGAAGGATCGGGCGGTGGTGGTGATCACCGGCACGCCGGGAATTCTGTCCGGGGGTTACGATTTGAAGGTGATGACCGCCGGCCCTAAAGAAGCAATCGGCCTGGTGACGTCGGGCTCCACATTGGCGCGGCGCCTGTTGTCGCACCCCTTCCCGGTGATTGTGGCGTGCCCTGGGCATGCGGTGGCCAAGGGCGCATTTCTGTTGTTGTCGGCGGATTATCGGATCGGTGTCGAAGGTCCGTTCAGCATCGGCCTCAACGAAGTGATGATCGGCATGACCATGCACCACGCCGGCATCGAGCTGGCGCGGGACCGTCTGCGCAAATCGGCGTTTCATCGCTCGGTGATCAACGCCGAGATGTTCGACCCGCAGGGCGCATTGCAGGCCGGCTTCCTCGACAAGGTGGTCGCCCCCGAAGAACTGCACGCAGCAGCCCTGGAAGCTGCACGGCAATTGAAGAAGATCAACATGAACGCCCACAAGCACACCAAATTGAAAGTGCGCAAAGCGCTGCTGGAAGCGCTGGACGAGGCGATCATCCAGGATCAGGGCCATATTCTGAGCTAAGTCCTTCGTTGCGTGCGTCTAAGCCCGACCTTGCGTCGGGCTTTGTCTTACAGCCATATCTGAAAAAACTCCCGCCGCTCTAGGCTGGAGTCTCTGACAGATACAGAAACATGCCCTCAAACATCGCCCATCTCCTCACTCTATAGCGCCAATTGCCGAATACAGTGCACATCCGTACACTGCGCCCCCTTTTGTTTCGATAGGCCATGTGGATGCTTTTTCTGTTACGGATGGTGCTGATGAGCCTGCACTTTATAGTCGCCGGGGTGCTGGGCGTGCTGATCGGCGTCTGCCGACCGTTCAACCCGGACAACAGCCGCCTGTGCGCCCGTCTCTATGCGGTGCCTGCCATGTGGTTGCTGGGGCTGAAGGTGAAGGCCGATGTCGACTCGCTGCGCCATAAACCGGGCACCTGCGTGATTATCGCCAACCATCAGTCCAACTATGACTTGTTCGTGTTCGGCACCGTGGTGCCCCACCGTACCGTGTGCATCGCCAAGAAGAGCCTGAAATGGGTGCCCTTGTTCGGCCAGTTGTTCTGGCTGGCGGGCAATGTGTTGATCGACCGGGGCAATGCGCACAAGGCGCGCCGGGCGATGCTTACCACCACACGCACACTGCAACACGAAGACACGTCAATCTGGGTATTCCCGGAAGGTACGCGCAACCTGGGCAAGGGCCTGCTGCCCTTCAAGAAAGGCGCGTTTCATATGGCGATTGCCGCCGGCGTGCCCATCGTGCAGGTATGTGTCAGCAATTACGTCACCCATATGCAACTCAATCGCTGGAACAGCGGTGATGTGCTCATACGCTCGTTGCCACCTATTCCTACCGTTGGCATGACCTCGGAGGATATCCCAGCCTTGATGCAAGCCTGTCAGGCGCAGATGGACGCGTGCATCAAGGCAATGGATGGGCAACTGAACAGCGTGTAATCCCGTCTCCTTTGCAGGGCTGGGGTTGCTCGCTGCTCCAACGGAACGCCATTCAGGCTAAGCTGCCCAACATCTGTCCCCTCCTATAAGAAGTGATCAGCACCATGGGTAGAGTTGTTGCGGCCGCCGTGTACAGCGCCGGAAAGAAAGTCACCGATATCACCCTTGATGAAGGCGCGGCATGGGCCGCAAAACCCGGCCATTTCGTATGGATCGGCCTGGAAGAGCCCAACGCCCAGGAATTGGCCAACCTGCAACGCCAGTTCAACCTGCATGAACTGGCCATCGAAGATGCCTTGGAAAAACACAGCCGTCCCAAGCTGGAAACCTTTGGTGACGCGCTGTTTATCGTCACTTACTCGCCGGTGCGCGAGAACGGCAAACTGATATTTATTGAAACCCATATTTTCGCCGGCAACGGTTACGTGATCACCGCGCGCAACGGTCATTCGGCGTCCTACGGTTTTGTGCGCCAGCGCTGTGAGGCGCGGCCGCTGTTGCTGGAGCATGGGGAAGATTTCGTACTGTATGCGCTGCTGGATTTCGTCACGGAAAACTACCAGCCGGTCAGCGAGGCGATTCACGCCGAGATCGATGAGCTGGAGCGCAATGTGCTGTGCAGTTCGTTGAGCGAACGCGATATCCAGAACCTGCACAGCCTGCGGCGCGATGTGCTGCGGCTCAAACGTCACGTGGCGCCGATGGTGGAGATCAGCCAGGAACTGCAAAAGCTGAGCTTCCCGTTTATCGACAAGAACATGCGCCCGTACTTCCGCGATGTGCAGATCCACGTCACGCGGCAGATGGAAGACCTGACCACCCTGCGCGACATCGCCAGCCAGACCATCGAGATCGGGGTGTTGCTGGAGGCGTCGCGCCAGAGCGTGGTGCAGCGCAAATTCGCCGCCTGGGCGGCGATCCTGGCGTTCCCCACTGCGGTGGCAGGGATTTACGGGATGAATTTCCAGAACATGCCCGAGCTGCAATGGCACTACGGCTACTTTGCGGTGCTCGGGCTGATTGCGGTGGGA
This sequence comes from Pseudomonas sp. lyk4-R2A-8, assembly GCF_030209095.1. Lineage (NCBI taxonomy): Bacteria > Pseudomonadati > Pseudomonadota > Gammaproteobacteria > Pseudomonadales > Pseudomonadaceae > Pseudomonas > Pseudomonas sp. lyk4-R2A-8. The sequence goes on from NZ_JARVSS010000018.1 coordinate 28,501, forward strand.
TGCACCAGCCTATGGGCCAGTTTCAAGCGCTCGGGATGGCTTTAACCTCGGCCTCGGGCGTGTGCGCCACGAAGCGCATCATCCATTCCGCCACGGTGACGCCGTGGTGCTCGCGTGCCAGGCTGGCCACACCGTTTGAGTAGACCTTTTCACCCAAGGTTGTCTGAAGAATCTCCAGCAACTCGCGCGAATAGTCCTGGATAAATTCCGGGTGGCCCTGAAAGCACAGCACCTGATCGCCGATGTGGTATGCGGCGAACGGGCAAAACTCGCTGGAGGCAATGACCTTGGCGCCCTCCGGCAAGGTGGTCACCTGGTCCTGATGGCTGATCAGCAGGGTCAGTTCCGGCACCTCGGGGCTCATCCAGGGGGTCTTGGCATCCAGCGTGTAATCATGGATGCCCATGCCCCAGCCTTGAGTGGCGCGCTCGGCTTTGCCACCCAGCAGCAGTGCCAGCAACTGGTGACCGAAACAGATGCCCAGCAATTTGTCGCCGCGCTTGTAACGCTCAAGCAGGTAGGTTTTGAGCGTCTGGATCCACGGGTCGGTACCGAAGGAATCGGCCTTGCTGCCGGTAACCAGGTAGGCGTCAAACCGCTCATCGTCCGACGGGTATTCTCCGTTCACCACGTTGTACACGACAAACTCGGCAGGGATCGGCTGCTTGGCGAACAGGCGCTTGAACATCTGTCCGTAACCTTGGTACTGATCGATCAGGCCTGGACGCAGGATATCGGTTTCCAGGATGCAGACGCGTAGCGACATAAAAAATACCTGACACGGCGATGGGAATATTGAACACCTCAAGCCTGCCTGCAAACCTACCTGCAAAGCAAGCCCCCGCCGCACCTATACAAAGCGCTGCCCGCGCGCGGCCTTCTCCAGCAACAACGCCGGCGGTGTGAACCGCTCGCCATACTGTTCGGCCAGATAGCGGGCGCGGGCGATAAAGTCGTTCAGGCCGTACTGATTGATAAATTGCAGCGCGCCGCCGCTCCACGCGGCAAAGCCGATGCCCAGGATCGAGCCCACATTGGCGTCCGCCGTGGACATCAACACGCCCTCCTCCACGCAGCGCACGGTTTCGATGGCCTGGATAAACAGCAACCGGTCGCGCACGTCCTGGGATGCAATCCGTTGTTCGGGCCGCTCGAAACGTTGTTTAAGCTCAGGCCAGAGGTATTTCTGCGCGCCACTGGGGTATTCATAAAAACCGCCGCCGGCGGCCTTGCCTGGCCGTTTGAATTGATTGACGAACAGGTCGATCAGCGCTGTGGCTGGATGGGCCCGCATCGCCTTACCTTCGGCCTGCAGGTCCTTGGCGGTTTGCTGTCGGATATGGTTCATCAGGCTGAGGGAGACTTCATCGGACACCGCCAGCGGCCCTACCGGCATGCCCGCCTTGCGCGCTTGCATCTCGATCAACGGCGCGGCCACGCCCTCGCCCAGCATGGCGATACCTTCGCTGGTGAACGTGCCAAACACCCTTGAGGTGAAGAAGCCGCGACTGTCGTTGACCACGATAGGAGTTTTTTTGATCTGGCGTACGAAATCAAAGCTGCGGGCCAGGGTTTCATCCGAGGTGCGCGCGCCCTTGATGATTTCCACCAGCGCCATCTTGTGCACCGGGCTGAAGAAATGCAGACCAATAAACCTGGCCGGGTCCGGCACCGCCGTGGCCAGGCCACTGATGGGTAAGGTGGAGGTGTTGGATGCGATCACCGCGTCGGCCCCCACCACACGTCGGGCGGCGGCTGACACAGTCGCCTTGAGTTCGCGGTCTTCAAACACCGCTTCAATGATCAGGTCACAGCCGGCCAGGTCGCTGTCATCTTGAGTAGGATGGATCCGCGCCAGGATGCTTTCGCGTTGTTCAGCGCTCAATTGCCCACGGCCGAGCTTCTTGTCGAGCAGCGCCGCCGAATGCGCCTTGCCCTTCTCGGCCGCCGCCAGGTTGATGTCCTTGAGCACCACGTCGATCCCGGCACTGGCGCTGACATAAGCGATACCCGCGCCCATCATGCCCGCGCCGAGCACGCCGAGCTTGCGCGTCACACAAGGCGCAATACCCTGCGGGCGTGAACGGCCGGCGTTGATGTCATTGAGCTGGAACCAGAAGGTGCCGATCATATTTTTAGCCACTTGCCCGGTGACCAGTTCGGTGAAGTAGCGGGTTTCGATCAGATGGGCGGTCTCGACGTCCACCTGGGCGCCTTCGACGGCGGCGCAGAGGATTTTCTCCGGCGCAGGGAAGCAGCCGTGGGTTTTGCTGCGCAGGATCGATGGCGCAATCGCCAGCATTTGCGCGATTTTGGGGTGCGACGGTGTCCCGCCGGGGATCGGGTAGCCCTTGTGGTCCCAGGGCTGTCTGGCCTCGGGATTGGCAAGAATCCAGGCACGAGCCAGGGCCAGCATCGCCTCGCGGTCCGTGGCCAGCGCATGGACCAAACCGGCCTGCAGTGCTTGCTGCGGCCGCACTTTTTTCCCTTCGAGCAAATACGGCAGGGCTTTTTCCAGGCCCAGCAGGCGCACCATGCGCACCACGCCCCCGCCGCCGGGCAGTAAACCCAGGGTGACTTCCGGCAACCCCAACTGTATCGATTGATCGTCCAGGGCGATGCGGTAATGACAGGCCAGGCAAATCTCCCAGCCACCGCCCAGTGCCGCACCATTGATGGCAGCCACCACCGGCCTGCCCAAGGTCTCCAGGCGACGCAACTGCGCCTTAAGCACCCGCACGCCGTCGTAGAACGCCTTGGCGTCGGCCTTCTCGACCTTGATCAACTCGTTGAGGTCGCCGCCGGCGAAGAACGTCCTCTTGGCCGAGGTCATCATCACGCCGGCGATGTGGTCCTTTTCCGCTTCCAGCCGTGTGACGGTGGCGGCCATGGCTTCTCGGTATACAGCGTTCATGGTGTTGGCGTTCTGGCCGGGCAGGTCGAGGGTCAGCACTACGATCCGGTCCTGGCCTATTTCGTAACGAATGGCATCGGTCATGACTAATTCCTAAGGCTCAGAGACGTTCGATTACAGTGGCGATACCCATGCCACCGCCCACACACAGAGTGGCCAGGCCGTAGCGCTGTCGGCGTGCCTCCAGTTCGTCGAGCAAGGTGCCCAGGATTGCGCAGCCGGTGGCGCCCAACGGGTGGCCCATGGCGATCGAGCCGCCATTGACGTTGACCCGCGCCGGGTCGATGCCCATGTCCTTGATGAACTTGAGCACCACCGAGGCGAAGGCTTCGTTGACCTCAAACAAGTCGATGTCTTCCACACGCAAACCGGCCTTGGCCAAGGCCTTGCGGGTGGCCGGAGCGGGGCCGGTGAGCATGATGGTGGGGTCGGTGCCGGTCACCGCTGCGGCGACAATGCGCGCCCGTGGCTGCAGCCCCAGCTCCCGGCCCTTGGACTCGGAACCGATCAGCATCAGCGCGGCACCGTCAACGATGCCGGAACTGTTACCCGGCGTGTGCACATGGTGGATGCGCTCCACATGGCTGTAGATCCGCAACGCGGTGGCGTCGAAGCCCATCTGCCCGATCATCTCGAAACTGGGTTTGAGCTGGCCGAGCCCCTGCAGGGTGGAGTCGGCGCGGATAAATTCGTCATGATCCAGCAGCACAATGCCGTTCTGGTCCTGCACCGCGATCAGCGACTTGCTGAAAGAACCGTCCGCACGGGCCCTGGCTGCTTTCTGCTGAGACTGTAAGGCAAAGGTATCGACGTCCTCACGGGTGAACCCTTCCAGCGTGGCGATCAGGTCCGCACCGATACCCTGGGGGGTGAAATGGCTGTGCAGGTTGGTCTGCGGGTCGAGCACCCAAGCGCCACCGTCGCTGCCCATGGGCACGCGGGACATGGATTCGACACCGCCGACCACCACCAGGTCTTCAAAACCTGAACGCACTTTCATCGCGCCCAGATTGACCGCCTCCAGGCCCGAGGCACAGAAGCGATTGACCTGTACGCCGGCGACGCTGATGGCCCAGTCGGCGACTAGTGCGGCAGTCTTGGCGATGTCGGCCCCCTGGTCGCCCACCGGGGTCACGCAGCCGAGCACGATGTCATCCACTTGCCGAGTGTCGAGGTCGTTGCGTTGCGCCAGCGCCGTGAGCAACCCGGCGGCCAGGTTGACCGGTTTGACGCTGTGCAAGGCGCCATCAGCCTTGCCTTTGCCACGGGGCGTGCGTATCGCATCAAAGATCAAAGCTTGGGTCATGACATCCTCGAAACGTGCATATGAGCCCTTACCTTAAGCCCGATTGACACGGTTTCAATGACGGATGCGCTCACGGCCTTTGACCCTCACGCTCGGACGAACGGTAGGTTCCTAAGCTAATTGCCGGATTAATCGTTTTAGCTGTCTAGCCAAGGCATTGGCGCCAAGATGGCGTTGTGCCTCATGCCTTTTTAAGCAGAAATGCTGATTAGCTGATACGAAATGGATCTAAGCGAGGAAGAGCGAGGGCTCTAAGGTTCAATCAGTAAGAAGTTGCTGCCGGGTTTTGCCGGGGCAGTTGTAAGAAAAGCGACACGTCACTGCGCCATACTGAAATATCACGGCACGTATTTGACGCTCAGGAATAACAACAAAAGGCAGTCAGCCATGTTCAAGCATTCGAAAGTTCGTCAGGCGGGACTCATTCTGTTCGCCACCACACTGATATTGATCCTGCCCAACCTGACCAAGGTCATTGGGTGATCGTTCAGCCCCCGTATTCTGTGCACTCACTGCATCAGGATTGCAGTTTTTGGCAGCACCTGTCGGGTCTTCGCGTAAAGCGATGCCGTGGCAGGGGCTGTCTTTTTACGCGCGTTTTTCCGGTATCGTGAGCGCTGTCGCCCTTCTTACCGAGCGCTCCTCTTGAAATCGATCCTCGCTCTTCTCCTCGTGCTGATTGCCCTGCCGGTTACGGCGGCATCCTTGACCCTCGAACTCGATCACGAGAGAAAGACCTGGCAGACCGCCGACTTGCTCACGCATCCGGATGCACAGACGGTGCGCATCGCTGATGACGTTTCCTACAAGCACGCCATGACTTATCGCGCAGTCCCCATGGCGGTGCTCCTGCAGGGCTTGAAGCCGGAGCACCATGTGCAAGCCGTTGCACTGGATGGCTTCGCCGCCGAGTTAAGCGCTGGCCCATTGCTGCAGAGCCACGGCGCCCGCGCCTGGCTGGCGGTGGAGGACCCGGCGCACCCCTGGCCCGCCCTCGCCGACGGCAAACCCAGCGCGGGGCCGTTTTACCTGGTGTGGACCGACCCGCAGGCCGGGCCTGTCAGCCCCGAACAATGGCCGTTCCAGATTTCCAGCATCAAGCAGTTAAAAACCGTGGCAGAGCGCTTTCCGGCTCTCTTGCCCGACCCGCAGCTGGCGGCCGACGATCCGGTCAATCAGGGTTTTACGCTGTTTCAGAAAAACTGCCTGGCATGCCATCGCCTCAACGGCGCGGGGGATGCGCAGGTGGGGCCGGATCTGAATATTCCCTACAACCCAACGGAATATTTCGCCGGGGATTTCCTCAAGCGCTACATCCGCGACCCGCAAAGCCTGCGGCATTGGCCACAGGCAAAAATGCCGGCGTTCGCCGCCAGCGTGTTGCCGGATCCTGAGCTGGACCTGCTGGTGGGCTATCTGAAGCACATGGCGGAGCGTAAGCAGCAGCGGTAAATCTCAGCGATGACCTTCGTTTGGCCGGTGAGCTTCGCGGCGGTGCCCGATTATTGCTGCTGGATTGAAATCACGGGCATCGGCGCCACCGATACCTTGGCGTGCATTTGTTCATGCCCACCGCCTCGGCGCATGCCGCGAACCGGGCAGGCGTCAAGATAGTCCAGGCCCACCGCCAGCTTGAGGTGGCGTTCCGGCCGGGCCAGACGGTTGGTCACGTCGAAGCTGTACCAGGCGTTGTCCAACCAGGCTTCGGCCCAGGCATGGCTGGCCAGGTGCGTGCTGTCCTCGCTGTACAAATACCCCGACACATACCGCGCCGGAATACCGAGGCTGCGTGCGCAGGCCAGGAATACATGGGTATGGTCCTGGCACACGCCCGCGCGGCCGGCGAACGCGTGGGCGGCGCAAGTGTCGACTTCGGTGGCGCCGGGCGTGTAGACCATGGCCTCGTTGAGCGCGTGCATGAGGTCGATCAGCGCGCTGCGGTCACGCCCTTGACGACAGTGCTGCCGCGCGAAGCCGCGCAGGGCTTCATCGGACTCGGTCAGGCGGGTACCGCGCAGGAACGGATAGGCCGACTGCTGCTCATGCTCGGCTTCGCGCAATTCATCGATCTCCACTTGGCCACGGGCGCCGATGATGATGGCGTCGTGGGGCTCATCCAGGGTCAACACATGCAGGATATTGCCGAACGGGTCGATCTGCGCGCGAACCGGGCGCGGCAGGTCGAGCTGCCAACTGAGTACCTGCTGCCGTTCGCTGTCGTGGGGCGTCAGGCGCAGGTACTGGATGCTGGCGCGCACCTGGTCTTCGTAGTGGTAGGTGGTTTCGTGGCTGATCGAAAGTCTCATGCCGCCTCCAGGTAGGAATGGTAGATGGCATCGCCCAAGTGGCGGACCAGGGGAATAAAGTCGGTCAGCCAGGCGTGCAGGCCTTCCTCCAGGATTTCATCAATGGCGGTAAAGCGCAGGCGCGCATCCATCTCCGCGGCCAGGCGCTGTGCCGGGCGGCCGTTCAGGCCGGGCAGGCTGGCGAGGATCTGATCGATCTCTTCGCTGCAGGCGCGCAGGGAGCGCGGCACATCGGCGCGCAACAGCAGCAACTGGGCCACTTGCCGGGCGCCGGGAGCGTCACGATAAATTTCGGTGTAGGCCTCGAACGAGGACAGCGCACGCAGCAACGCGCTCCACTGATAGTACGCGTGAGCGGTGCCGTCGGTGACCGTGTCGGCATGGTCGCCGGCCATTTCATACCGCGCATCCAGCAGGCGCAAAGTGTTGTCGGCGCGCTCGATAAAGGTGCCCAGGCGAATAAACCGGAACGCGTCATTGCGCATGATGGTGCCGTAGGTTGCGCCGCGAAACAGGTGGGAGCGCTCCTTGACCCACTCGCAGAAACGGCTCATGCCATAGCGGCTCAGGCCTTGTTGAGCGATTTCACGAATATCCAGCCAAGTGGCATTGATGTTTTCCCACATGTCGGCGGTGATTCGCCCACGCACCGCATGGGCGCTGGCCCGCGCGGCGCCCAGGCAGCTGTAGATGCTCGCGGGGTTGGCCGCGTCCAGGGCAAAAAAGTGCAGCAGACGCTCGGCGTGTAACTGGCCGTGACGCTCGTGGTAATCCTCCAGGGTGCCGGTGATCAGCAGCGGCATCGCCAGTTCATGCAGGCCATCGCCGCGCCCGTCCTGGGGCATCAGCGACAGCGAATAACTGACATCGAGCATGCGTGCGAGGTTTTCCGCGCGTTCCAGGTAGCGCGACATCCAGTACAAATCCGAGGCAGTTCGACTCAACATGGCATCAGTCCTCCACGACCCAAGTGTCTTTGGTGCCGCCGCCCTGGGACGAATTGACCACCAGCGAGCCCTCGCGCAGGGCCACGCGCGTCAGGCCGCCAGGCACCACGCGGGTGTCCTTGCCGGACAGCACGAACGGGCGCAGGTCGATATGGCGCGGGGCGATACCGTTCTCGACGAAGGTCGGGCACGTGGATAAACACAGCGTCGGCTGTGCGATATACGCATGGGGCTTGGCTTTGATGCGGGCGCGGAAGGCTTCGATTTCCGCCGCCGTGGACGCCGGCCCGACCAACATGCCGTAGCCGCCGGACCCTTGGGTTTCCTTGACCACCAGTTGCGGCAGGTGGGCGAGCACGTGGGACAATTCGTCGGGCTTGCGGCACTGAAAGGTCGGAACATTCTGCAGGATCGGCTCCTCATCCAGGTAAAAACGGATCATGTCGGTGACGAAGGGGTACACCGACTTGTCATCCGCGACCCCGGTGCCGATGGCGTTGGCCAGCACCACATTGCCCGAGCGATAGGCGGCCAACAGGCCCGGCACCCCGAGCATGGAGTCCGGGTTAAAGGCCAACGGGTCGAGGAACGCGTCATCGAGGCGGCGGTAGATCACATCCACCGCCTTGGGACCGTCGGTGGTGCGCATGAACACGTGATCGTCGCGCACGAACAGGTCGGCACCTTCCACCAATTCCACGCCCATTTCCCGGGCGAGAAAAGCATGTTCGAAAAAAGCACTGTTGAACCGCCCTGGGGTCAGCACCACCACGCTGGGGTTATCCAGGGCGCTTGCGCTTTTGAGGGTGTCGAGCAGCAGGTTGGGGTAGTGGTCGATCGGCGCAATACGCTGGGCAGCGAACAATTCGGGGAACAGGCGCATCATCATCTTACGGTCTTCGAGCATGTAGCTGACGCCGCTGGGTGTACGCAGGTTGTCTTCCAATACGTAGTAAGTGCCGTCGCCATCACGGACGAGATCGACCCCGGCGACGTGAGCATACACATCGCGGTGCAGATCCAGGCCCTGCATGGCCAGTTGGTATTGCTCGTTGGCCAGCACCTGCTCGGCGGGAATGATCCCGGCCTTGATAATGCGTTGTTCATGATAGAGGTCGGCAAGGAACAGGTTCAGTGCCTTGACGCGCTGGATGCAGCCGCGCTCGACAATCCGCCATTCGCTGGCCGGAATACTGCGCGGGATGGTGTCGAAGGGAATCAGGCGCTCGGTGCCCTGTTCATCCCCGTAAAGGGTGAAGGTGATCCCGGCACGGTGAAACAGCAAATCGGCTTCGCGCCGACGCTGCGCCAGCAGTTCAGCGGGGGTCTGGGCCAGCCAGCGGGCGAATTCGCGGTAGTGAGGCCTGACCTGCCCTGCCCCATCGTACATTTCGTCGTAATAAGTGCGGATCATGCCGTACTCCTTGTCACTCGGACGCCAGAACCATCGCAAGGCCCGTGCCATCGGCATAAACACTTAAGAATCAGTGAGTTGTATAAATACGAAGAACCATGCGCACCTTCCTGGTGCGCCGATTGCCCGGTGTGTGGTCGCGCGCTTCATCACAATGCAGGCTTTGACTATCAAGAGCATAGTCAGAGTTGATTTCACCGGCCTGCAAAGCTTGCGGATAATCGCCACCATCTGCTGAACAGACCTTCAGCGCTCCGCTCTTCCCTTCGGCCACCCTACTCGGGTGGCTTTTTTTTGGTGCATGAAAAGAGCTCGCAGAATGCGCCGGGCTTTGCCTGCGGCACAAACAACATCGGCCGACCCGAAGGCCAGCCGATGCGTGGTGTTGTTGCGAGTGCGGGCAGTGTCGAACTACATCGGCAAACCGCGCACCTCCTGTTTGACGCCCCACCCCTCGATAATGCCACCGAGGGGCTCGACCACTGCTTCAAAGTCCTGCTCGAAGTCTCCTATGCCGTCGTAGGTTGCAAACATGACCTTGCTCAGTTCCAGGTACCACGCGCCATCGTCGCGCGCGCTGACCTGGGCGTTCAGGGACTCTCCACGAAACTCGCCCGCCGCCCTGCGCGCCCGTTCTTCATCCGGGAAAATCGCGTAGAACTCGATGGGGTGGAAACGTGAGAAATCGAAACCGCCTTCTTTCATGCGGCGCAGAACGTGGGTGCTGATGTCTTCTTGATAGGCTGTGCTCATGAAAAGTGCTCCTCAAGACCGATGGATAGACTTTCCGTGCTCCCCGAAGCCCGCGCCCTGCTGGCGCGGAGGCTACGGCAATGACCTCACCGCGGGAAAACAAGCATGTAGCTGACAAGACCAGACCTTAGCGATTCATTCGCTGATCTCGTTTGCAGAGTAGCGCGAAGCAATCACCTCCACCAGAGGCGCTTGCCAGGCCTACAGGGAATATTCAGGCAGAGGGAGAAATATCGAGGATCTGGATACTGTTCTGGTCTTTGAGGATCTTGACCGTCGGCTCCGGCTTGCGTCCCTCAAGGTCATTGAGGTCGAGCTCGGCGGCGACCGGCACCAGTTTGCTGCGAATCATGTGCGCAGCGTCTTCGAGGCTGGGCTCTTGTTCGCAGGTGAACAGCTCTACGGTTTTTACGCCGTGATCATCAACGAAGGTAATTTGCCACGTTTGCATCGGTGCCTCCTCGATAAAACCCATGTGTGGGCTCACTTCTATCTGGACCTTGGGGGTTCGCCAAACGTTCCACCCAAGGCAGGGGGCACCCGATCAATCGCGCTTATTTTTCCGCGCGCGCTTTAAGCGCCTTGAGGGTGTTGAACGGCGCGTCGACCACGAACTTGTTGGCCAGCCACGAAGGCACGCTGCCGCCTGGCTCGGTGTGCACCTGGTAAGTCACTTCGGTCTCATTTGCTCCCTTAGGGACCAGTTTCCAGAAGCCCTCGACTTGAGCAACACGCACGTAGCCTTTTTCTTCGGGTTTATAGGTCGGCACGCCCTGCAACGTGCGGGTTACGTTGCCGTCGCCATCCTTGGTGGTGGTGACATGGATGTAAGAATCGCGGTCGGTCACCGGGAACGGTGCCTTGAACTGGGTGTAGGTCCAGGCTTCATCGCCTTTTTTGTCGACCAGCTTCTGGGACTTGCACTCATGAATCCACGAACAGGCACCGGCGACATCTTCCTGCAGGGCCTGGACCTTGGCGACAGGCGCCTTGATCGTGGTCACACCGCGATACGCCTTATATTTGGAGCCGGCGACTTCGCTCAGGGACACCTTGATGCCGTCTTCATCCTTGGCAACCTGCCAATCCTCAGCCTGGGCAGTGGCGGCAAATACCAGCGTAAAACCGCACACGACAGCTATTCGTTTCAGCGAACCCATTGTTGTATTCCTTATTGTTGAAGTTCCGATAGTAAAGCCCATCAAGCCGCCGTCATCTGTTCCCACCAGCCGATCAGGCGGATCGCATCGGCCTGGTCGGTGCCGCACACCTCGATATCAGCCTTGAAATCACTGCATACCGCCGGTCGCTCCGGTTGGCCGAACAGTTGGCACAGCAGTTCGACCGACAGGTGCGCGCAGCGTTCGCCCGCCGGTTTGCCATTGGGCATGCCGGGCAGCGGCGAACTGATGGAGGGGGCGATGCAGCAAGCGCCACAGCCTTCACGGCATTTCATGACCAGTGGGTCCTCGACGACTCAATAGGGATGGCCGGGCTAGACTACGCCCTTAAACAGCCGTTTTAAAATGGTCCAACAGGGGTTTTATGCAGAAAACCGAAGTGACCGACCAGTCCGCGACAAATGGTCGAAGGGTCATCTTGCAAAGGTAGGAAGCGCTTACTGTTTGAATTCGAAATCCAGCGCGGCACCCTCTACCTCGCGCCGCTCTTCATTGCGCAATTGCAGGCGCATTTCGTTACTGAGCAGACGTCCGTTGATCTGGAAATCGCTTTTATCGGTGGGTTTCTCACCGAACATCGGCGGCAGCAGTGGCACGCTCTTAGGCTGCGGCAAGGTGCCCAGCGGCTGCAGGTGCCGGACCATGTCCGAGGGCAGCGACAGGTCCAATTGGGCCGGTGGCAATTTGGTCTCGGCCACTTCATGGGCGGATTTGGCCTTCCTGGCCGCCGTACGTTTCTTGGCGTTGGTGGTGTTTTTCTTCACGGCAGGCGCTTTTTTTGCCGGAGCCGGCGTTTTCGCGGGAGTGCTCTGCTCACTGCCGGCGGCCGGCTTGTTTTCGCTCACAGGCGCCGCCGCCAGCGCGGTGTGGACGTTGCACAGGCTTAACAGGCCAATTACCAGAACAGCTCGGAACATCGAGGTCATATCGCCTACAGCATTAAAGGCAGAGGGCCATATGCTCGCTTGTTGTGCGCGCCATGACAAGCGCGGTGATTAGCCAGCTATCGGCATAGCCCTGTTTTGCACGCTCATCAGCGCTCAAAAACCGGCAGCGGTTTCCTGGCACAACTGGCTCGCCAGCATGCCCAACGTCATCAGCGCGCGCTCTGCCTCGCGGTTCCACGGCGTGCCGCAGTTAAGGCGGATGCAGTGGTTGAATTGCTCGGTATTACTGAAGATCAACCCTGGCGCGATGCTGATGCCCTGTTGCAGTGCACGTACGTGCAGTTCCTGAGTATTGACCCGTCCTGGCAAACTGACCCACAGGATGAAGCCGCCGGTGGGACGGGTCATCTGCGTGCCCTCCGGGAAGTATTGCTGCACCGCCAATTGAAAGGCGCTGAGGTTCTTGCGGTATTCCTGACGGATGTAGCGCAAATGTCGGTCGTAACCGCCGTTCTCCAGGTACGCAGCCACGCCCATTTGAGTCACGCTGCAGGCCGAGTGGGTGCTGAACATTTGCAGGCGCTGGATTTCCTGCTGGTACTTGCCGGCGATCATCCAGCCGATACGCACCCCCGGCGACAACGTCTTGGAGAAGCTCGAACAATAGATCACCCGATCCAGGCGATCATAGGCTTTCAGGGCCTTGGTGCGGCCCAGCTCGAACATCAGCTCGCCGTAGATGTCGTCCTCGACAATCTGAATATCGAAATCCGACGCCAGGCGCAGCAACTGCTTCTGACGCTCCTCCGGCATGGTGCCACCCAGCGGGTTGCTCAGCCGCGTGGTCAGCACCAGCGCCTTGATCGACCATTGGTTCGCGGCCAGTTGCAGCGCCTCCAGGCTCATGCCGGTGGACGGGTCGCTGGGGATCTCAATGACTTTGAGGCCCAGCAGATCCGCCAATTGCAGCAAGCCGTAATAGGTGGGGGATTCCGCCGCGATCAGATCGCCGGGGCGAGTCAGCACGCGCAGTGACATCTGCAACGCATCGACGCATCCGTGGGTGATCACCACTTCGGAAGGGTCCACCACCACCCCGGCATCGCGCATGCGGATAGCGACCTGGCGGCGCAGCGGCTCGAAGCCGGGACTGAACATGTAGCTGAACGCGCGCGGGCTCTGGAAACGCGTGACCTTGGCCAGTTGCTGATGCAACGCGCGCACCGGCAGGTAATCGACGCTCGGGACTGCGGCGCCCAGGGGAAATACCCCTTCGCGGCGCGACTCGCCCAATACCTGCTGGATGATGCTGCTGCGCGTGACCAGCCCCGGACGCTCGACCCGTGCGATATCCGGCGTGGGCGCGGTGAGCGCGGGGGTCTGGTGTACGTAATAACCGGACTGCGGTCGCGCCCTGATCAGCCCCTGGTCTTCGAGGTTGGCATAAGCCTGCAATACCGTGGCATGACTCACATTGAGCTGGGAGCTCATCTTGCGTACAGAAGGCACCCGTTCGCCCGGTTGATAGACACCACGCCGGATATCCTCAGCCAGCTGCTGAGCGATACGTTGGTAGAGCAGAAGATTGGTCATGTCGCAGCACTCGATTTCACGGGCATTTTATTTTTGTGTGAAACATACCGGCACAGTTTAGAAGTGTACGGGAACAGTTGCCACAATAGTCGAGCGCGGCTGGCAGTGACAGCAAAAACTGTAAGGGTGGTGGAGAGAGCTTTCAGGCTTATGCAGAAAAAAGCAGGAGGGGCGGTGCGACGATTCGATTGGCCCGATAGCGGTGCGTCAGTGACAGCTGGGCTGACTGACCCACCGCGATCGGGGCATGGGTATCGACTTCTCTTCAGTAAACACCTCACCTGCGAGCCTGAGGCTTTTGGGGTGAGCCCCACCTTGTCAATCAGCCCAAGGCTTCAGCGGGCGGCGCCCAACTGGCCCTTGGCGTCGGAGAATACGATTTCTACCCGGCGGTTCTGCGCACGACCGCGCTCGGAAGCATTGGCTTCCACTGGATACTGGTCGCCATAGCCTTCGACCTGGATGCGTTTTTCATCAATGCCCAGATCTACCAGAACGTCCGCCACCGCCTGCGCGCGATCACGCGACAGTTTGAGGTTTTCCTGTTCGCCACCGGTACTGTCGGTGTAGCCCTCGATGCGTACCACGCGCTTGGGGTTCAGTTGCAGGAATTGCACGATCTTGAGCACGGTGCGATTGGCCGAGTTTTTCAGTTCCGCTTCGCCGGTGTCGAACAGCACGTCACCCAGGGTCATCACCAGGCCGCGATCGGTCTGGGTAGTGGCCAAACTGGCGATCTGCTCTTCAAGCCACTTGCCCTGTTGCTGCACGCTGCTCAATTTGCTTTCGCGCAGGGCCAGTTGCAGGCGCTGACGCTCCAGCTCAAGTTTGGCGCCGCGTTCTTCATTCAGTGCCTGCTCGGTGTGTTCGCGGGCGATGGCGCTGTAGCGCTGGCTCAGGTAGGCGTAGTGCACGACGTCATTGCCGCTGCCCCAATAGCTGGACAGTCGGTCGGCCCTGGCCAGGGATTCACCGGCGCGGATCACGTCCTTGGGCGCGATGCGCAGCACATTGGCATCTTCCTTGACCTTCTGGAAGTCGCTGCCGGCCTGCTGCAATGCCTGCTCGCTGTTGGGATGGCTGGCACACCCGCCCAGTACCGCACCGGCCAACAACGTTGCAAAGCCCAGACCTCGGATCGTCAGGCTCATTGGGCATCTCCCAATTGCAGTTGCTTGCGCAGGCGCGTGATGCGGGTATTGAGCACGTTCAGTTGTTCCTGGCTTTTGCGGGTCAGCACCTTGGCCTCGGCCAGACGCGCATCCAGCTCGGCCTGCTCAGCGCGCATGCGCGCATGTTTGAAGGATTGGTCGGCCATGTCGGCCCTGGCCCGGGCAAATTTATCCTCGGCCAGCTTCAGCTCGGGCGAGTCATCGGCATTGGCACCGACGGCGCTGGCCTGTTCGAGAGCCTGCTGAGTAAGGCGTATTTGTTCATTCGGCGCAGGATCGGCTGCACATCCCGCCAGAGCGACAACGGCGAGGGCCGCGAAAAGAGGTCGAAGAGTCACTGAAAATCCCTACTTTGTTGGGGTGCCGACGGGTTGTTGCAATTGCGCCTTCCAGCGCTCGATATTGCGCTGCAGTGCAGCTTGCACCCCATCGGACCCGCGCAATTCTGTCATCTTTTTGGCCAGCTGTCCGCGCAGCCACGGATCATTACAGGCCGAGTTGTGGGAAATCGCCAGGTACAGGCCGGGCTGATCGACCGGTACATCGCGGGCGACCAAGTCATTGCTCATGCCCAACGACTGCGCCATGGCCATGCCGGAGTAACGCCCGGCCAGCACATAATCCACCTCGCCCAGCAGCAGTTTCTGGAACGCCGGGGTCAAGGTGGCAAAGCGTTGCAGGCTCAACTGCTGGCCCGCGAAGGTTTCAAAACCACGGCTCAGCCGCGCGCGTTCCGACACCGCGCCCTGATGGCCGTGCAGATCCGCAGCCGTGGCGTAAGCCAGCGTCGAGTCTTTGCGCGTCCAGACCAGGTAATCGTTCTGCATCAGGGCTGGATGAATGTAGTCAAAGTTTTCCAGCTCGCCGACATTTAGCGGCGCATCGGCCAACATATCCATGCGCCCGCTGCGTGCTTCATCCAGGGCCAGGGCGCGCTTGCCGCCGTAAAGCAGATCGATCTTTACACCCAGGTCCTTGGCCACTTGCTGCAACACATCCGCGGTGGCGCCAATCAAGCGCGTAGGGTCCTGCGGGTCGCGCCACAATAAAGGCGGTGCATCCGGGCTGCCGGTAATCACCAGGCGGTCACATTTACCGGCGGCCAGCGACAAGGTCGGCAGCAACAGTGTGAAACCCAGCAGCGCGGTCCAGGGACGCAATTGCATGGTGCATTTCTCCGATAGGCAAAAAGCCGGGCAAAAAAAACCCGGTCATACGACCGGGCTCTTTATAAGTGAAGCGACTGGATTAGACCAGCTTCTCCAACTCGGGTACGGCTTCGAACAAGTCCGCCACCAGGCCGTAATCGGCCACCTGGAAGATCGGAGCTTCTTCGTCCTTGTTGATCGCAACGATCACTTTGGAGTCTTTCATACCGGCCAGGTGCTGGATCGCGCCGGAGATACCGACGGCGATGTACAGCTGTGGCGCAACGATCTTGCCGGTCTGGCCGACCTGCATATCGTTGGGCACAAAACCTGCGTCCACTGCGGCGCGCGAAGCGCCAACCGCGGCGCCGAGCTTGTCGGCCAGGGCGTACAGGTGTTTGAAGTTGTCACCGTTCTGCATGCCACGCCCGCCTGAAACGACGATCTTGGCAGCGGTCAGTTCAGGACGATCGGACTTGGCCAGTTCTTCGTTGACGAAGCTGGATGTGCCGGCGTCATGAGCAGCCGCAACGGCTTCAACAGCAGCCGAACCGCCTTCTGCAGCAACCGGGTCGAAACCGGTGGCACGCACGGTGATCACTTTGATGGCGGCGGTCGACTGTACGGTAGCGATGGCGTTACCGGCGTAGATCGGGCGCTTGAACGTGTCGGCGCTTTCGACCGAGATGATCTCGGAGATCTGGTCAACATCCAGCTGCGCGGCTACGCGCGGCAGGATGTTTTTACCGTTGGAGGTGGCGGCCGCCAGGATGTGGCTGTAGCCCTTGCCCAACTCGGCGACCAGCGGCGCAACGTTTTCCGGCAGCTGATGCGCGTAGGCCGCGTTGTCAGCGTTCAGAACCTTGCTCACACCGGCGATTTTCGCAGCGGCTTCAGCAACGGCGCCCGCGCCCTGGCCGGCAACCAGTACGTGAATGTCGCCACCGATCTTAGCGGCGGCAGCCACGGTGTTGAGGGTGGCCGGAGCCAGCACCTTGTTGTCGTGTTCGGCGATTACCAAGATAGTCATGTTCAGATTACCTTCGCTTCGTTTTTCAGTTTCTCGACCAGTTCAGCCACCGACTTGACCTTGATGCCCGCGCTGCGTGCAGCCGGCGCTTCGACTTTGATGGTCTTGTTGGTGGAGGCGGTGGAAACGCCCAAGGCATCCGGAGTCAGCGACTCGAGCGGCTTTTTCTTGGCTTTCATGATGTTTGGCAGGGACGCATAGCGCGGCTCGTTCAAACGCAGGTCGGTGGTGACGATGGCCGGCAATTTCAGGGAAACCGTCTGGGCGCCGCCGTCGATCTCACGGGTCACGGCAACGCTGTCGCCGCTCACTTCGACTTTGGAAGCGAAGGTGCCCTGGCCGTAACCGGTCAGTGCAGCCAGCATCTGGCCAGTCTGGTTGTTGTCGCTGTCGATGGCTTGTTTGCCGAGGATCACCAACTGGGGCTGTTCCTTGTCGACAACGGCCTTGAGCAGCTTGGCCACGGCCAGAGAGGTCAGGTCTTCGGCGGACTCGACCAGGATGGCGCGGTCGGCACCCAGGGCCAGGGCAGTACGCAACTGCTCTTGAGCGGTGGTCGGGCCGATGGACACTACGACGATTTCAGTCGCGACGCCTTTCTCTTTCAGGCGCACCGCTTCTTCAACAGCGATTTCACAGAAAGGGTTCATCGACATTTTGACGTTAGCAAGATCGACGCCGGAATTGTCCGCCTTGACGCGAACTTTCACGTTGTAATCGACAACGCGTTTGACAGCTACAAGAACCTTCATGGATTCCTCGTTACTCTCCGGTGAAAAGAAAGTCGCCTAGGCGAACCTGGCGGTTGATGCTCATCGGCACACAAGGGCACCTCCAAAAACAACCGCAGCGGCGAATCGACAGTAAAATGCAGACCGTTCGTCAGGAGTGACTGGGAGGTCATTCTCTATCGCGGCGTGTAAACTGCGCGCCACCCTCTGCACGCGTACCCGCCGTTCATGCCGTTGCATTGCTTTTGGACGTGCTCTTGAAACCTGCTGTCTGCCTACGGTAAGCGCAAAACCGACCGTATCTTGACCGGAACGCCTATTCTGGTCAATACGGCAAAATGGTCAGTCATAAGCCGCGTTGCTTTGATTTATCTAGCCTGCGGGCAATTCAAACAAACGTTTGTATTGGACGCTGTCGGTGGTCTATATATAATGCGCCACCTAGAGAGAGAGGTGGGTCTTGCCCTGTCTGCAAGACGAAACCGAACCTCCACCCATTAGAAAAAAAGCCTGTTGAGCCTTGAGTAGGAGATAGCCTGTGGAACGCGAATACATGGAATTCGACGTGGTCATCGTCGGCGCTGGCCCGGCTGGCCTGTCCGCCGCCTGCCGACTGAAGCAGAAGGCCGCCGAAGCCGGTAAGGAAATCAGCGTCTGCGTGGTCGAGAAAGGCTCTGAAGTCGGCGCCCATATCCTCTCCGGTGCCGTATTCGAACCACGCGCCCTGAATGAATTGTTCCCGGACTGGAAAGAACTCGGTGCCCCGCTCAACACCCCGGTGGTGCGCGACGACATCTATGTACTGCGCAGCAGCGACACCTCCACCAAGGTGCCTGACTTCTTTGTGCCCAAGACCATGCACAACGAAGGCAACTACATTATTTCCCTGGGCAACCTGTGCCGCTGGCTGGCCCAACAGGCCGAAAACCTCGGTGTGGAAATCTACCCCGGCTTCGCCGCCCAGGAAGCACTGTTCGATGAAAACGGCGTGGTGCGCGGGATCATCACCGGCGACCTCGGCGTCGACCGTGAAGGCAACCCCAAGGAAGGCCTCTACACCCCCGGCATGGAGCTGCGCGGCAAATACACGCTGTTCGCCGAAGGCTGCCGTGGCCATATCGGCAAGCAACTGATCCAGCGTTTCAACCTGGACAGCGATGCCGACGCCCAGCACTACGGCATCGGCCTCAAGGAAATCTGGGAAATCGACCCGGCCAAGCACCAGCCAGGCCTGGTGGTGCACACCGCCGGTTGGCCGCTGGACATCATGAGCGCCGAGAACACCGGTGGCTCGTTCCTGTATCACCTGGAAAACAACCAGGTGGTGGTGGGTCTGATCGTCGACCTGTCCTACAGCAACCCTTTCCTGTCGCCGTTCGATGAGTTTCAGCGCCTCAAGCATCACCCGGTACTGGCTCAGTACCTGGAAGGCGGCAAACGCGTCAGCTACGGCGCCCGCGCCATCTGCAAAGGCGGCCTGAACTCACTGCCGAAGATGGTCTTCAAAGGCGGCGCGCTGATCGGTTGCGACCTCGGCACCCTGAACTTCGCCAAGATCAAAGGCAGCCACACTGCCATGAAGTCCGGCATGCTCGCCGCCGATGCCGTGGCCGATCGCCTGTTCGCCGCGTCCGAAGGCGGCGATGAACTGACCGCCTACGTCGACAGTTTCAAGTCCAGCTGGCTCTACGAAGAACTGTTCGCCACACGCAACTTCGGCCCGGCGATGCACAAGTTCGGCCCGATCCTCGGCGCCGGCTTCAACTGGTTCGACCAGAACATTCTGGGCGGCAAGATGCCGTTCACGCTGCACGACACCAAGCCGGACTACGCCTGCCTGAAACTGGCCAAGGACAGCCAGAAAATCGATTACCCCAAGCCCGACGGCAAATTGAGCTTCGACAAGCTCAGCTCGGTGTTCATCTCCGGTACCAACCACGAAGAAGAGCAGCCGTGCCACTTGAAATTGAAAGACCCAAGCATCCCGATCGGCACCAACCTGCCGCTCTACGATGAACCGGCGCAGCGCTACTGCCCGGCCGGGGTGTATGAAGTGGTGACGAAAGAAGACGGCGAGAAACGCTTCCAGATCAACGCCCAGAACTGCGTGCACTGCAAGACCTGTGACATCAAGGACCCTTCGCAGAACATCACCTGGGTCACGCCGGAAGGCGCGGGCGGGCCGACTTACCCGAATATGTAAGCCAGACAAGGCTCCCAAATGGGAGCCTTTTTTATAGTTAACATCAATCCAATGTGGGAGGGGCTTGCCCCCGATATCGGTGGTGAGTTGCAGAAATGCTGACTTCACACCGCCATCGGAGGCCCCTTCGCACCTTGGGATTTGTGTCTTCGCCTGAACTCCCTACGCCGCTCGTTCTTCACCCGGATTGCGCAAAAAGTAGCGCTTATATTCCCGACTGAACTGCGACGTACTCTGATACCCCACGCTGTGTGCCGCCTGCGCCACGCCCATGCCGTCCACCAGCAGCAATTGCTGGGCCTTGAGCAGGCGCAGCCGTTTGAGGTACTGCACCGGCGACAACAACGTGCAACGCTTGAAATGCTCGTGAAAGGTCGACGCGCTCATATGTGCATAGCCGGCCAGGGTCTCGATATTCAGCGGCTCGGCGTAATGGGCATGCAGGTGATTCAACGAGGTGGCGATGCGTGAGAATTGCCCCTGTTGCTCCACCAGCGCGCGCAGCACATCGGCCTGGGGCCCGCGCAAGGCGGTAAACAGCAATTCGCGCACCCGCGATGGGCCGATGATCCGGCTTTCCAGCGGATCGTGCAGGCACTGCAACAGCCGCTCGACGCAGCCGCGCATCGCTTCGTCGAGCACCACCGAACTCATCGATGCCAACGTCTGCGCAGCGGGCGGCGGACCGGCCTGAATACCCATGGCCATGACCAGCTCGCCAAGCACCACGCGGTCGATCGCCACCGTCACGCCCAACAGCGGTGCACCAGGCGCCATGGCGAAGGTCTCGCACTCGAACGGCACCGGCATCGCCTGGATCAGATAGTGCCCGGCACCATACTCCAGCGTGCGCGGTCCCAGGTACGCGACCTTACTGCCCTGAGCCACGAACATCAGGCTCGGCTCATAGATCTGCGGGCCGCGTGCCACATCACAACTGGCACGCAAAACCTGTACGCCAGGCAAGTGGGTCGGGGAGAAACCGTCACGGGTCGTGAGGCCCTCGATCAAGGAAACCAGCGTGGCGTTGGCGTCGAGATGGCGGGTCAATAGCATAAAAGCAGTTCTCGGGAGTTTTCAGATCTGAGCGTCAGCAAGCTTCAAGCCTCAAGCTGCAAGAGAGCGCGCAGTTTATAGCTTGCGGCTTGCAGCTTGCTGCTTTTAGCTGCTCCCCCGGAGCTTTAGGCATAAGACTCGGAGCAATCGCCATGGCCGCCAACCAAGTCGATGGGGACAATGGCCCGCCTCACTTGCCATTGCTTTTGCGAGGTTCTCCCCATGTACACCGCCATCGGTTACGCCGCCCAGTCGGCCACCACTCCCCTCGCCCCCATGAGTTTCCAACGTCGCAGCCCACGGGCCGACGACGTGGCCATCGAGATTCTGTACTGCGGCGTCTGCCACTCCGACATTCACCAGGCACGCAACGAGTGGGGCATCGCCGTCTACCCGCTGATGCCCGGCCATGAGATCGTCGGCAAAGTCACCGCCGTGGGCGCCAGCGTCACCGCGCACAAAGTCGGCGACCTGGTGGGCGTGGGCTGCATGGTCGATTCGTGCCGCCAGTGCCAGGCCTGCCAGTCGGACCTGGAGCAATACTGCCTTGAAGGCCCGACCATGACCTACGCCACCCCCGACCGCGTGGACGGCAGCAACACCATGGGCGGCTACTCCGACAGCATCGTGGTCAGCGAGCATTTTGTGGTAAAGATCCCGGCCAAGCTCGACCTGGCCAGCGCTGCGCCGATCCTGTGCGCGGGCATCACCACCTACTCGCCGCTCAAGCACTACGGCGTGAAGGCCGGCGACAAAGTCGGGATTCTCGGCATGGGCGGCCTGGGCCACATGGGTATCAAGTTCGCCAAGGCCATGGGCGCCGAAGTGACGCTGTTCACCCGCTCCGCGAGCAAGGCCGAAGAAGGCCGCCGCCAGGGCGCCGATCATGTGATCGTGTCCACCGATGCCGAGCAAATGAAAGCCGCCGCCGGGCAGTTCGACTTCCTGTTGGACACCATTCCGGTGCAGCACGACCTGAACCCCTACCTCGATACCCTGCGCTTTGACGGCGTGCATATCCTGGTGGGCCTGATCGAGCCAGTGGACCCGCCCGTCAACGCCGCCAAGCTGGTGCTGGGCCGTAAAGTGCTGGCCGGCTCGTTGATCGGGGGTATTGCCGAAACCCAGGAAGTCCTGGATTTCTGCGCCGAGCATGACATCACCTGCGATATCGAAATGCTCGACATCCGCCAGATCAACGAGGCTTATACCCGCATGATCGCCGGCGATGTGAAGTACCGCTTTGTCATCGACATGGCGACCCTCAAGGTCTGATCAGGCCTTGGCGCCCAACTCCGCCGACAGCCGCGCTGCGACCTGTTTGATCACAGGGATCAGCTCGGCCATTTTTTCCAGCGGCATGTAGGGCACGGTACTGGCGATGCTGATGCCGGCGACGATCCGCCGGCTGACATCGCGCACCGGTGCAGCCACGCAACGGATCGACGGTTCGTTGTCTTCCAAGTCGAAGGCATAACCACCCGCTACGTACTCGTGCATGCGTTGCTCGAACTGCGCCCAGGATTGCTCCGGATGATGGGGCCACTGCAGATTCTTCCCTCCTGCCGGCAAGCTGGCGTCGTACAGGCGTTGCCACTCCTGTACCGAGTCATCCAGCAACATCGCCTTGCCCACCCCGGTACGCGCCAACGGCATGCGGTGGCCGACCCGCGAGCGCATTTCCGGCCCGTAGCGGCCTGGGTTCTTGTGCAGGTAAAGCACGTCGTCGTGTTCACGGATGGCCAGGTGGATGGTGTCGCCGGTCAGCGCCGAGAGCTCGTCCAGATAGGGCACTGCCAGGGTGACCAGCGGCAACTCTTCGCGTGCCTGGAACCCCAATTCGATCAACTTGGGGCCCAGCAGATAACCGACTTGCGGCACCACACGCAGGTAACGCTCGTCCACCAGGCAACTGGCCAGGCGGTGAGTGGTGCTGCGGGTGGTGCCGATGCGCCTGGCGATCTCTTTCAGATCCCGCGCACCCGCCGCCACCGCTTGCACCACCCCCAGGCCACGCAACAGGGTCTGGGTGCCGGTGGGAGCGGCGTCTTTGGCGGGGGTGTGGGCGTTTTCCTGCATATCGGGCCTATTGGGAAGTACGAAAACGGGCGCCATTATGGCAAATACCCGAGGGCAACACAGTGCGGATATCTATGTGGCGGGGGGGCTTTACCCGATGGCTGTGGGTCAGTTTGAACATCCGGGTCTGACACATCGCTATCGGGGGCAAGCCCCCTCCCACCTTTTGATTTCACATGACCAGGGCTCAGCTTTGTTTCATGGACTCAATCACCGCTGCCAGCAACCACATCGAACCGCCTTACTGTGGGAGGGGGCTTGCCCCCGATTACGGAGTGTCAGGCTGCAATTTTTGCTCTGATACACCGCTATCGGGGGCAAGCCCCCTCCCACACTCAGTCCTCACATGGCCTGGAGTCAGCGTTGTTTCATGCGGTCGATGACCACGGCCAGCAGCAGGATCGAACCTCGAATCACATATTGGTAGAAGGTGTCGATGTTCTTCAGGTTCATCGCGTTTTCGATGATCGCCAGGATCAGCACGCCCGCGATCACATGGCGGATCATGCCGATGC
>NZ_JARVSS010000002.1:0-462393 GCF_030209095.1 Pseudomonas sp. lyk4-R2A-8
AGTGCTTGGCATACTGGGGGCGTCCATGTATGAGCGGGCTTGCCCCGCGCTGGGCCGCGAAGCG
Source organism: Pseudomonas sp. lyk4-R2A-8 (assembly GCF_030209095.1). NCBI lineage: Bacteria > Pseudomonadati > Pseudomonadota > Gammaproteobacteria > Pseudomonadales > Pseudomonadaceae > Pseudomonas > Pseudomonas sp. lyk4-R2A-8. The sequence continues at coordinate 65 of NZ_JARVSS010000002.1, forward strand.
GCCCCACTCCAGACGACGCGCCCCCCCCCCCCCGACCCACTAACTCACAAATCACCACCTTTACTGCCACACCCGGAAACAATTCCCCACGCATTCCTTCCCACGCAAAACTGTTCCCGTGACGTTTACGTCACCCTGATCTGTGACCTTTCTTCACGGCAAGGTGCCATCACCGGCGCAGCGGTTACTCCGCTACACACTCGACGCGCAAAAATACATGCACCCTTTTAGTGCACCCCTCCTCGCACCGCCCTTTCCTGGATCAGAATCCACGGCGAAACCACAACCGCCCATAGGCTCGGGTCACGCTCGACCAAGTCCAGCGCCCGCGTCGCAGACACTTCGCCCAGGCTGCCGGAGGCCAGCCAGGCGGCGACTTTGTCGCGGTTATCTTCGGCCATGCCCTCAGCCGCCTCGATCAAATCCAGGCTGGCATCGACCCACAATAGGGCACCCTTGGCAAAGAACGGCTCAAGCTCCTTCCAGGAGATTTCGGCGGTTTCACCGAGCAGCTTGGCATAGAGGGTGCTAGGTTCTTGCGTCATGGGAGTCCACCTTGGAAAAAGTCGGCGCAATCATAGCGTCACGTCTCGTTTAGAAAAACCCAAGGCAGAAAAACCCGGTTGCAATTGAGTCATCGAGAAAAACGTCAGGAAAGCCAAGGATTGCCGAAGCGTCTGTCACCACCCGCGCCGCAATTCTGTCTTTTCCTGTCGTTAAAGCGACACCCACGGAATTTGCCCCTGGCAGCCAGCTTTTCAAGCGATCAACCGGCGCTCTACACTGTACCGGTACAGTTGCCAGGCGGTTGCCGGGGGGATATTCCAGATATCCGATCCGGTTCAGCTGCCGATCAGGCCGCTAGAACTATAAAAAATACAACAGTAAGAGTGGAGCACTATGAATAAGGCTACTAAGCAGATTTCCAAACTGTTTGCCGCTATGGTCCTGGCTGGGGTTGCGGGCCATTCGTTCGCTGCCGACACCATCAAGATCGGCATCGCCGGTCCGAAGACCGGCCCTGTGACCCAGTACGGTGACATGCAGTTCATGGGCGCCAAGCAGGCCATCGCCGACATCAACGCCAAGGGCGGCGTCGACGGCAAGATGCTCGAAGCCAAGGAATACGACGACGCCTGCGATCCCAAGCAAGCCGTGGCCGTGGCCAACAAAGTGGTGAACGACGGCGTCAAGTTCGTGGTCGGTCACCTGTGCTCCAGCTCTACTCAACCCGCCTCGGATATTTATGAAGACGAAGGCGTCATCATGATTACCCCGGCAGCCACCAGCCCGGAAATCACTGCCCGTGGCTACAAGCTGATCTTCCGCACCATCGGCCTGGACAGCGCCCAGGGCCCCGCGGCCGGTAACTACATCGCCGACCACGTGAAGCCCAAAGTCGTTGCGGTACTGCACGACAAACAGCAATACGGTGAAGGCATCGCCACCGCGGTCAAGCAGACCCTTGAGAAGAAAGGCGTAAAAGTTGCCGTCTTCGAAGGCCTGAACGCCGGTGACAAAGATTTCTCCTCGATCATCCAGAAACTCAAGCAAGCCAACGTCGACTTTGTCTACTACGGCGGCTACCACCCTGAACTGGGTCTGATCCTGCGCCAGTCCAAGGAAAAAGGCCTGAACGCCAAGTTCATGGGGCCGGAAGGCGTCGGCAACGACTCCATCTCCCAGATCGCCCAGGACGCTTCCGAAGGCCTGCTGGTAACCCTGCCGAAATCCTTCGACACCGATCCGGCCAACAAAGCCATCGTGGAAGAGTTCACCAAGAACAAGCAGGACCCGACCGGTCCGTTCGTGTTCCCGGCCTACTCGGCCATCGAAGTCATCGCCGGCGGTATCAAAGCCGCCAAGAGCGAAGACACCGCCAAAGTGGCTGAAGCCATCCACGCCGGCACCTTCAAGACCCCTACCGGCGACCTGAGCTTTGACAAAAAGGGCGACCTGAAAGACTTCAAGTTCGTGGTCTACGAATGGCACTTCGGCAAACCTAAAACCGAAGTTTCTCCTCAGTAAGCCAGGCATTACTGGTCAACAAGCCCACTGTGAAAGCAGTGGGCTTTGTTTTACGAGGTTTATGGGCCATGTCACCCGCGATCCGGGCGCTGGCTCACCTGAAAATCTTAAAACCGTCACCAGCGGTTCGCTGGCAAACGCTTTGTGCAAATGTGCTCACAGAACACAGCGCAGGGCCGGAACATGACTCCACCAGTGAAATGCGTATCGGGTTTTTAGGAGCGCTGTAATGCCTGAGATCTATCATTTTTTCCAACAGCTGGTTAATGGCCTGACCATTGGCAGCACCTATGCCTTGATAGCCATTGGCTACACAATGGTTTACGGCATCATTGGAATGATCAACTTCGCCCATGGCGAGGTGTACATGATTGGTTCCTACGTGGCCTTCATCGCCCTTGCCGGGCTGGCCATGATGGGTATCCACTCCCTGCCGCTGTTGATGACCGCTGCCTTCATTGCATCGATCGTCGTAACCAGTGCCTATGGCTACAGTATCGAACGCGTTGCCTACCGCCCCCTGCGCGGCAGCAACCGTCTGATCCCGTTGATTTCCGCCATCGGCATGTCGATTTTCCTGCAGAACACCGTATTGCTGTCCCAGGACTCCAAGGATAAATCCATCCCCAACCTGATCCCGGGGAGCATCTCCTTCGGCCCAGGCGGCGCGGAAGAAGTCCTGATTTCCTACATGCAGATCCTGGTCTTCGTGGTCACGCTGGTGGCGATGCTGGGCCTGACCGTGTTTATCTCTCGCTCCCGTCTGGGCCGCGCCTGCCGGGCCTGCGCCGAAGACATCAAGATGGCCAACCTGTTGGGCATCAATACCAACAACATCATCGCCCTGACCTTCGTGATCGGTGCCGCGCTCGCTGCCGTCGCGGCGGTGCTGCTGAGCATGCAGTACGGCGTGATCAACCCCAACGCCGGTTTCCTGGTAGGCCTCAAGGCCTTTACCGCAGCGGTCTTGGGCGGTATCGGCAGTATCCCGGGCGCCATGCTCGGCGGGCTGGTGCTGGGTGTGGCCGAAGCGTTTGGCGCCGATATTTTCGGCGACCAGTACAAGGACGTCGTGGCGTTCGGCCTGTTGGTCCTGGTGTTGTTGTTCCGTCCGACCGGCATTTTGGGCCGTCCGGAGGTTGAGAAAGTATGAGCAGATATCTTAAATCGGCGTTCTTCAGCGCCTTGCTGGTCTGGGCCGTGGCCTTTCCAGTACTCGGCCTCAAACTGAGCATTGTCGGCATCAACCTGGAAGTGCATGGCACCGGTCCCGTGACCCTGACCATCATTGCCCTGTGCTCGGTGCTGATGTTCCTGCGGGTGCTGTTCAGCCAGCAGGTCGGGGCTTTGTTCAAAAGCAACCGTGGCCCGTTGATGTCGCCCAAGGTCAGCCAATTCCTGACCCTGCCGCGTACCCAGCGCTACATCATCATCGGCCTGATCGTGGCCGCGTTGATCTGGCCGTTCTTCGGCTCGCGCGGCGCAGTCGACATCGCCACCCTGATCCTGATCTACGTGTTGCTGGGCCTGGGCCTGAACATCGTGGTGGGCCTGGCCGGCCTGCTCGACCTCGGTTATGTGGGCTTCTATGCGGTAGGCGCCTACACCTACGCGCTGCTGTCGCACTACCTGGGCTGGAGCTTCTGGATCTGCCTGCCGCTGGCCGGCATGGCGGCGGCCACGTTCGGCTTCCTGCTGGGCTTCCCGGTGCTGCGCCTGCGCGGTGACTACCTGGCCATCGTGACCCTGGGCTTCGGTGAAATCATCCGCTTGTTCCTGCGTAACCTCACCGACATCACCGGCGGCCCCAACGGCATCAGCAGCATCCCCAAGCCGACGTTCTTCGGGCTGTCCTTCGACCGCACCGCTGCCGAAGGCCTGCAGACGTTCCACGAGTACTTCGGGATCGACTACAACCCGGTGAGCAAAGTGGTGTTCCTCTACCTGGTCGCGCTGCTGCTGGCGCTGGCTGCGCTGTTCGTGATCAACCGCCTGCTGCGCATGCCGATCGGCCGTGCCTGGGAAGCGCTGCGCGAAGATGAGATCGCCTGCCGCGCCCTGGGCCTGAACCCCACTATCATCAAGCTCTCCGCCTTCACCCTGGGCGCTGCGTTCGCCGGTTTCGCCGGCAGCTTCTTTGCCGCGCGCCAGGGCCTGGTGACACCGGAATCGTTCACCTTTATCGAATCGGCGATCATCCTCGCCATCGTGGTACTGGGTGGCATGGGCTCGCAGTTGGGCGTGATCCTGGCGGCGATCGTGATGATCCTGCTGCCGGAAATGATGCGTGAGTTCAGCGAATACCGCATGTTGATGTTCGGCGCCCTGATGGTGCTGATGATGATCTGGCGTCCTCAAGGCCTGCTGCCCATGCAACGTCCACATATGGAGCTGCGCAAATGAGCCGCGAGATCCTGAAAGTCGAAAATCTGAGCATGCGCTTCGGCGGCCTGCTCGCGGTCAACGGCGTGGCCCTGACTGTGAAAGAGAAACAGGTTGTGGCGCTGATCGGCCCCAACGGCGCCGGCAAGACCACGGTGTTCAACTGCCTCACCGGCTTCTACAAACCGAGCGGCGGCAGCATCCTGCTGGACGGCCAGCCGATCCAGGGCCTGGCCGGTCACGAAATCGCGCGCAAGGGCGTGGTGCGCACGTTCCAGAACGTGCGGCTGTTCAAGGACATGACGGCGGTCGAGAACCTGCTGATTGCCCAGCACCGGCACCTGAATACCAACTTCTTCGCCGGCCTGTTCAAGACCCCGGCGTTCCGCAAGAGCGAGCGCGAGGCCATGGAATACGCCGCGTACTGGCTGGACAAGGTCAACCTTACCGAGTTTGCCAACCGTCCCGCCGGCACCCTGGCCTATGGTCAGCAACGTCGGCTGGAAATCGCCCGCTGCATGATGACCCGCCCACGGATCCTCATGCTCGACGAACCGGCCGCGGGCTTGAACCCCAAGGAAACCGAAGACCTCAAGGCGCTGATCAGCGTACTGCGTGAGGAAAATAACGTGACGGTGCTGCTGATCGAACACGACATGAAACTGGTCATGAGCATCTCCGACCATATCGTGGTGATCAACCAGGGCACGCCGCTGGCCGACGGAACCCCGGAGCAGATCCGCGACAATCCCGAAGTGATCAAAGCCTATCTGGGGGAAGCGTAAAATGCTGCAATTCGAAAACGTTTCCACTTTCTACGGCAAGATCCAGGCCCTGCACAGCGTCAATGTGGAAGTGCGCCAGGGTGAGATCGTCACCCTGATCGGTGCCAACGGTGCCGGTAAGTCGACCCTGCTGATGACCTTGTGCGGTTCGCCCCAGGCCTACAGTGGCAGCATCCGTTATATGGGTGAGGAACTGGTGGGCCAGCCGTCGTCGCAGATCATGCGCAAGAGCATTGCCGTGGTGCCCGAAGGCCGTCGGGTGTTTTCGCGCCTGACCGTGGAAGAAAACCTGGCAATGGGCGGGTTCTTCACCGACAAGGGCGACTATCAGGAGCAGATGGACAAGGTGCTGCACTTGTTTCCACGGCTCAAGGAACGCTTCAGCCAGCGCGGCGGCACCATGTCCGGCGGCGAGCAGCAAATGCTCGCCATCGGCCGCGCGCTGATGAGCAAGCCCAAGTTGCTGCTGTTGGACGAACCGTCCCTGGGCCTGGCCCCGATCATCATCCAGCAGATCTTCGACATCATCGAACAACTGCGCAAGGACGGTGTAACCGTGTTCCTGGTGGAGCAGAACGCCAACCAGGCGCTGAAGATCGCCGACCGTGCCTATGTGCTGGAGAACGGCCGGGTGGTGATGCAAGGCTCGGGCGAGCAACTGCTGACCGACCCGAAAGTGCGCGAGGCGTACCTGGGCGGTTAAGAGAAGGTTGCTGAACGAACCGGATCCAAATGTGGGAGGGGGCAGCCCCTCCCATTTTTTTTGCATTGTTTGAGGTTATTTCTCCCGCCCCTGTAACGAACCGCGTCCTCCTACCTCTAGTGGTGCAAGCAGGCATTCAAGCCCGCTTCTCAACCCACTGCTGGAGTTACCCCAATGACGACCAAACTGTCCGCCACCGCCCTCATCCTCGCCCTGGGCTCGACCTTGAGCCTGTCCGCCCTGACCACCAGCGCCCACGCGGCCGATGACATGCAAAAGTGCTTCGGCGTTGCTGAAGCCGGCAAGAACGATTGCGCCGCCGGCCCCGGCACTTCCTGTGCGGGCACCTCGAAAACCAAGGATCAGGCCGATGCCTGGAAACTGGTCCCCGCCGGTACGTGCACCCAGACCCCCAGCACTACCTCGCCGACCGGCTTCGGCCAGGAAGCCGCGTTCGCCGCCAAATCCTGAACCCCCACCCGGCCGCGCCTGAGTATCGACGATGACACCTATATTCCCGCCCACATGCTCACCGGCTCAGGCGCCCGGCTTGCCTGATCGGGCCGGGCTGGGGCTCAAGCACGAGCACTTTGTCGAAGTGCTTGAAACCTCGCCCGACCTCGGTTTTTTTGAAGTGCATGCCGAAAACTACATGATGGCCGGCGGCCCGTTTCATCACTACCTGGGGCTGATCCGTGAACGCTACCCGCTGTCGCTGCACGGCGTGGGCCTGTCCATCGGCGGCGAAGGCCCGCTCGACCGTGACCACCTGGCACGCCTGGCTGCGCTGCTTGAGCGCTATCAACCCCAGGCTTTTTCCGAACACCTGGCCTGGTCCAGCCATGGCCCGGTGTTTCTCAACGACCTGCTGCCCCTGGCCTATGACAGCGCCACCCTGCACCGTGTGTGCGATCACATCGACCAGGTCCAGAGCACGCTCAAGCGGCCAATGCTGCTGGAGAACCCGTCGACTTACCTGTTATTGGAACGTTCGACCCTGGACGAGACTGACTTCATCAGCGAGGTCATCCGGCGCACTGGCTGCGGTTTGCTGCTGGACGTGAACAATGTCTATGTGACGTGCACCAACCACCAGCGTGATCCGGATGCCTACCTGAACGCCCTGCCCTTGCATGCCGTGGGGGAGATACATCTGGCCGGCTTTGCCGAAGACACCGACAGCCTGGGCGATCGCCTGCTGATTGACGACCATGGCGCCTCCATTGATAACGCCGTATGGCAGCTGTATCAACGGGTGCTGGGGCGGATCGGCGCGGTACCGACGCTGATCGAGCGGGACAACCAGGTGCCCGCCTTATCGGTGTTGTTGGCCCAAGCGTGGCAGGCCGAATGGCAGCTGTCGCAGGTGCGCCCATGACTACCCACGGCACATTTGCCCGCGCACTGCTGGAACCCGACCGGGCCTGCCCGGCTGGTTTGTTCAGCCGTAACGGTGCCGATCCGGCCAGCCGCTTTGCGGTATACCGCAATAACGTGCACAACGGCTTGATCAATGCGCTGGCATCGGCGTACCCGGTCACTCTGCAACTGGTGGGCGATGCCTTCTTTCGCGCCATGGCCGGCCTCTACGTGCAGGCGCATCCGCCCACCAGCCCATTGATCGGCGAATACGGCAGCACCTTCGCCGGGTTTATCCAAGACTTCGAACCGGCGGCCAGCGTGCGCTACCTGGCGGATATCGCACGCCTGGAGCGCCTGCGGGTACGTGCTTACCACGCCGCCGATGACCAGCCGCTGGCGCCACAGGCCGTGCTCGACGCCTTGCAAGGTCGCGCCGACCTCGGCGCGGTGCGCCTGCAGCTGCATCCCAGCGTCGCCACGCTGATGTCACCGTATGCCGTAGTCACAGTATGGGCGGCGCATCAGACCGAAGGCGGCCTGGCCACCCTCGATCCCGGGTACGCGCAAGGCGCGTTGGTCCTGCGCCAGGGCTTGGAGGTCAAGGTGTTCGCCATCGACGCCGGCTCCGTGACCTTCATCCAGCGCCTCGTCTGGGGCGAAACATTGCAGACCGCCGTAGAAGGGGCCCTGGAAGCCAGCAACGACTTCGACCTGCACCAATGCCTGACGCTGTTGATCAGCCACCACGCCATCACTTATTTACACCTGGACTCAAAGGTATCGCCATGAACACCCACGCACAGTGCCTGATCAAACGGGCCATCCAGCTTTTTGAACAAATGCCTTACAGCCTGATCGGGTTTTTCGCGCGCTTCTCCATCGCCGCGGTGTTCTGGAAATCCGGGCAGACCAAGGTCCAGGGCTTCGCGATTGACCTGGTCAACGGCACCTTCGAGCTGGGGGAGCCGCGCTTGGCAGCCTCGACGCTGCCGCTGTTTCGCAGCGAATACAAGGTGCCGTTACTGACCCCGGAAGTGGCCGCGCACCTGGCCGCATTCGCCGAGCATTTTTTCCCGTTACTGATCCTGCTGGGGCTGGCCACACGGTTCTCGGCGCTGGCCCTGATCGGCATGACCCTGGTGATTCAGCTGTTCGTCTACCCGGACGCTTATCCGACCCACGGCACCTGGCTCGCCCTGTTATTGCTGTTAGTCGCCAAAGGGCCGGGGCGTCTGTCCATCGATCACCTGATTGCCCGTCGCTACCGTTAAAGCCGATCGAGGGCCTCGCCGCCGCGCTTGAACCAATCCACCAGGTAATCGGCCAACACCTGGGTGCGACGCGGCAGGCCACCCTGATAGGGATGAACCAGGTACATCGGCTGGCTGGCCGTCTGGTAATCGCGCAGCAGCCAGCGTAAACGTCCGTCAGCCAGCTCCGCCGGCAACACGTAGGACGGCAGCCGCGCGATCCCCGCGCCCACCAGTGCGGCTTTTTTCAACAGGTTGTAGTGATTGGACGCGAACGTGCCGCTGACCCGTACCCGCAACAATTCGTGCTGCTGGTGGTAGAGCCACTCTTCGCGCCCGCTGTAGTGGCTGTTGAGCAGGCAACGGTGCAGGGCCAGATCCGCCGGGGTCCGCGGTTCGCCATGCTGCTCCAGGTAGGCCGGGCTGGCGCAGGTCATTTCGCGCCAGGCCAGCAGCGGTCTGGCCACCAGGCGCTCGTTCTCGACCGCGCCTGATCGCACCCCCAGGTCGAAACCGTCCCGCGCCAGGTCGCGATAGCGGTTGTTGAGCTCCAGCTCGATCTGCACCTGGGGGTACTGCTCGGTAAATTCCAGCAGTAAGCCGTCAAAGAAGGTTTCGCCCAGCGACACCGGCACCGTCATTCGCACCGGTCCCGCCAGGTCGTCCTTGAGCCGCGCCAGGGCCTGGCGTGCCCGCTCCACCTGCGCCACCAACGCCTGAGCCTGGGGCAGTAACGCCGCGCCGGCCGCGGTAAGGCTGAGCCGCCGCGTGGTGCGATGCAACAACACCACGCTGAACTGTGCTTCCAACTGGCTGATGCGCTTGGATAACTGGCCCTTGCTGCAGCCCAATTGCTCGGCGGCCACGGTAAAGCTGCCGGCCTCGATCAACACGGCGAAGGCCGCAAGGTCATCCATCTCGCTCATGGATTGTTTCCAAATGAAAACCAAAGGTTGCCTATTAGCGCGTTTATCCCGTTCAAAAGCCACCCTAGACTGGGTCGACATTCACCCTTGAAGGAACAGCACCATGAAAATCCTATTGATTGGCGCCAACGGCACGGTCGGCTCGGCGGTCAAGGCGGAGCTCGCCCAACGTCATGACGTTATCAGCATCGGCCGCACCCGCGGCGACTTCCAGGTGGACATCAGCGACAGCGCGTCCATCCGCAGCCTGTTCGAACAGACCGGCAGGTTCGATGCGCTGGTCTGCGCCGCCGGCAGCGTGACGTTCGCCGCCTTGGGTGAGATGCATGAGGGTGACTTCGAACTGGGCCTGCGGGACAAATTGATGGGTCAGGTCAACCTGCTGCTGATCGGCCGAGAGTACGCCAATGACGGCGCCTCCTTCACCTTCACCAGCGGCATCCTCAACCGCGATCCGATTCGTACCGGCGCGTCGGCCGCCTTGGTCAACGGTGCCATCGACGGGTTTGTCAAAGCCGCGGCGATCGAATTGCCACGCGGGCTGCGCATCAACGCGGTAAGCCCCACAGTGCTGGTGGAAGCGATGGACAGCTACGCGCCGTATTTCCGTGGCTACAAACCGGTCAGCGCTGCCGATGTGGCACTGGCCTACGCCAAAAGCGTAGAAGGCCTACAAACCGGCCAGACGTTTATCGTGGGGTGAAAGTCAATTCCGTAAGAATTGCCTGATGCTGGCGGGTGGGCTTGTGATGCGACGCCAGCCTGCGTAACGTGGCGGCACTTGCCTGGAGACCCTTTATGCGTGCCGCCCGTACCCTCGCCCTGTTCGCCTTGCTTCCCCTGTTCGCCGCGTGCCAGCTGTTCGAAAGCGAGCCGGCCAAGCCCTCCCTCGCCGGGTTGACCCGCATGCAGGGCGAGCTGACGGCGGCAGGCGACAAGCTGCTGTTCCAGCCGTGCAACGACAAACGCAACTACGTGGTCAAGGACACCGGCGGCACCAGCATCCTGCAGGAAGCTGCGTCCCTGGCCGGGCAGCAGGGCGCTTTGTTTGCCGACCTGCGCGGCAAGTTCTCCGGCGTCGCCAGCGGTACCCAGGGCGAAGTGGAGTTGCAGCAGCTGTACCGCGTCGAACGGTCCACCTCCGCCTGCGACGATCCCGACTTCAAGCGCATGATCCTGCGCGCCAATGGCCACAAGCCTGCGTGGGCCCTGAATGTCGCGGCCAAGGGCATGGTGCTCGAGCGCGAAGGCTTGCCGCCGTTGGCAGTGCCCTATGTGGAGGAGCAGCTCGGAGACGGCCGCTTCAACCTGATGACCGAAGCCAACAACGAACACATCGAACTGTGGGTGGCCCCGCAACGCTGCGTGGACAGCGTCAGCGGCAGCCTGCAGCACATGAGCGCCGAATTGCGGATCAACGGTAAAGTCCAGCGTGGCTGCGCGGCGTTCGGCGGCTCGCGGGACGATTGATCGGCGCCCGCGCTGTTTTAACATGACGGGACACCCGCGTTGGGGCTTATAATCGCCGGTTTGCAAAACCGCCGGCCTTACCAGGCGCCGCACACCGGATCCCGTCATGTTACGAATCACCGAACTCAAGCTGCCCATCGACCATCCCGAAGAAGACCTGCGGCCCGCCATCGTGCAGCGCCTGGGCATCGCCAGTGATGACCTGCTCGATTTCACGCTGTTCAAACGCAGCTACGACGCGCGCAAGAAATCGTCGGAGCTGTGCTTTATCTACACCATCGACCTGACCGTCAAAGGTGACGAAGCCGCGCTGCTGCGCAAGTTTGCCGATGACCGCAACGTCAACCCGGCCCCGGACGTCAGCTACAAAGTGGTCGGCCACGCGCCGGCCGATCTGGTGGAGCGCCCGGTGGTGGTCGGGTTCGGCCCATGCGGCATCTTTGCCGGGCTATTGCTGGCGCAGATGGGCTTCAAGCCGATCATCCTCGAACGCGGCAAGGAAGTGCGCCAGCGCACCAAGGATACCTGGGGCCTATGGCGTAAAAGCGTGCTCAACCCCGAGTCCAACGTGCAGTTCGGTGAAGGCGGCGCCGGGACGTTTTCCGATGGAAAGCTGTACAGCCAGATCAAAGACCCGCAGTTCCACGGCCGCAAAGTACTGCACGAGTTCGTCAAGGCCGGTGCGCCGGAAGAGATCCTCTACGTCAGCAAGCCCCATATCGGCACCTTCCGTCTGACTGGCGTGGTGGAAAATATGCGCCAGCAGATCATCGCTCTCGGCGGTGAAGTGCGCTTCGAGCAACGGGTAACCGACGTGCTGATCGAAGACGGCCAACTGAACGGCGTGGTGCTCGATGGCGGCGAGCAGATCCTGTCCAGGCATGTGATCCTGGCCCTCGGCCACAGCGCCCGCGATACGTTCCGCATGCTGCACAGCCGGGGCGTGTACATGGAAGCCAAGCCGTTCTCGGTAGGCTTTCGTATCGAACACCCGCAGTCGCTGATCGATGCCGCGCGCCTGGGCAAGTATGCGGGCCACCCGAAACTCGGCGCCGCCGACTACAAATTGGTTCACCACGCCAAGAACGGCCGTTCGGTCTACAGCTTCTGCATGTGCCCGGGTGGCACCGTAGTCGCGGCCACGTCCGAGCCGCACCGCGTGGTGACCAACGGCATGAGCCAGTACTCGCGTAACGAGCGCAATGCCAACTCCGGTATCGTGGTCGGCATCACGCCGGAAGTGGACTACCCCGGTGGCCCGCTGGCCGGTATCGAGCTGCAGGAGCGCCTGGAATCCCACGCTTATGTTCTCGGTGGCAGCAACTACGAGGCACCGGCGCAACTGGTCGGTGACTTTATTGCAGGCAAGCCCTCCACCGCCTTGGGCAGCGTGGAACCGTCCTACAAACCGGGCGTGTCGCTGGGCGATCTGGCCTTGGCGCTGCCGGACTTCGCCATCGAAGCGATTCGTGAAGCGTTGCCAGCGTTCGAAAAGCAGATCAAGGGCTACTCGCTGCACGATGCGGTTTTGACCGGTATCGAGACCCGCACCTCGTCGCCGCTGCGGATTACCCGTAACGAATCGATGCAGAGCCTGAACGTCAAGGGCCTGTTCCCGGCCGGCGAAGGTGCGGGTTATGCCGGTGGAATTCTATCGGCGGGCGTGGACGGGATCCGGATCGCCGAGGCATTGGCGCGGGACATGTTGGCCAGGCGGGGCTGAAGCGGTAAGCGGCAAGTGCGTCTGCTCTGACTTGCCGCTGCCCTCTTAAATATTCGCCCGCAGTACGCTGGCGGGCAGCGGTTCGCCGCGCTCCACGCTGGCGGCAACGGCCGATATCAAAGCACCCAGTTCATACCCCTGCCCCGCGAGCCACGCCTGATCGTAATAGGTGGTGGCATAGCGCTCGCCACCGTCACATAAAATCGCCACGATCGAGCCCGACTCCCCCGCCGCTTTCATCTGCTGCGCGGCCATCAGCGCGCCGATCAGGTTGGTCCCGCTGGACCCGCCGACGCGTCGTCCCAGGCGCTCGGCCAGGTAATGCATCGCGGCCAGGGACAGCGCATCAGGCACCTTGACCATCGCGTCGATGACCTTCGGCAGAAACGACGCTTCGACCCGTGGTCGGCCGATGCCTTCGATGCGCGAACCGCAGTCCAGGCGCAGGGTGGCGTCGCCGCTCTGGTAGAAGTCGAAGAACACCGAACGCTCGGCATCGGCGCATAACACGCGGGTGCAATGCTGGCGATAGCGAACATAACGTCCCAGGGTGGCGGTCGTGCCGCCGGTGCCCGGACTGGAGATCAGCCAGCTTGGTTCGGGGTGCTGCTCAAAGCGCATCTGCTGGAAGATCGACTCGGCAATGTTGTTGTTCGCTCGCCAATCGGTGGCACGTTCGGCATAAGTGAACTGATCCATGAAATGACCGCCACTTTCCTGGGCCAGACGTTCCGACTCGGCGTAAATCCGCGTCGGATCCTGCACCAGATGGCTCTTGCCGCCATAGAACGCGATCTGCGCGATCTTTTCCTGGGACGTGGTCGCGGGCATCACCGCAATGAACGGCAGGCCGAGCAGACGCGCAAAGTACGCCTCCGAAATCGCCGTGGAGCCACTGGACGCTTCAATGACCGGCGCGCCCGGCTTGAGCCAGCCGTTACACAGCGCATAGAGAAACAACGAGCGCGCCAGCCGATGCTTCAGGCTCCCGGTGGGGTGGCTGGACTCATCCTTGAAATACAACTCGATACCCGGCAGGCCCGGTAACGGCAGTGGGATCAGGTGGGTGTCGGCGCTGCGCTGGAAGTCCGCTTCAATGATGCGAATGGCTTCGCGGGCCCAGGGACGGTGGTCGCTCATCGGGGATATCTCTAAGGATGTTGAACGCAATCTTAGGATGTTTCCTACACTCCACACAGATACAGTGAAGACTGAATTGGACACACAATTGCTAGTCTTTGGCGCAACGCCTCTGCCACCTGCCACTTATAACAAATAAGAATATAACTTTTGTTTTAACAACTAACGGTACGGGTTAGGGTACCCACCTATTGAACCTGGATTGGAGAGCATCCCTTGCCTCTGCGTAGCACGTTTACCCGTTTCTTTCAGCTCGAAGCCGCTAGTGGCCTGCTGCTGATCGCCGCCGCAGCGTTGGCGCTGATCATCAACAACTCACCGTTGTCGCACCTCTACGCCGCGTTTCTGGACGTGCCGGTGGTGGCGCAGATCGGCGCATTGCAAATCGCCAAGCCGGCCCTGCTGTGGATCAACGATGGCCTGATGGCCCTGTTCTTCCTGCTGATTGGCCTGGAGGTCAAGCGCGAGCTGCTCGATGGCCATCTGTCCAAACCGTCCCAAGTGGTGTTGCCGGGCGCGGCGGCAATTGGCGGCATGGTGGTGCCGGCGCTGATCTACTGGGCCATCAACAAGGACTTCCCTGCCGCGCTGTCCGGCTGGGCGATCCCGATGGCGACCGACATTGCCTTCGCCCTCGGCGTGCTGGCCCTGCTGGGCAAGCGCGTGCCGGTGTCGCTGAAGCTGTTCCTGATGACCCTGGCCATCATCGATGACCTGGGCGCGATCATTGTGATCGCCGTGTTCTACTCCACCGACCTGTCCGGTGCCGCCCTGGCCGGTGCGGGCGCCTGCCTGGTGGCGTTGATCGCGATGAATCGCCTCGGCGTGATCAAGCTGGCTCCCTACTTGATCGTCGGGCTGATCCTGTGGGTGTGCGTGCTCAAGAGCGGCGTGCATGCCACGCTGGCCGGTGTGACCCTGGCGTTCTGCATCCCGCTGCGCACCAGAAATGCCGAGCCTTCGCCGCTGCTGACCCTGGAACACGCCCTGCACCCGTGGGTGGCCTACGGCATTCTGCCGTTGTTTGCTTTCGCCAACGCCGGTGTGTCTCTCACCGGCGTCAGCCTGGAAAGCTTTACCCACCATGTGCCCATGGGCATCGCCGCCGGCCTGCTGTTCGGCAAGACTATCGGCGTGTTCGGCCTGACCTGGCTGGCCATCAAGACCGGCCTTGCCGCCCTGCCGACCGGCGCCAACTGGGGCCAGGTGTTCGGTGTGGCGATCCTGTGCGGTATCGGCTTCACCATGAGCCTGTTCGTCGGCTCCCTGGCGTTTGTGCCGGGGGCCAGCGAGTTTGCCGGTGAAGATCGCATGGGTATCCTGACCGGGTCGATACTGGCGGCTTGCATCGGTTACGCCGTCACCGCGATGGCGAGCCGCAAAAAAGTCTGACTACGCGCGTAGTAAACGGCGCAACAAAAAACCCCAACCGGTCACCCGGTTGGGGTTTTTCTTTACCCGTCGATTAACCCTCAGCGGGTAACGCGGCTGGTACCGTCAACGGTCATGATGCGCACACGATCGCCGATGCGGAAGATTTCATTCTCCTGCACGGCCTGAACATAGGCGCGCATGCTGCCATCGTCTTCGCGTACGGTGATTTCAACACCCTGTGTACGAGTCAGGCCTTCTTCGGTCGCCGAACCCAGCAGGCCGCCGGCCACCGCACCGATCACCGCCGTGACGATGCTGCCGCGACCGCCGCCGATGGCACTGCCACCCACGCCGCCGACGACTGCACCGGCAGCGCCGCCGATAGGCGTCTTGGTGCCTTCGATTTTCACCGGACGCAGGGATTCGATGGTACCCATGCGAACGGTCTGTACACGACGCGCTTCGTCACGGGAGTACGAGTCGCCGGTCAGACTCGAGGCGCAGCCACCCAACAGCAACGACAAGGTGGTAAAGCAGGCAACCAGTAAAACAGACTTACGCATAGCATCAACTCCAAAGGACAGGTATTCATTAAACGCTGCCGCTTGACGCCTGTCACGGCAAGCCCGGCAGAAAACTGTTTTCATTCAGCCCCAGTACAGACAGCCCGTACCCGACAACTCGACGAACAGTAACACCCCGGTCGTCATCAGGACATCCATGGACTATTTCATCATTGTAGTCACAACCCTCGCCGGCCTGTATTTCCACGGCTGGCTCTACGTGCGCATCCGCCACTGGGTGGATCGCGACCTCGCGCTGTCACTGGCAGGTGATGACCCGCATAAACGCAGTTTCATGCTGCAACAACTGGAGACGGCGCGCGCCCTGAGGATCAAACGCAGGGACTTGCCAGGCTGGCTGAAAGACGCCGCGCAGCACTACACGCCCGCAGTCTCTTGAACAGAGACCGCGGGGTGAAGGGCATCATTCAGTTGAAGTGACGAAAGGTGAAGCTCAGGGCGCCAGGCGCTCGCGGACCCACTGGGTGTCGTCTTGCAGACGATAGTTGAGGCGGTCATGCAGGCGGCTGGCGCGGCCCTGCCAGAACTCAATGCGCTCGGGCAACAGGCGGTAGCCACCCCAATGCTCGGGGCAATCGGGCTGACTGTCGCTGAAGCGTTGTTCAGTGGCCTTGAGCAGCTCCTGCAGCGCTTCACGGTCGCGAATCACCCGGCTCTGCGGTGAGGCCCAGGCGCCCAGGCGGCTACCAAGTGGACGAACCTGGAAATAAGCGTCCGACTCCTGAGGCGTGACCTTGACCACCCGCCCTTCAATGCGCACCTGGCGTTCCAGGGTCGGCCAGAAGAAGGTCATGGCCGCGAACGGCCGCGCCGCGAGCTGCTGGCCCTTGGCGCTTTCGTAGTTGGTGAAGAAGGTAAAGCCCTGGGTATCCAGGCCCTTGAGCAACAGGATACGACAGTGAGGTCGACCGTCCTGATCGACCGTGGCCAGGGTCATGGCATTGGCCTCCACCGGCGGCTGCTCGGTTTTCACCGCATCGGCAAACCACTGGTGAAACAACGCAAACGGCTCGCTCGGGGCTTGGGCCTCGCTCAAACCGTCCCGTGTGTAGTCACGACGCATATCGGCCAGTGCCTGGGTCATGCGGCTTTATCCTTTTGGTTCAGCGGGTCAGTTTTTCGCCTGGTCGTTTGCAGCCGGATCTGCCGCCTTGGCCTTGGCCGGAGCAGGTTTCTTCGCGGCAGGCTTGGCAGGCGCCTTTTTGGCAGCCGGCTTGACGGCGGCTTTCTTGGCGGCAGGTTTGGCGGCAGCGGCTTTTTTTGCCGGCGCCTTGGCGGCCGGCGCAGGGGCCGGCACGTTCTGCACGGCTACCATTTCAGCCACGGGCGGGGTCTTGCCGGAGTTGTACTTGTTCAGCAACGCCAGCATGGTGGTGCGCTGGGTGAACATGATTTCCATGCGACGGTTCAGGGCGCGTCCCTGGTTGCTGTCGTTGGCCGCACGCGGCATCAGGTCACCCATGCCACGCAACATCAGGCGGTCTTGCTTGAGGCCGCTGAGGCTGAAAATCGAGGCGATGGACTGCGCACGTTCCTTGGTCAACGCCTGGCTGGCCGGGGCACTGCCGGTAGCGTCGACATGCCCCAGGACCAGCACGGCGGTCTTGGGATCGGACTCAACCGCCTTGGCCACACGGGTAAACGGCCCCAGCGTCACTGGCAACAACATTGCCGGGCGCTTGGGGTTGTAGGAACCGTCGACCGGGGCAATCACCACCAGCACGTTGTCGCGGCGTTCCAGTTGCAGGTTGCTGTCCTTGATGGCAGCACGCAGGCGCGGCTCGTAGTCGTCCAGCCAGGCCTGAGTGATTTTCGGGTCAGGCATTTGCACGTTGGCGACGTCGACCTTGGCCAATGGCTTTGGCTTGCTTTCGAACGGCCACCACCAATGGGTCTCCGTGTCGGTCTTGGCCACGGCTGGGGCCGGGTCTGCGGCTTTGAGATCGGCTTTCAGATCGGCCTTGGCGTCGGCGGCCTTGTCATCGGCGCTCTTGGATGAAAACGGCCACCAGCTGGAGCCGGTGTCGGCCTTGGCCACCGGAGCAGGCGCTGGGGCAGGCGTCGCCGCAGGAGTAGCTGCGGTGGCCGGTGCGGCAGGCTTGGCGCCAGCGGCGGGTTTAGCCTCCGGCTTGGCATCGGCCTGGCTCACAACGTCCTTGGTAGCCGCCTTGTCCGATCCGAATGACCACCAATGCCCACCTTCGGCATCATTTTGTGGAGTTTGTGCACAGCCGGTAACAGTGAGGCAAAGCGCCAGAGCCAAGGACTTGTTCGATAACATGAGATATCCACAAAATGAGAAAAGAAACGGGGGTCTGAGTGACCCGTTAAACAGACGCTTACAGAACATTTAAGTTACATGATTTCGTTCAGCGCCTTTTATAGTTGCCTTTGTAACAAAAAATTGTGAAACGGCAAGGGTTTTACAGACAACCGGCCAATATTCCGACCAACTTCTGCGCACGCGGGTCCATAAGTACATAAGGGCCGAGTGTATTAGTGACGAACCCAAACGCTACATCATGTTCAGGATCGGCAAAACCTACCGAACCGCCCGCCCCCGGATGCCCGAAAGCGCGGGCGCCAAGGCCGAATGTGGCATTGGGCAAGTGGGGTTGATCCAACATGCAGCCCAGGCCGAAGCGGGTTTGGGTCAATAATGTTTTATCCGGCCCGATACTGTGTTCGCGCGTCAATTGTTCGAGCATGTCAGCTTCCAGCAAACTACCGTCCAACAAACCACTATAAAAACCGGCCAGGCTGCGCGCATTACCGTGACCATTTGCCGCTGGCTGCTGCATACGTCGCCATTCGGGTTTATTAGTGCTGGTCAGAATAGACGGTGGGTTGGTAAAAGCCCGCGTGGTCATGGCCGCCGGTTCACGCATCATTACTTGCAGTAAACGTTGCGCGGCTTCATCGCCCATATTGCCTTTGCTGCGGGCTATATGCGCAACCCGATGAAACTGGTCATCGGCCAGGCCTACATGAAAGTCCAGCCCCAGCGGCTGCGCGACCCGCGCCACAATCGATTCGCCTGGCCCACGGCCATCGGCACGCCGCAGCAGCTCGCCGACCAGCCAGCCATAGGTGATCGCCGCATAGCCATGGCCCTGCCCCGGTGTCCACCACGGGGCTTCGGCAGCCAGGGTGTCTACCATCAGCTTCCAGTCGTACAGGGCTTCGGCGGGCAGGGCCTCGCGGATCGCCGGCAAACCGGCCTTGTGGCACAGCAATTGGCGCAGGGTGATGTCTTGCTTGCCGGCCGCCGCGAATTCCGGCCAGTACTGGGCGACCGGTGCGTCCAATTGCAGCTTGCCCTCGGCCACCAGTTGCAGGGCCGTGACGGCGGCGAAGGTTTTGGTACAGGAGAACAGATTGACGATGGTGTCGCTGTGCCAGGCTTGAGCGCCGTCCTTGTCGGCGGTGCCGGCCCACAGGTCGACCACGCTCTCACCGCCGATCTGAATGCACAGCGCCGCTCCACGCTCCTGCGGGTCATCGAACAACGCGGCGAAGGCTTCACGTACCGCTTCGAACTGGAGCTCGTAATGACCCTGAATCTGCACCTAAGCCCCCTCGTGAAGCACCATGAAAAGTGGGCGACATTGTTCCAGCCCTTGTGGGGTTTGTGAACCCGTCAGCGCTGAATCAATGACCATTTCCAGAATGCCCACCCGCGTGCCCGGTGCCCTGCGCAGCGCCTTTGCCGTCATGGGCCGAGCGACCGCCTGCCTTTTCCTGCGCTGCCGCGGCCGCATTGGCTTTCTCGGCTTCCTTGCCCAATTGCTCGACCGCCGCCAGGTTGCTTTTGCGCACGCTCTCGACGAAGCCCTGAAAGGGCACATCGGTGATGCCTGCCAGGCCGAAATGGCCGTTTTCACCGTCCAGCAAACGGCCGGTCACGGGTTGGTCCAGATATTGGAACCAATGCACGCCGACAATGGACGGCTCGGCCATGGCTTGCTTGAGGAAGTTGGCATACGCCGCGCCGCGATCCTCTTCCCTGGCCAACTGCGTCACACCGCCCCAGAACGGACCACGGTCGGCCGAGCCAACGTTGAACTCGGTGATCAGCACCGGCTTGTCCAGCGCACGCAGGGCGGCGAAGTCATAACCGTCCTGGGGTTTGAGGGTGTACATGTTAAAGCTCAACACGTCGCAATACTGCGCGCAGGACGCCACGGCCTCCGGCGTACTCACCGCAAAGCGGCCGCCGAGCAGCAATTGGTTGGGGGCGTGCCATTTGAGCGAGTCGGAGATGGTCTTGAAATACGCATCGGCGAAGGTTTTCTGGAAGTATTTGAAGTCGGCCTCGATTTCCGGGTGCGCAGGGTTGGGCATCGGCGGCTCGAAACCGGGATCTTCCATCAGTTCCCAGCCTGTAAGCTCGATCCCCCAGGCTTTCGACAGGCCCTCCTCGTTGCGGTATTTGTCGCGCAATTGCTTAAGAAACGCACGCTTGGCCGGTACATCGGTGGTCATGCGCAAGGTGCCATATGCCAGGGCATAGCGGGCTTTGGGGTCATCGCCAGGACCGGCCCAGGCCAGTTCGTTATCGGCGAAGAAGCCGATCAGCCAAGGGTCGTCGCGATGATCGCGGGCGGCGATGGCCACGGCGCGTTCGGTGGCCATGGCAAAGCGTGGGTCGAACGGGTCAGGCATGCCACCCCACCAGTCGGTGCCCGTGCTGATGCTGGCGTAGTCGCCGACGATGGACAGCGGCAAGGTGTACGGCACACGGTCGGCGGTGGCCAGGTCCGGGTCGCTCCAATTGCCTACGGTGTTAAAGCCCCAGGCCTGCAGACGGTCGAGGGTGTGGTTGACCCAGCGTTTCTGGTCGAACCCTGCCGTGCCGTAGGCGCGTTCCAGATTGGCGCGGTAAAAATCGTACCAGCGCCCGGCGCCGAAGCTGCGGCCTTCGCCCGAACCGTTGCCGGTGCGGTGATCAGCACTGCCGTAATATTTGTCGAAGGGCTCGCCGGCCTTGGGCAAGGCGGCAAACATCCATTCACGACCGGCCACATAAGTCTGGCTATTGTCCGCAGCCACGGTGTTTACGCCGAGGGAATAGAACGGATGTCCCTGCGGGGTCACCAGGTACCAGCGGCCGTCGCGTTTTTCGGTGCGGAAAAAGCCGCTGGCGGTGAACGCAGGGCCTTTGTTCCAGCCGCCGTAAGGGTCCAGCGAGGATTTGTCCCGCGTGGCCAGCCATGCCTGCAGTTGCTGCTGCTCCCTGGCGGCGCCAGCCTTGAGTTGCTCATCACTGCTGACCTTCTCCGGCCAGCGCGCACGAGTGGATTGACCATAGGCGTCGACCAGTTCGCTGTAGGCTGCCTTGATGACCGGTTCCACGTCCTGTACGCCGAAGCGCTCCAGCAGGATGCTCTGGGCCACATTGGGATTGAGCATCGACACGCTGACCGACACCACCTGGCTGCGGTCGATCTCGCCGGCGCTGCTGGCCAACAGTACACGCTGGCCGTCCACCGTGATCGGCATCGGCGGGCCGGCCTTCATGCCCTGGCTCAGCGCCGAGTTGGCTTGCAGCGGGATCAGCAAGGTCTGGGCCGGGCCGGCCGGCAGGTCGATGCGGCTGGTCAACGTGCGGCCGTCATTGCTCTGCACCTTGACATACAAGGTCAGCGCCCAGTCCATGGCACTTTGAATGCGCAGGCTCACGGCCCCGGACTGCGACCAGTCCCATGCACCGCTTTGCGGGCTGAGCACCAGGCTCGGTTCGGCCGCCGGGTTAAAGGTGATGCGCCGCAGCACCTCGCCCTCGGGAGTTTGCTCGGCATTGTATTGCGGCAGGCTGGCGTCCTGGGTCGCCACCTTGACCACATCGGCAGGTCGGACGAAGTTGAACAGTGTTTGCTGCCCGGCGGGCGCGGCGATCAAGGGCGCTGCGAACAGCAAGGCAAAAAGAGCAGGCAGCGTGCGAATCATACGAGCAAGGTTCTCCCAGACGGCCGGTGAATGGCCTGTGATGACGGTGATGAGATAGACCACAAAGTGGGCGAATTCGCCCACGGTGGATTAAGAAATTTCGCGCCGGAACGGCGGCAATGCGTTAAGGATAGCCTTGCCATAGCGCTGAGTGACCAGTCGGCGGTCGAGCAAGGTGATGGTGCCCCGATCCTGTTCGGTACGCAGCAGGCGGCCGCAGGCCTGCACCAGCTTCAGCGAGGCATCCGGCACCGAGATTTCCATGAACGGGTTGCCGCCCCGCGCTTCGATCCATTCGGCCAGCGCCGCTTCGACCGGATCGTCCGGAACCGAGAAAGGGATCTTGGCGATCACCACGTGTTCGCAGTAGGCCCCCGGCAAGTCCACGCCCTCGGCGAAACTCGCCAGGCCGAACAGCACGCTGGAGTCGCCGCCGTCCACCCGCGCCTTGTGCTTGTTGAGGGTCTCCTGCTTGGACAGGTTGCCCTGGATAAACACCTGCTTGCGCCAGTCGCGATCCAGGCCGTCGAACACATCCTGCATCTGCTTGCGCGACGAGAACAGCACCAGGGTGCCGCGCGAGCCTTCGACCAGTTCCGGCAGGTCGCGGATGATTGCCGCGGTGTGGGCCGCCGCGTCCCGTGGGTCGGCCTTGAGGTCGGGCACCCTCAGCACGCCGGCGTCGGCGTGGTGGAAGGGGCTCGGCACCACGGCGGTGACGGCTTTTTTCGGCAGCCCGGCGCGCATGCGGAAACGATCGAACGTACCCAGCGCGGTCAACGTGGCCGACGTCACCAAGGCCCCATAGGCCACGTTCCACAGGTTGCGACGCAGCATGTCGGCGGCAAGGATCGGGCTGGCGTTGACCTCGATATCGAATAGCGCACCACTTTCGGCCAGGGTCAGCCAGCGCGCCATGGGCGGGTTGTCTTCCGGGTCTTCGACGGTAAAGGCGGTCCACAGCTCCCAGTTGCCCTGCGCGCGCGACAGCAGGCTGCCGAACAGCGGGTACCACTCCTCGGCCTGGTTGCTGGCGATGCCGATGTTGACCTCGCCATCCATGCCTTCCTTGAGCAGGTCGGTGAGACGGGTGAACAGGTCGGTCAGGCGTGAAAAACCCTTCTTCAGCTCGATGCCCATTTCGCGCATGTGCTCGGGGATCAGGCCGCCGACGAAACGGTGGCGTGGCCGTTCGCGGCCTTCCACGTCTTCGCCGGGCTTGAAGTCGGCCACCTGCTCGCAGGCACTGAACATGAACTGCTGCTGGGTCTTGATCTCCCGCGCCAGCTCCGGCACCTGCTCGATCAGCTTGCCCAGATCGCCGGGCAGCGGGTGCTGGGCCAGCAGTTTGGTCAGATTTTTTGCGGTGGACTCCAGCCAATCGGCGGTAGAGCGCAGGCGCGTGTAATGGGCGAAGTGGCCGATGGCCTTGTCGGGCAAGTGGTGGCCTTCGTCGAAGACATAGAGCGTGTCGCGCGGATCGGGCAACACCGCACCGCCGCCCAGCGCCAGGTCGGCCAGCACCATGTCGTGGTTGGTGACGATCACATCGACCTTGCCCATGCCTTCGCGGGCCTTGTAGAAGGCGCACTGGCCGAAGTTGGGGCAATGCCGGTTGGTGCACTGGCTGTGGTCGGTGGTCAGGCGCGCCCAGTCGGAATCTTCCAGGGCGGTGGGCCAACTGTCGCGGTCACCGTCCCATTTATTGCCGGCCAGTTTCTCGATCATGCTGGTAAACAGCTTCTGGCTGGCCTCATCGACTTCAATCCTGAAGCCTTCTTCTTCGAACAGCTGCGCGGTGGCGGTTTGCGCGTGGCCTTCCTGCAGCAGTACGTCGAGCTTGGACAGGCACATATAGCGGCCACGGCCCTTGGCCAGGGCGAACGTGAAGTTCAGGCCGCTGTTGCGCATCAGGTCGGGCAGGTCCTTATAGACGATCTGCTCCTGCAGCGCGACCGTGGCGGTGGCGATCACCAGGCGCTTGCCGGCGGCCTTGGCGGTCGGGATCGCGGCCAGGCTGTAGGCCACGGTCTTGCCGGTACCGGTGCCGGCCTCGACGGCCACGACCGCAGGCTCGCCTTCGCGGCGGCCTTCGTCGTCGGTGTCGATATCCCCGAGGACTTTTGCCACTTCGGCAATCATCAGGCGTTGGCCGTAGCGCGGTTTCAAGCTCTTGGCTTCGAGAAAACGCGTGTAGGCGCCCTGGATCGTGGTTTTGAGTTCAGTGCTGATCATGAATAGTCGGGCGCAAAAAACGCTGGATAAATTTTCAGTGGTTCGGATCGGCGGCTATCATACCCCGCTAATTAATCCCGCGCAGAACGGAGTACCGCAATGACCGTCTTCAGCCTCGCTTACACCCTGCATGTATTAGCCGCCCTGGTATGGGTCGGCGGTATGTTTTTCGCCTGGATGATCCTGCGCCCCGCCGCTGTGGCGGCCCTTGAAGGCCCTGCCCGGCTCAGGTTGTGGGCGAATGTGTTTCAACGTTTTTTTGTGTGGATCTGGGTGGCGGTGCTGATTTTGCCGATCAGCGGTGTCGGCCTGCTGCACCTGCGCTTCAACGGCTTTGAAACCGCGCCGCGTTATGTGCAGGTGATGATGGGCTTGTATCTGGTGATGACCGCATTGTTTATCCGCATCCAGGCGTTGAAATTCCCGGCGCTGCGCGCGGCGGTGGTGGCCGAGGACTGGCCGGCGGGCGCGGCGGCCCTGGGACAGATTCGCAGGTTGGTGGGGAGCAACCTGATCATCGGGCTGGTGGTGGTGGCTATTGCTTCGGCGCGACCGATGTTCTGAGGGTCAGGCAAGCTGCAAGCCTTGACTTGCAGCTTGACGCTGCGGCGTTTCAGAGCCGCTGAATAGTCACGGCACCCGCCGGCCCGGCAGGCCCTGGCTGCCCTTCCAAACCTGGGCGGCCTTTTTCGCCGCCCTCGGTGCGGTACACCAGGCAGCCCTTGGATTGCCCACCTTTACCCGGCTTGCCCGCCGTTCCGGCAAGGCCGCCCGGACCGCCATCCACCCACACCTTGATCCGTTCGGCCGGGAAGTCTTTCGGCAACTCGACCCGCACCTGCGCGCCCGCCGCGCCTGGCAAGCCATCGCCGCCATTATCCCCGTTGGCGCCTCGCCCGGCCGCGCCCCAGGTGCAGCCCGGGTCTTCGCCGTTGGCGCCATCCAGACCGGCGTAGCCCTGGGCACCGGCGCCGCCACGGGCGTCCACCGAGAGTTCTTCGGCCGTCAGGGCATTGATGCGCAAAGTCAGGTCGCGCCCGGCCTTGGCCGGTTTTTCATGGGTGCCGGGAGCCCCACGCGAGGTGATCTGGCTGCCAGGGTCCAGCTGCGCCTGGCGCACCTGCAATTGCAGCGCGGTACTGCCGGGAACAATGGCGATGCGCGCGTCGCGGCCCAGATGCAACTCTTCCACGGTGACCTGGCTGATGGTGGCCGGCACCAGCAAGGTGCCGTAGTCCGCCACGTCCAGGCGCTCCAGTTGCAACACGCTGGTGCTGCTGGGCAGACGCATCAACGAGTTGGTTTCCACACTGACGCTCTGGGCCAGGGCAATGGGGCTGACCAACAGGGCCAACAGAAAAACCTTATGCATCATGGGGCTCCTGAGTATTTTCCAATTTTTCTTTGGACGCACAGTAACGACTTCCACGGACGGTTTGCCAGTGAAGGATCAAAAAACTTGAGAAGGGAACAATGCAGGAGGCTTGGCGGCAACATCCCAGCGGATCCCACTGGGGCAACGGCGGTCAGCGGTTGTTCTGGATTTGCGTAGTACAGTTTCAGCGCGCGACTTCTCGCGCCGGGGCCGCAGCATAAAGCGCGCTCTTTTCATCGGCACCAGCCCCGGATTCATTGGGATTGACCGCTTCACAGGACTTTTCGCCACCACCCGCTCTAGGCCCGCACGCTCAGCCGCGCTAGTCTCTATGGTCCTGATGTGAGGATCTGTGATGACCGCCGGTAACTCTGCCCGTACACCCCAGCAAGCCCTGGCCGCCCTCCTTGACCAGCACGCGCCCAAACGCTTGCTGGTGTTGGGCGTCGGTCGGTTCCCGGCGCTGGAGGCCTTTGAACAAGCGCACCCGGACAGCCAAGTGTGCTGTGCCGGGCCCGGCCCGTTGCCGGCAGACCTGGCGGCCCAGCGTTTTGACCTGGCGCTGGTGGTCGACTGCCTGGAACACTTGTCAAAACCCCAGGGCCTGACGCTGCTCGGCGGCATCCGCAACCTCAATGCCAGCCGCATTGCCGTGCTGGTCGACCTGGGCGCCTGCGACTGGAAGGACACCGACTTCTACTCCCTGGCGCTGCAGGCCGGCGAGCGTTTCCAGCGCGACGAGCAGGTCCTGACCTTGTTCACCTACGATCTGCTTGACTATAAACAGGTGCCCGACTGGCTCAACGCCCGGTTCTGGGCCAACCCGGAAAACTTCGGAAAGTATTGGTGGTGATCCCGATGAGTACATCCATTTGCCCCTGCGGCAGTGGCAACCTGCTGGATGCCTGCTGCGGCCATTATCACGCCGGCCACCCGGCGCCCTGTGCCACCGCGTTGATGCGCTCGCGCTACAGCGCGTACGTATTGGGCCTGGTGGATTATCTGGTGGCCACCACCCTGCCCGCGCAACAGGCCGGCCTGGACCGCGACGCCATCGCCGCGTGGAGCGCCCAAAGCACTTGGCTTGGCCTTGAGGTGGAAAGTTCGGAGGTGTTCGGCGGCCAGCCGGAACACGCGTTCGTGACCTTCACCGCACGCTGGCATGACAGCACCGGCGAACATAGCCACCGCGAACAGTCCTCTTTCGTACAGAATGACGGGCGCTGGTACTTCATTGACCCTACAGTGCAAGTCAAGGCCAGTCGCAACGATGCCTGCGTATGCGGCAGCGGGCAGAAATTCAAGAAGTGTTGTTCCAGCTACCTCTAACCCCCAGGAATCGCGCCATGCTTCGGATATACAGCTTGATGCTGGCGTTAACCCTCGGCCTGAGCGGCTGCGCGTCGTGGTTCGAAGACGACACGCCACCGCCTCACGTGTCGCTGGTGAAGGTCGAGGTGGTGCGCGCCAAATTGCTGGAGCAGAAATTCAAGCTGTACTTTCGTGTAGACAACCGCGACGACGCCGACCTGACCGTGCGCGGCTTGGTCTACAAGGTAAGCCTGGGCGATTTCGTGCTGACCGAAGGCGAGTCCAATGAATGGCTGACTGTGGCGCCGCACGGCCACGCCGTTTTCAAGGTCACGGTGCGCACCAACCTGTGGCCGCAGATACGTGATGTGGTGCAGATGCTGAAAAAACCCGACAAGCCCGTGCCTTACCGTCTGGAAGGCGAGCTGAAAACCGGATTATTCATCGGTTATGACGTGCAGGTCGCGCACAATGGGCAGATAATCCCCGGCGATTTTATTCCGGAGCGACATCGATGACTCAACAACCCCATGTCCATGGTCCTGACTGCAACCACGATCACGATCACGTTCACCATGATCATGACCACGGCCATGTCCACGGCCCGAACTGCGGTCATGCTCACCAGGAGCCGGTGCGCAATGCGCTGAAGGACGTTGGTCGCAACGATCCTTGCCCATGCGGCAGCGAGAAAAAATTCAAGAAGTGCCACGGCGCCTGATCGCGACCGCTGACATTCACTTGACCCTCGTGGGAGGATTCCAACCGCCTCCCACACTGTTTTGCCCAAGGCTTACGCAATTACACAACTCCTGCTTGCGTCGTTTCACCGCGCTCACTAACGTAGCGCCTTTACTGACGCTACCCCCCGCAGGAGCTTTGCCATGGCCTCGCCAGCCCTTTCACATTTTCTTCCCCGGTTCGGCGTTGCCGCGGCAGTGGCCAGTGCATTGAGCCTGGCCGGTTGCCAACTCCAAAGCACCCAGGACACCCTGCCGCCGGTGGCCGGCGTACAGCCGCTCAAGGGCCTGGCCCAGAATGTGTCGGTGCGCCGCAATGCCCAGGGCATGCCGCTGATCGAAAGCAACACCTTCCACGATGCGCTGTTCAGCCTTGGGTACGTGCACGCCAGCGACCGCATCCAGCAGATGGTCACCCTGCGCCTGCTGGCCCAGGGCCGTCTGGCGGAAATGTCGGGGCCTGAGGTGCTGGACGTGGACCGCTTTATGCGAGCGGTCAACC
The DNA here is from genome assembly GCF_030209095.1 of Pseudomonas sp. lyk4-R2A-8. Lineage (NCBI taxonomy): Bacteria > Pseudomonadati > Pseudomonadota > Gammaproteobacteria > Pseudomonadales > Pseudomonadaceae > Pseudomonas > Pseudomonas sp. lyk4-R2A-8. Next base: position 27,904 of record NZ_JARVSS010000002.1, read on the forward strand.
TGAAAAAAAGTGCCGGCGAGCTGTATAACGCCTCGTCGCCGCGCCTCAAGCGGTTCTTCGAAGTGTACGCCCGCGGTGTCAATGCCTATTTGTTCCGCTACCGCGACAAGCTGCCGCCGGATCTGGCCCAGACCGGCTACACGCCCGAGTACTGGAAACCGGAAGATTCCGCACTGCTGTTCTGCCTGCTCAATTTCAGCGAGTCGGCCAACCTGCAGGAGGAATTGGCGTCCCTGGTGCTGGCGCAGAAAGTTGGCGTCGACAAGCTCGCCTGGCTTACACCAAGCGCGCCGGATGAGCCGATCCCACTGGCCGAAGCCGACAAACTCAAAGGCATCAATCTGGGCCAGATCACCGGCCTGGTGGGACTCGACGCGGTCAGTCAGCAGTTGAGCAGCCTCAACGCGCTGGCGGTCACCACGTCAAGCAACTGGGCCATCGGTCCGCAGCGCAGCCGCGCCGGCAAGAGCCTGCTGGCCAGCGATTTCGCAGCCCAGCCACAGGCACCGTCGCCGTGGAGCTACGTGCAGATCCGCGCCCCGAAATACCAGGCCGTGGGTGCCTCGATTGCCGGGCTGCCCACACTGCTGTCCGGGTTCAACGGCAAAGTGGCGTGGAGCATGAGCGCGGTCAAGGGCGACACCCAGGACCTGTTCCTGGAAAAGGTCAAACGCCAGGGCTCCGCCCTGTATTACGAAAACAACGGCAAATGGCTGCCGGCCGGCGTGCGTAACGAAACCTTCTTTATCAAGGGCCAACGCTCGATCCGCGAAGTCGTCTACGAAACCCGCCACGGTGCTCTGCTCAACAGCAGCCAGGCCTTGACCAGCGGTTTGGGCCTGGCCCTGCAAAGCGCCGACTTCAAAGATGATAAGAGCCTGGACGCGTTCTTCGACCTGTCCCGCGCGCAAAATGCCGGTAAAGCCTCGGACGCCACCCGGGAAATCCGCGCGATCGCCCTGAACATGATCTTCGCCGACGCCAGCAATATCGGCTGGCAGGTCACCGGTCGCTTTCCCAACCGCCGTGAAGGTGAAGGCCTGTTGCCGTCGCCGGGCTGGGAGGGTCGCTTTGACTGGGACGGTTACGCCGATGCGATGCTGCACCCCTATGATCAGGACCCGCCCCAGGGCTGGATCGGCACCGCCAACCAGCGCACCGCGCCACGCGGCTATGGCATGCAGCTATCCAACTCCTGGGATGCGCCGGAGCGCAGCGAACGCCTGGCGCAACTGGCCAATGCCGGCAAACACGACAGCCGCAGCGTGATCGCCATGCAATACGACCAGACCACGGCCTTCGCCGCCAAGCTCAAGAGCATGTTCCAGGCGCCGGGCATGGCCCAGCCATTGAAGCAGGCGATGGATGGGTTGCCGGCCGCCGAGCAGGCCAAGGCACGGGAAGCGCTGAAGCGCTTGATGGCATTCGATGGTCGCCTGGTATCGACGTCCTCGGACGCAGCGCTCTACGAACTGTTCCTGCAGGAGAGCACCCGACAGATCTTTCTCGACGAACTCGGCCCGGAAAACAGCGCCAGCTGGAAAGCCTTCGTGAGCAACGCCGGCCTCTCCTACGCCGCCCAGGCCGACCACCTGCTGGGCCGTGAAGACAGCCCGTTCTGGGACGACGTGCGCACCGCACAGAAGGAAGACAAGCCGACGATCCTCGCACGCAGCCTGGCGGCTGCCATTACCGCTGGCGACAGCCAACTGGGTACGGACCACAAGGCGTGGCAGTGGGGCAAGTTGCACAGCACCACCTGGAAAAACGCGCAAGGCCAAGTGATCCGTGGGCCGCTGGCCAGTGGCGGCGACCATAACACCTTGAACTCGGCGCCTTACAGTTGGGGCCAGGATTTCAACACTACCCAGGTGCCGGCATTGCGCATGATCGTCGACTTCGGCCAGGCGGAACCGATGATGGGCCAGGGTGGCATCGGCCAATCCGGTAACCCGGCCAGTCCGAACTATGCCAATGGCATCGACCCGTCGCTCAAGGCGCAATACCTGAGCTTCCCGATGCAGCCGCAGAACTTCGACAAGGTGTACGGCAAGACCCGCCTGACCCTGACCCCAGGCAAGTAAACGCTGGAAAATGCAGGAGGGGCTTGTTGTGGTGAACCGGCTCACCACAGAGTCAGGTGTCTGCCTTTAGATTGATGCAGATGCCTATGCCCCTCCCACCTTTTCAGCCAGTGTCGAACGTCTATTGAAGTACGATCAGCCGGTTTCGCCGTTGATCATCGGTAGCCTGCTGGAACAACCAGGATCCACATGCATTCAGATAGAACTTCTGCGCTCGCCCCTGCCTCATAAGTAACAAGCCCCTCTTGCGGTCATCCCATGGACCTTGTCATCGCCCGCCCCGAAGGCCTCTATTGCCCCGCCGGGGATTTCTACATTGACCCCTGGCGCCCGGTGGAACGCTCCGTAATCACCCACGCCCATGGCGACCATGCCCGCACCGGCAACACCCACTACCTCGCAGCCGCGCCCGGCGAAGGTATCCTGCGCTCGCGACTGGGGCAGGACATCAACCTGCAGACCTTGCCCTACGGCGAACGTCTGGTGCACCACGGGGTAACCTTGAGTTTCCATCCGGCGGGGCATGTACTCGGTTCGGCCCAGGTGCGCCTCGAATATCAGGGCGAAGTCTGGGTAGCGTCCGGCGACTATAAAGTCGAGCCCGATGGCACCTGCGCGCCCTTCGAGCCGGTGCAGTGCCACACGTTTATTACCGAATCCACCTTCGGCCTGCCGATCTACCGCTGGCAGCCGCAGGCGCAGATCTTTGCGGGAATCAACGAGTGGTGGCGTGGGAATATCGCCAACGGCAAAGCCAGCGTGTTGTTCTGTTATTCCTTCGGCAAAGCCCAGCGCATCCTGCATGGCATCGACGCCAGCATCGGCCCGATCCTCTGCCACGGCGCGGTCGAGCCGTTGAACCGGGTGTATCGCGATGCCGGCATCTATATCCCCGAAACCCTGTACGCCGGCGATTTCAAGAAAAACGACCCGCTGCTGCGCCAGGCGCTGATCATCGCGCCGCCCTCCACCGGCGGCGGCACATGGATACGCCGCTTCGGCGATTACAGCGATGCCTTCGCCAGCGGTTGGATGCGCCTGCGCGGCACCCGACGGCGGCGCGGAGTGGATCGCGGTTTTGTCCTGTCGGACCACGCAGACTGGCCGGGCCTGTTGTGGGCCATCGAGCAAACCGGCGCCGAGCGGGTGATGGTGACCCACGGCTCCGTCGGCGTCCTGGTTCGCCATCTGCGTGAAAAAGGCTTGGATGCACAGGGCTTCACCACCGAATACGGGGACGACGAAGAAGAGGTCTCGGCATGAAGGCCTTCGCCGAGCTGTACGCCAACCTCGACGCCACTACCTCCAGCAACGCCAAGCTTGCCGCTTTGCAAACCTACTTCCGCCAGGCCCCGCCGGCCGACGCCGCGTGGGCGGTGTATTTCCTCTCCGGTGGGCGGCCACGGCAACTGGTGCCGACCCGCCTGCTGCGTGACATGGCCACCGAGGCGTCGGGCATCGAGCCGTGGCTGTTCGAAGAAAGCTACCAATCGGTGGGCGACCTGGCCGAGACAGTTTCCCTGCTGCTGCCGGAGTCGCCCTACACCTCAGAGGACGGCCTGGCCGTGTGGCTGGAGGAAAAACTGCTGCCCTTACGTGGCCTGCCGCCGGCGGAGCTGGCCGAACGCTTGCCGGCGCTGTGGGCGCAACTGGATCAACCGAGCCTGATGGTGTGTATCAAGCTGATCACCGGCAGCTTCCGTGTGGGGGTGTCCAAACTGCTGGTCACCCGCGCCCTCGCGGCGATGGCCGGGTTGGACAGCAAGCGCGTGGCACAAAGGCTGGTGGGCTACACCGATCTGTCCAATCGCCCTACGCCGCAAGGGTATCTGAAGCTGATCGCCGCCGAATCGTCGGACGAACACGCTCAACGTGGCGGGCAGCCGTATCCGTTTTTTCTGGCCCATGGCCTGGCGCAACCGGTGGAGCAATTCGACACCTTGCTTGGTTCACCCAGCGACTGGCAGGTGGAGTGGAAGTGGGACGGCATTCGCGCGCAAGTGGTCAAGCGCGAGGGCCGCCTGTGGGTCTGGTCCCGAGGCGAGGAGCTGGTGACGGAGCGTTTTCCTGAACTGCACAGCCTGGTGAGCGGCCTGCCCGACGGCACGGTGATCGACGGCGAGATCGTGGTGTGGAAGGACGCAGTGCAACCTTTTGCCCTGCTGCAACAGCGGATCGGTCGCAAGACCCTGAGCAAAAAAGTCCTGGAAGACGCGCCAGTGGCAGTGCTCGCCTATGACCTGCTGGAACACCAGGGTCACGATTGGCGCAACCATCCCCAGGCCGAGCGCCGGGCACAGTTGGAACAGGTGATCGCCCAGTGCAACCAACCCGTGCTGCTGCCTTCGCCGCTGCTGACGGGCGCGACCTGGCAGGATCTGGCGCAGCAGCGCGAGGATTCGCGAAGGCTGGGGGTGGAAGGCATGATGCTCAAGGCACGCGACGGCCTTTACGGCGTGGGCCGCACCAAGGACATGGGCGTGTGGTGGAAATGGAAGGTCGACCCGTTCAGCGTCGACGCGGTGCTGATCTACGCCCAGCGCGGCCACGGGCGGCGCGCCAGCCTTTACAGCGACTACACCTTTGCGGTGTGGGATGGCCCGCCGGGCAGCGAACGCACGCTGGTGCCGTTCGCCAAGGCCTACTCCGGGCTGACCGACGAGGAAATGCGCAAGGTCGATGCCATCGTGCGCAAGACCACCGTGGAAAAATTCGGCCCGGTCAGCAGCGTGACGCCGAGCATGGTGTTCGAGTTGGGGTTTGAGGGCATCGCTCTGTCCAAGCGCCATAAAAGCGGGATTGCGGTACGGTTCCCGCGAATGTTGCGCTGGCGCCAGGATAAAAGTGTGGAAGACGCCGACAACCTCGCGACCTTGCAGGACCTGTTGGCCTGAGACAAATCCCCCAAATGGTGCATTGAAAAATCGGTGCCCATTTTTGGGCATCTCCTACACTCTCGACGCTACCTTCCTACCTTTTAAAACGCTCATTCGGAACTATGGTGCAGAAATTGCTACTTAGGATCCGTCTGACACCGTTCAGTAACAGTCCTAATCGCGCCACAAGCGCTTATCTTGGTTTCAAGGGATTACATAATGAAAAAAGCATTGCTGACCCTTTCTGCACTGGCTCTGTGCATGGCCGCCGGTACCGCGCTGGCCAAGGAATACAAGGAATTGCGTTTTGGTGTCGACCCGTCCTACGCCCCGTTCGAATCCAAGGCGGCCGACGGCAGCCTGGTGGGCTTCGATATCGACTTGGGCAATGCCATCTGCGCCGAGCTGAAGGTCAAGTGCAAGTGGGTCGAAAGCGATTTCGACGGCATGATTCCGGGTCTCAAGGCCAACAAATTCGACGGCGTGATTTCGTCCATGACCGTCACCGATGCCCGCATGAAGGCCATCGACTTCTCTAACGAGCTGTTCTCCGGCCCGACCTCGCTGGTGTTCAAGAAAGGCGCGGGCTACTCCACGCCGGAGTCGCTCAAGGGCAAAACCGTTGGCTACGAGCAAGGCACCATTCAGGAAGCCTACGCCAAGGCCGTACTGGATAAAGCCGGTGTAACCACCAAGGCCTACGCGAACCAGGATCAGGTTTACGCTGACTTGACCTCCGGCCGCCTCGACGCTTCGGTACAAGACATGCTGCAAGCCGAACTGGGCTTTTTGAAGTCGCCGGCCGGCGCCGGCTATGAAGTCAGCGCGGCCATCGACGACCCTTTGCTGCCGTCCAAAACCGCCGTCGGTATCAAAAAAGGTAACACTGAGTTGAAGGCCCTTTTGGATAAAGGTATCAAAGCGTTACACGATGATGGCACCTACGCCACCATTCAGAAGAAACACTTTGGCGATCTGAACCTGTACAGCGGCAAATAATGCCTGGGCGCCCCTGTTTATTCAGGGGCGCTTTTTTATCGCCATAGGTCCCGATTTATGTTCGAAGAACTGTTGCAAACCCTCGGGCTGAGCGCACTCAGCTTGAAGGGTTTCGGCCCGCTGTTGCTGCAAGGCACCTGGATGACCATCAAATTGTCGGTGCTGTCCCTGGCCGTCAGCGTATTGCTGGGGTTGCTCGGCGCCAGCGCCAAACTGTCCAGCCTGCCCTTTCTGCGTATCCCCGCGCAGCTCTACACCACGCTGATCCGCGGCGTACCCGACCTGGTGCTGATGCTGTTGATTTTCTACAGCCTGCAAACCTGGCTCACTGGTCTGACCGACTTGATGGAATGGGAGTACATCGAGATCGACCCATTCAGCGCCGGGGTAATCACCCTGGGCTTTATCTACGGTGCCTACTTCACCGAGACGTTTCGCGGCGCGATTCTCGCCGTACCCCGTGGCCAACTGGAAGCCGCCACCGCCTACGGGCTCAAGCGCGGCCAGCGGTTTCGCTACGTGACTTTCCCGCAGATGATGCGCTTTGCCCTGCCGGGCATCGGCAATAACTGGATGGTGATGCTCAAGGCCACCGCGCTGGTGTCGATCATCGGCCTGGCGGACTTGGTCAAGGCGGCACAGGATGCCGGCAAAAGCACTTATCAGCTGTTCTACTTCCTGGTACTGGCCGCGTTGATCTACCTGTTGATCACCAGTGCCTCCAACTTTGTCCTGCGCCGTCTTGAACGCCGCTACTCCGCTGGCGCCCGGGAGGCCGTGCGATGATCGAACTCCTGCAGGAATACTGGCGCCCGTTTCTGTATAGCGACGGCCAGCACGTCACCGGCCTGGCCATGACCCTGTGGCTGCTCAGCGCCGCACTGGTCATCGGGTTTCTGGTGTCGATCCCGCTGTCCATTGCCCGCGTCTCGCGCAACCCGCTGGTGCGCTGGCCGGTGCAGTTCTACACCTACCTGTTTCGCGGCACGCCGCTCTATATACAGCTGCTGATCTGCTACACCGGCATCTACAGCATTGCCGCCGTGCGCGCGCAACCGGTGCTGGACGCGTTTTTCCGCGATGCGATGAACTGCACCATCCTGGCCTTTGCCCTCAACACCTGCGCCTACACCACGGAGATCTTCGCCGGCGCGATCCGCAGCATGGCCCACGGCGAGGTCGAAGCCGCCAAGGCCTACGGGCTCAGCGGCTGGAAGCTGTATGCCTACGTGATCATGCCCTCGGCGCTGCGCCGGTCGCTGCCGTACTACAGCAACGAAGTGATCCTGATGCTGCACTCGACCACAGTGGCGTTTACCGCGACGATTCCGGACATCCTCAAGGTGGCTCGGGACGCCAACTCGGCCACCTTTATGACCTTTCAGTCATTCGGTATTGCCGCGCTGATCTACCTGACCGTGACCTTCGCCCTGGTCGGCCTGTTTCGCCTGGCGGAGCGGCGCTGGCTGGCGTTTCTCGGCCCCAGCCACTAAGGAGCGCTCATGCGTCATCGGATTCATCAACTGATCGCGCCGGTGCCCGGCACCGCGCGGCAGATCCACAGTTTTCACTTTGGCCCGGAACACAGCCACGGCAAGGTCTACCTCCAGGCGTCGCTGCACGCCGACGAATTGCCGGGCATGCTGGTGGCCTGGCATTTAAAGGCGCGCCTGGCCGAACTGGCCGCCGCCGGGCGCCTGCGCAGCGAAATCGTGTTGGTGCCGGTTGCCAACCCGGCGGGCCTGGAACAGGTCTTGATGGACACCCCGCTGGGCCGCTATGAACTGGAGAGCGGGCAGAACTTCAATCGGCTGTTCGTCGACCTCAGCGACGAGGTAGGCAATCAGGTCCAAGCGTTGCTCGGCGACGATCCGCAGCACAACGTGCGAGTGATCCGTGCCGCCCTGGTCAGCGCCCTGGCCGGGCAAAGCGCAACGACCCAGTTGCAGTCCCAGCGCCTGGTGCTGCAACGCCTGGCCTGCGACGCCGATCTGGTGCTGGACCTGCACTGCGATTTCGAAGCGGTGGCGCATCTGTACACCACACCTGAAGCCTGGCCCCAGGTCGAAGCGTTGGCGCGCTACCTTGGCTCGGAGGCCAACCTGCTGGCCACGGACTCGGGCGGCCAGTCCTTCGACGAATGCTTCAGCCTGGTGTGGTGGCAGCTGCAGCAGCGCTTCGGCGCGCGGTTTCCGATCCCCTTGGGCAGTTTGTCGGTGACCGTCGAACTGCGCGGCCAGGGCGACGTCAACCATGGCCTGGCGAGCCTCGACAGCCAGGCGATCATCGATTATCTGATCCGCTTCGGCGCCATCGCCGGCGACGCACCGCCCCTGCCCGAGCTGCCCTACCCGGCCACCCCGCTGGCCGGCGTGGAGCCGGTGGCCACGCCGGTGGGCGGCTTGCTGGTGTTTGCCGCCCTACCCGGCGAGTACCTGGAAGCCGGGCAATTGCTCGCTGAAATCATCGACCCCATTACCGACCGCGTAACGCCCGTGCGCTGCCGCACGGCCGGCCTGCTTTACGCCCGTTCGCTGCGCCGCATGGCCACTGCCGGGATGGTCATCGGCCATGTCGCAGGCACCGAAGCCTACCGCAGCGGCTATCTACTTTCGCCTTGAGGATGCACGCCCCATGTACAAATTGACCGTTGAAGGCCTGCATAAAAGCTATGGCGACAATGAGGTGCTCAAAGGTGTTTCGCTCAAGGCCAGGACCGGTGACGTGATCAGCCTGATCGGCGCGAGCGGCTCGGGCAAGAGCACCTTTTTGCGTTGCATCAATTTTCTGGAAACGCCCAACGATGGCGCCATGACCCTCGACGGCCAGCCGATCCGCATGGTCAGCGACCGCCACGGCATGCGCGTGGCCGACGACGCCGAACTGCAACGCTTGCGCACGCGGCTGGCGATGGTGTTCCAGCACTTCAACCTGTGGAGCCACATGAGCGTGCTGGAGAACATCACCATGGCTCCGCGCCGGGTGCTGGGCTGCAGTAAGAAGGACGCCGAAGACCGCGCCCGCCGTTACCTGGACAAGGTCGGCCTGCCGGCTCGCGTGGCCGATCAGTACCCGGCGTTTCTCTCCGGCGGGCAGCAACAGCGCGTCGCCATCGCCCGCGCATTGGCGATGGAGCCGGAGGTGATGCTGTTCGACGAGCCCACCTCGGCCCTCGATCCGGAACTGGTGGGCGAAGTGCTGAAGGTGATCCAGGGCCTGGCGGAGGAAGGCCGCACCATGATCATGGTCACGCACGAAATGAGCTTTGCGCGCAAAGTGTCCAGCCAGGTGCTGTTCCTGCACAAAGGCCTGGTGGAGGAGCAAGGCGCGCCGGAAGACGTGCTGGGTAACCCCAAGAGCGAGCGCCTGCATCAGTTCCTGAGCGGTAATTTGAAGTAAACCTTTGTGATGCCTGGGGGGTCTGTGGAATAAGCCCTCCAGAGCGTCAGCCGCCGCATGGCAAAACCCCACGACTTCGCCAGGCAATGGTTCGCCGCCAAAGGCTGGAAACCGTTCGCCTTCCAAAAAGCCGTGTGGACGGCGGTCAAGGAGGGAAATTCCGGCTTGCTGCATGCCAGCACCGGTGCCGGCAAGACTTACGCGCTGTGGTTTGCCGCGCTCAATCGCTTCGCCATCACGCGCCCGCCGGCCACCGGCAAACGCAAGCCACCGGCCGAGCCGCTGACGGTGTTGTGGATCACGCCGATGCGAGCCCTCGCCGCCGACACCGCGCGCGCCTTGGAAGCGCCGCTGGCGGCGTTGCAAATCCCGTGGAGTGTCGGCCTGCGCACCGGCGACACCAGCAGTGCCGAACGCGCCCGACAAACCCGTCGCCAGCCGACCACACTGGTCACCACCCCGGAAAGCCTGACCCTGATGCTGGCCCGCGCCGACAGCGAAGCCAGCCTGGCCCATGTGCGCATGGTGGTAGTGGATGAATGGCACGAACTGATCGGCAACAAACGCGGGGTGCAGTTGCAACTGGCCCTGGCGCGCTTGCGACGTTGGCAGCCTGAATTGCTGGTGTGGGGGATTTCCGCGACGCTGGGCAATCAATCCCACGCTTTGGAGGTACTGGTCCCACAAGGCGGAGGAATCAATGTGCAGGGGCAAACGGCCAAGGCGCTGCACGTCGATACGCTGTTGCCACCCGTGGCCGAGCGCTTCCCCTGGGCCGGACATATTGGTTTGAAAATGCTGCCGCAGGTGGTGGCCGAGGTGGACACCAGCAGCAGTTGCCTGGTGTTCACCAACACCCGGGCACAGTCGGAAATCTGGTACCAGGCATTGCTCGATGCGCGGCCGGATTGGGCCGGAGTGATAGCCCTTCACCATGGTTCGTTGTCCCGGGAGACGCGCGACTGGGTCGAACGGGCGCTGAAAGACGGGCAACTCAAGGCGGTGGTGTGCACCTCGAGCCTGGACCTGGGGGTGGATTTTCTGCCGGTCGAGCGCGTGCTGCAGATCGGTTCGGCCAAGGGCGTGGCGCGCCTGATGCAGCGCGCCGGGCGCTCCGGCCACGCACCCGGGAGGCCGTCGCGGGTGACGCTGGTGCCGACTCACAGCCTGGAACTGATCGAAGCCGCGGCGGCGCAGGATGCAATTGCCGAGCGACGCATCGAAGCCAGGGAATCTCCTTACAAACCACTGGATGTGCTCGTACAACACTTGGTGAGTATGGCCTTGGGTGGCGGCTTTATGCCCCCATCGTTGCTGGAGGAAGTACGCGGCGCCTGGGCCTATCGCGACCTCACTGACGCCGACTGGGCCTGGGCCCTGGGCTTTGTGCGCCACGGCGGCTTATCACTGACCGCTTACCCGGATTACCGCCGCGTGGAGCCCGACGAGCACGGCATCTGGCGGGTGCCGGATGCACGGTTGGCCAGGCGCCATCGCATGAGCGTGGGCACTATCGTCAGCGATGCGAGCATCCAGCTTAAATTCTGGAGCAAGGGCGGTGGCGGCAAGAACCTGGGCAGTGTGGAAGAAGGCTTTATTGCGCGACTCAAACCGGGGGACGGTTTCCTGTTTGCCGGTCGCTTGTTGGAGCTGGTGCGGGTGGAAAACATGACCGCCTACGTACGCCGCAGTACCGCCAAAAAGGCCGCAGTGCCGCGTTGGAATGGCGGGCGCATGCCCCTTTCCAACGAACTGGCCCAGGCCGTGGTGGAACGCTTCGATGCCGCTGCCCAGGGTCACTTCGACGGCCCGGAGATGCAGGCGGTACAGCCACTCCTGCAGACGCAACTGCGTTGGTCCGGCCTGCCGACCCGCGCGCACTTGCTGGCCGAAGCCCTGAAATCCCGCGAGGGTTGGCACCTGTTCCTTTACCCGTTCGCCGGGCGCCAGGTGCACCTGGGCCTGGCCAGTTTGCTGGCGTGGCGCGTCAGCCAGGGGCAACCCGTCACATTCTCCATCGCGGTCAACGACTATGGCCTGGAATTGCTCAGCGCCACTCCGGTGGATTGGCCCGCGCTGTTGAACGCCCCGCTGCTGAGCCCGGACCGCTTGCTGGAGGACGTCGCCGCCAGCCTGAACGCCGGTGAACTGGCCCTGCGGCGCTTTCGCGAAATCGCGCGCATCGCCGGGCTGGTGTTTGCCGGCTACCCCGGCGCGCCGAAAAGCACCCGGCAAGTGCAGGCCTCCAGCGGCTTGTTCTTTGAAGTGTTCAAGCAGTATGACCCGCACAACCTGTTACTGGCTCAGGCCGGCGAAGAAGTATTGCGCGACGAATTGGACATTCGTCGACTGGAAGCGGCGCTACGGCACCTGTCCACTCTGACACTGGAGCTGCACCTGATTGAACGGCCCACGCCCCTGGCATTTCCGCTGCTGGTTGAGCGCATGCGCGAAAGTATGAGCTCGGAAAAACTCTCGGAGCGCATCGCGCGGATGGTCAAGGATTTGGAAAAAGTCGCGGATAACGGAAAAGCTTGATGTATTGCTCAGTTCAATTGGAAGGCGAAGAGCTATGGCTGCTGGCCCAGAAGGCCATCTACTGGCCCGCGCGCCGGTGCTTGCTGGTCGCCGACGCGCATTTTGGCAAGGCATCGGCCTATCGCAGCCTGGGACAGCCGGTGCCCCAGGGCACCACCACCGACAACCTGGCGCGCCTGGACCGGGTGCTGGAGGCATTCGATTGTGCGCGAGTGGTGTTTCTGGGTGACTTCCTGCACGGCCCAGGCTCCCATGCCAGCGGCACGTTGGGCGCCCTGCGAGCGTGGCGCGAACAGCATCGTGACCTGCCGCTGACGTTGATTCGCGGCAATCACGATAAGCGTGCGGGTGACCCGCCTGGCGACCTCGGGATCGACGTGGTGCCAGAACCGCTGTTGATGGGCCCGTTTGCCTTGCAGCACGAACCCGACGCTCATCCCAGCCACCATGTGCTGGCAGGTCATGTGCATCCGGTATATCGCTTGCGCGGCAAGGGGCGCCAGAGCCTGCGCCTGCCCTGCTTTCAGCTCGGGCCACGGGTCAGCCTGCTACCGGCGTTCGGGGCGTTTACAGGAGGCTATGCGGTCGAGCCGGACGCCGATCACCGAATTCTGGTGATCGGCGATCAGGAGGTATGGCCTGTCAGGTGATGCAGGCCAACCCTAAAGGCTTCAAGCAACGGGCGCGGGTGGCGGCTCGTCCGGCAGGGTAGGCTCACCGGGCTCGGTGGGCTGCGGGTAATCCGGCTCGGGTTGGCCGGGGATGCCGCCCGCATAGGCAGGATCGGCCATCAGAGACCATGCCAGAACGCCAATCTGATTGGGTTCAAGGCGAGCGAGTTCTGCGCTGATTCGGGGGTCGATCTTCATAAGGTACTCCTCAAGCGTGGCTCGACACGTTTTACACGTGCCGAGGCAGTACACCCAATAGAGTCACTTTCTTCAGACTAATTCCCTTTGCGTGTCGGAGCTTTCGATCAAGCGCGCGGCAGCGTGACGCCGAGCTGGCCCTGATACTTGCCGCCACGGTCCTTGTAGGACACTTCACAGGCCTCGTCGGACTGCAGGAACAGCATCTGCGCCACCCCTTCGTTGGCGTAGATTTTCGCCGGCAACGTGGTGGTGTTGGAGAACTCCAGCGTCACGTGGCCTTCCCATTCCGGCTCAAGGGGGGTCACGTTAACGATGATGCCGCAACGGGCGTAGGTGCTTTTGCCGAGGCAGATGGTCAGCACGTCGCGCGGGATACGAAAGAACTCCACGGTGCGCGCCAGCGCGAACGAGTTCGGCGGGATAATGCACACATCGCTCTTGATATCGACGAAGCTTTTTTCATCGAAGTTTTTTGGATCGACGGTTGCCGAATTGATATTGGTGAACACCTTGAATTCATCGGCGCAACGCACGTCGTAGCCGTAGCTGGACACACCGTACGAAATCAGGCGTTCGGCGCCCTCTCCACGCATCTGGCGCTCGACAAAGGGTTCGATCATGCCGTGCTCTTGCGCCATGCGGCGAATCCACTTGTCCGATTTGATGCTCATGGCGGGTGTCCTGAATAGCGAGGTGGAAAAATTCTGTGAGGCATCTTACCGGGGCCGGCGTTGGGGTTCAAAGGGCGTGGGGGTTTTCTTGATGAATGCGCCCTGGACCTGGAGCCGCAGCCAGCGGGGCCGGGAGCCATCGCGTTGCGTGGGGTGTCGGTAAATACCACCGCCAGTCACGAAAATAGAGAAACCTTCGGAAATACCATTGGCACGTTCCGGAAAAAGGGTTAAGGTGGCGCCACTGTGCTGCTTGTGTCACTGAGAATCTCTACACGATATGTTGAATTTCGATCCAACCATCTCCAAGAATTTTTCCTGCTCTTTGCACTCAGTCTCGGCCAGGGCTTTTCCTGAGTCGCAGTTAACTTTGTCCAAGGAGATACACCATGTCTAATCGCCAAACTGGTACCGTTAAGTGGTTCAACGATGAAAAAGGCTTCGGCTTCATCACTCCACAATCCGGTGACGACCTGTTCGTTCACTTCAAAGCTATCCAATCCGACGGCTTCAAAAGCCTGAAAGAAGGCCAACAGGTTTCTTTCATCGCTACCCGCGGTCAGAAAGGCATGCAAGCTGAAGAAGTTCAAGTTATCTAACTTGTACTGACTTAGTCGAAAAGACCCCGCCCTTAAAAGCGGGGTTTTTTTATGCCTGCGATTTGGTATCCAAACCCACTTGATGCCTGAAATAAAAATGTGGAAGGGGGCTAGCCCCGATGGCGGGTCAGCAGTCACATTTGCATTGACTGTCACACCGCTATCGGGGGCAAGCCCCCTCCCACATTCAGGCATTCAAGCAGACGCTATTGAAACAGCGATTCACTCGACAGGCCATTTTTCTCCAGGATCTCACGCAGGCGCTTGAGCCCTTCAACCTGGATCTGCCGCACCCGCTCGCGGGTCAGACCGATCTCCAGGCCTACATCCTCCAAGGTACTGCTCTCATGGCCGCGCAGGCCGAAGCGGCGAATCACCACTTCACGCTGTTTGTCCGTAAGTTCAGACAACCACTGGTCAATGCTTTGGGAAAGATCATCGTCCTGCAACAGCTCACAAGGGTCTGTCGGGCGATCATCCGTGAGGGTGTCCAGCAGGGTTTTATCCGAATCCGGACCCAGCGAGACGTCGACCGAAGACACGCGCTCGTTAAGACCAAGCATGCGCTTGACCTCCGCTACCGGTTTTTCCAGCAGGTTGGCGATTTCTTCGGGTGAGGGTTCATGATCGAGTTTTTGTGTCAGCTCACGCGCCGCCCGCAGGTAGACGTTGAGCTCTTTGACCACATGGATCGGCAACCGGATCGTGCGGGTCTGATTCATGATCGCCCGTTCGATGGTCTGACGAATCCACCAGGTGGCGTAGGTCGAAAAACGGAAGCCGCGTTCAGGATCGAACTTTTCCACTGCTCGAATCAGGCCAAGATTGCCCTCCTCGATCAGGTCCAACAGGGACAGCCCACGATTGACGTAGCGCCGGGCAATTTTCACTACCAGCCGCAGGTTGCTTTCAATCATGCGCTTGCGCCCAGCCGGATCGCCTTTTTGCGACAAGCGCGCAAAATGGACTTCCTCTTCAGGGGTAAGCAGAGGGGAAAAGCCGATTTCATTGAGGTACAGCTGGGTCGCATCAAGCGCCCGGGTGTAATCAATGTATTTGTGTTGCTTTAACGCGGAGGAGTTCTTGGATTTGGTTCGAACTGAAGGTGTAGCAGGTCCCTCATTCGACATCGATTCCATAGCGATGCTGGTCTCCATAAGGAGAACCTCATCGTCGATGTCAAACTCCGGCGCTTCTTTACTGAGAGCCATTGTTATAGTCCTTTGGTGAGTTCGACCTCAAGCTCAAGCGACGCCTTTATCCTTGGCAACGCTGGAGCCTGTTCCTTCTACGCTAGGAACAGGCTGGCAACACATCAACGACGGGGTAGGAATTGCAATGGATCTACAGGCTTCCCTTGACGGCGAATCTCAAAGTGCAGTTTCACCCGGTCCGTACCAGTTGACCCCATTTCGGCAATTGTCTGTCCGACTTTGACCTGCTGTCCCTCCCGAACCAACAGCCTGCGGTTGTGACCGTAAGCACTGACGTAGGTGTCACTGTGTTTGATGATGACGAGTTCGCCGTAACCCCGTAGACCACTCCCGGCGTACACCACTGTCCCATCAGACGCAGCTAAAACAGGCTGTCCCAAATCCCCGGCGATATCAATGCCTTTATTCAAACTACCGTTTGAAGAGAATTTTCCAATCAACACTCCGTTTGAGGGCCATCCCCAACCGGTCGGCGCAGGCCCCGCAGGTGGCAACGGCGCGGGCGCCGGCTTGTTTGCGGGGGTCGGCACCGCCGTGCCTGCAGGCCGCGTAGTGATGGTGGTCTTGCTGGACGACGAGGCCGAAGATCCAGAGGTTGTCACAACTGTCGTAGGCGCAGAACCGCTACGCCCATCGAAGCGAATGGTC
Organism: Pseudomonas sp. lyk4-R2A-8; assembly: GCF_030209095.1. Taxonomy (NCBI): domain Bacteria; kingdom Pseudomonadati; phylum Pseudomonadota; class Gammaproteobacteria; order Pseudomonadales; family Pseudomonadaceae; genus Pseudomonas; species Pseudomonas sp. lyk4-R2A-8. Next base: position 43,804 of record NZ_JARVSS010000002.1, read on the forward strand.
TGGCCTGGATGAATCGTATACGGCACGGGAATATTGTTTCTAGCTGCGAGCGCCTTGTAGTCCCAGCCATAACGGAAGGCAATGGAGAACAACGTATCGCCCTTGCGTACCACGTATTGTCCAGTGGTGACGGTAGGTTTTTGCGGTACCGAGCTGTTGCGGTCAACGACTCGTGCGCCACTGCTTGGCGAGCTGGAGCAGCCGACCAACACGGAACTGAAGACGAGGCCAAGCACCAGTCGCTGAAAACTTGTTTTACTCATACGCTGCGCAAGACCTGTGAGACTCACCCGCCGCTCCCTTTGTGGTGGCTGAACATGGACGCCTGTATCAGGCTGGAAAGATGACGCAAGTATAACTGGGCATTGAAGTTTTACCGGCACGCGTGCGAAACGAATCTTTGAGAATGCCGAATGTATCCACCCATCATGCTGACTTCATAGACCCCGCCGTAAGACACATCCGCGCCAGCAGAATTCACTGGCCGCGCAAATAGATCAGGCCAGCGGGCCGTTGAGCAACGGCACAAAGCGCACGGCTCCCAGGATATGCCGGGAAAAGCCTTCATCCTCACGAACGATAAGCATCAGTTGCTGCACTTCGCCGGAGCCGACCGGAATGACCAGGCGCCCACCCGGTGCCAATTGGTCGAGCAGGGCCTGCGGCACGTCGGTGGCCACGGCGGTGACGATAATGCCGTTATACGGCGCCAGCGCCGGCCAGCCTTCCCAGCCGTCCCCCCAACGAAACACCACGTTGCGCAGGTTCAGCTCAACCAGGCGCTCCTTGGCGCGGTCCTGCAACACCTTGATGCGCTCCACCGAAAACACCCGTTCCACCAGCTGCGACAGCACCGCCGTCTGGTAACCGGAACCGGTGCCGATTTCCAGCACCTTGTCCAACGGGCCCGCCGCCAACAGCAGCTCGCTCATGCGCGCCACCATGTACGGCTGGGAAATCGTCTGGTTATGCCCGATGGGCAGCGCGGTGTCTTCATAGGCGCGATGGGCCAGGGCCTCATCGACAAACAGGTGCCGCGGCGTGCGCCGGATCACTTCCAGCACTTGGGCGTTGGACAGTCCCTCTTCGTAGAGACGCTGGATCAGCCGCTCGCGGGTACGCTGGGAGGTCATACCGATGCCGCGACGCAATAGATCGTCTTGTTCACGTGCCATCAGCGCAACCCCTCCAGCCAGCCATCGAGACCACTGAAGGCATCACTGAAGGTGCGATCGAGTTGCAATGGTGTAATCGACACATAACCTTGCATTACCGCGTGAAAATCCGTGCCGGGGCCGCCATCTTCGGCGTCGCCGGCGGCCGCGATCCAATAACCCTCCCTGCCACGCGGGTCCACCACCTTCAACGGCGCCGCCGCGCGGGCGCGGTGGCCCAGGCGCGTGAGCTGGATACCACGAATATGGTCCAACGGCAGGTTGGGAACGTTGACGTTCAGCACCGTGCGCGGCGGCAGGTCCAAGGAAGCGTGGGCCTCCACCATCAGGCGCGCAAAATGGGCGGCGGTCGGCAGGTTGTCGAGCTGGCGTGAGGCGAAGGAGAAGGCGAACGAGGTGCGCCCCAGGAAACGCCCTTCCAGGGCAGCGGCCACGGTGCCGGAATACAGCACGTCATCGCCCAGATTGGCGCCGAGGTTGATGCCCGACACCACCAGATCCGGCTCCTGCTCCAACAGGCTGTTGATCGCCAGGTGTACGCAGTCGGTAGGGGTGCCGTTCACGCTGATAAAGCCATTGGCCAGAACCTGCGGGTGCAGGGGACGGTCGAGCGTCAGCGAACTGCTGGCGCCGCTCCTGTCCTGGTCGGGGGCGACCACTATGCACTCGGCGTAATCCTGCAGCGCGGCATGGAGCGCGGCAAGGCCGGGTGCGGTGGCACCGTCATCGTTTGATATCAGAATACGCATGGGCTGTCCGTCTGCCCCACCGGCACCAGATCAACAAGCTCGCGCACCAAGACAGTGGCGAAGCATCCGGCCGGCAGGACGAATTCCAATTGCAGAATGTCAGGCCGGGGATAATGCCACGTCAACCCGCTAATGGGCAGTCGAAGAATGCGACGTTCCTGGCTCATGCCCGCCTTGACCAGCCAATCGCGCAGGTCGGCCTCACTGGCGGCGACCGCCTGTTCCAGCTCGAAGGTGGCACCCGCGGCAGGTGAATCGCCCTCGCCCCACTGCGGCCCCGTCGGGTGCAGGTCCAGGATCGCCAGGCGCGGATCGCTGCACTCGGCTTCACCGGCCGGAAAAAAACTGCGGCTGTCGGTAAAGGCGAGCAAATCGCCCACCTGGGCGCGCTGCCAGGAGCCGTCGGCGACTCGCGCCGCCAGGACTTTGTTGAACAGGAAACTGCGCGCGGTGGACAGCAGCCGCGAGCGCACATTGCGCTGCTCGGGCAAGGCCTTGCGCGCCGCCCAGTCGCGAGCGTCGACGACGTTGCCACCGTTATGCCCAAAGCGCTGGGCACCGAAATAGTTGGGGATGCCGTGCTTGGCGATCTGCTGCAAGCGGGCGTCGATCGCGGCGGTATCCGCGGCCAATTGAGTCAGACGCAAGGTGAAGCCGTTGGCCGAATGCGCGCCGCGCTGCAGCTTGCGTTTATGGCGCGCGGTTTTGAGGATGGTGAGGCTGTCGTTTTGCGCCGCGCTCATGTCCGGGTCGGCCCTGCCCGGCAATTGCACGCTGAACCACTGTCGGGTCAGCGCCTGGCGATCCTTGAGTCCGGCATAGCTGACAGTGCGCAACGGCACGCCGGCCGCCTTGGCTATCCGCCGCGCCGCCTCTTCGGTGTTCAAGCCGCGCTTTTCCACCCACAGCCACAGGTGCTCGCCCTCGCCGGTCAGCGGGATGTCGAGCACTTCGTCCACTTGGAAGTCTTCGGCCGTGGCTTTCAGTACCGCGCTGCCCAGCGCTTCGCCATAGGCCCGCGGGCCCAGCAGTTGCAGGTCAGTCATGCGCGCAGCAACAAGGCGACGGAGTGCACCGCGATGCCCTCTTCACGACCGGTGAACCCGAGTTTTTCGGTGGTGGTGGCTTTCACGTTGACTTGATCCACTTCAATTTGCAGGTCTGCGGCTATCAGTACACGCATCGATTCGATATGGGGCGCCATTTTCGGTGCCTGGGCGACAATGGTGTTATCGACATTGCCGACCTTCCAGCCTTTGGCATGGATCAGGCCGACCACATGGCGCAGCAGCACGCGGCTGTCGGCGCCCTTGAAAGTGGGGTCGGTGTCTGGGAAGTGCTTGCCGATATCACCCAATGCCGCCGCGCCGAGCAATGCATCGCTCAAGGCATGCAGGACGACATCGCCGTCGGAATGCGCCAGCAATCCGTGGTGGTGCGCAATGCGCACACCGCCCAGGGTAATGAAATCGCCCTCAGCGAAACGGTGCACATCGTAGCCGTGGCCAATACGCATAAAAAAACGCCCCGATTTAATTCAGGGCGTGATTCTACCTACTTTTTTCTCACATTAACCGAGCAAAGCACGTGCGTGATGCCGCAAATGATCTTCGATGAAGCTGGCAATGAAAAAGTAGCTGTGGTCGTAGCCTGGTTGCAGGCGCAGTTCCAGCGGATGGTTGGCCGCCTTCGCGGCCTGGCGCAGCGCTTCAGGCTTGAGCTGCACGGCGAGGAAATCGTCGCGATCGCCTTGATCTACCAGCAATGGAAGTTTGTGCGAGGTTTCGCTGATCAGCACGCAGGCATCCCACTCACGCCATTTGGAACGTTCTTCGCCCAGATAGCGGGAAAAGGCTTTCTGGCCCCATGGGCAGTCCATGGGGTTGCTGATCGGCGAAAAAGCCGACACTGAAAGGTAACGCTCCGGGTTGCGCAACGCACACACCAATGCGCCATGTCCGCCCATGGAGTGGCCGCTGATGCCGCGCTTATCGGACGCCGGGAAGTGTGCCTCCACCAACGCCGGCAATTCCTGCACCACGTAGTCATGCATCCGATAGTGCTTGGCCCAGGGTTCCTGGGTGGCGTTCAGGTAGAAGCCGGCGCCGAGGCCGAAGTCCCAGGCGTTGTCAGGATCACCCGGCACGCCGGGGCCTCGGGGGCTGGTGTCCGGCGCCACGATGATCAACCCCAGTTCCGCCGCCATGCGCTGGGCACCGGCTTTCTGCATGAAGTTCTCATCGGTGCAGGTCAGGCCGGACAGCCAGTACAGCACCGGCAGCTTGCCGCCCTGCTCCGCTTGCGGCGGCAGGTAGACGGCGAAGGTCATGTCGCAACCGAGCACGTGGGAATTGTGTTTGTAGCGTTTGTGCCAGCCGCCAAAACTCTTCTGGCAGGAGATATTTTCCAGGGTCATGGGAGTGCTCCCAGCTGCAAGTGGCAAGCTTCAAACGGCAAGTAAGGCGTACACCCACTTGCTGCTGATAGCTCGCCGCTTGCCGCTGCTTCAAAAGTGAATGACGGTACGAATGCTCTTGCCTTCATGCATAAGGTCAAACGCTTTGTTGATATCTTCCAGGCCCATGGTGTGGGTGATGAAGGTATCCAGGGGGATTTCGCCGGTCTGGGCCATTTCCACGTAGCTTGGCAATTCGCTGCGACCGCGTACGCCGCCAAACGCCGAACCGCGCCAGACGCGACCGGTGACCAGTTGGAACGGACGGGTAGCGATTTCCTGGCCGGCCCCGGCTACGCCGATGATCACCGATTCGCCCCAGCCTTTGTGGCAGCACTCAAGCGCAGCCCGCATCAATTGGACGTTGCCGATGCACTCGAAGGAAAAATCCACGCCGCCATCCGTCAGGTCGACGATCACGTCCTGGATCGGGCGGTCGTAGTCTTTCGGGTTAATGCAGTCGGTTGCACCCAGTTGCTTGGCGATTTCGAACTTGGCCGGGTTAATGTCGATGGCGATGATACGTCCGGCCTTGGCCTTGACCGCCCCGATCACCGCAGACAGGCCAATGCCCCCCAGGCCGAAGATGGCCACGGTGTCGCCTGGCTTGACCTTGGCGGTGTTGAGCACCGCACCGATACCGGTGGTGACGCCGCAACCGAGCAGGCAGACCTTTTCCAACGGTGCTTCTTTAGGAATCTTGGCCACGGAAATTTCCGGGAGCACGGTGTACTCGGAAAACGTCGAGGTGCCCATGTAGTGGAAAATCGGCTGCCCTTTGTAGGAGAAACGCGTAGTGCCATCGGGCATCAAGCCTTTGCCCTGGGTGGCGCGAATGGCCTGGCACAGGTTGGTCTTGCCCGAGCGACAGAATTTGCACTGGCCGCATTCCGGGGTGTACAGCGGGATCACATGGTCACCCACCGCTACTGAAGTCACGCCCTCGCCGATGGCCTCGACCACCGCACCGCCCTCATGGCCAAGGATGGACGGGAAGATGCCTTCCGGATCGGCGCCCGACAGCGTATAGGCGTCGGTATGGCACACGCCGGACGCGACCACGCGCAACAGTACTTCGCCGGCCTTTGGCATGGCGACATCCACTTCTACGATCTCAAGGGGTTTCTTGGCTTCGAAGGCTACGGCGGCGCGGGACTTGATCATCCGGAAATCTCCATCGGGTTGAAAACTGAAGCGATGAGTGTAAAACATGACCGGCTGATTAATAATCCGACCAAAAGCAAAACTTTATTGCTGTACAGGGATAATCGCCATGCAGGACAACCGCTGGGAAGGCATCGATGAGTTCGTCGCGGTCGCCGAATGCAACCAGTTCACCGCCGCCGCCGAACGCCTGGGGGTTTCGTCGTCCCATATCAGCCGGCAAGTTGCGCGCCTGGAAGACCGGCTGCAGACGCGGCTGCTCTACCGAAGCACCCGCAAGGTCACACTGACAGAGGCCGGTCAGACCTTTCTGCAACACTGCCAGCGCCTGCAGGATGGACGCGAAGAAGCCTTGCGCGCGGTGGGCGACCTGACCAGCGAACCCAAGGGCATGTTGCGCATGACCTGTGCCGTGGCTTACGGCGAGCGTTTTATCGTGCCATTGGTGACGCGATTCATGGGGCTTTATCCGCAACTGCGGGTGGATATCGAGCTGAGCAACCGCCAACTGGATCTGGTGCACGAAGGCCTCGATCTGGCGATTCGCCTGGGGCGCCTGCAAGACTCAAGCATGGTCGCCAGCCGCCTCGCGCCTCGGCGAATGTACCTGTGTGCGTCACCGTCCTACCTGGCCCGGTACGGCCGGCCGCATAGCTTGTCGGAATTGAGTCGGCACAATTGCCTGATCGGCAGCTCGGACATCTGGCAACTGGCCCAGGACGGGCGCAAATTTTCCCAACGGGTACAGGGAAACTGGCGCTGCAACAGTGGACAAGCCGTGTTGGATGCGGCGCTGCAAGGGGTCGGGTTGTGCCAACTGCCGGACTATTACGTGCTGGAGCACTTGCACAGCGGCGCGTTGGTGTCGCTGCTGGAGGCGCATCAACCACCGAATACCGCGGTGTGGGCGCTGTATCCGCAGCAACGACATTTGTCGCCAAAGGTCAGGAAGTTGGTGGATTTTTTGAAGGAGGGGTTGGCCGAGCGGCCGGAGTACAGCGGTTGAGTATTGGGTGTCCGGGCGGGCCTCATTGCGGGCAAGCCTAGCTCCCACAGTTGACCGAGTTGCCTGGGGGAGAACGTGATCGAATGTGGGAGCTGGCTTGCCTGCGATGAACTCGACCCGGTGCAACTGACTACCGGCGATTGGCCCAACGCAGCCGCAGCCACTCCAGGTCTTCCGGCCGGGTCACCTTGATATTGTCCGAGCGCCCTTCGATCAAGCGCGGCGCCTGCCCGGACCATTCCATGGCCGAGGCCTCATCGGTGATCAGCGCGTTGGCCACCAGGCTGTCGGCCAACGCGCGGTGCAAGGCTCCGAGGCGGAACATCTGCGGCGTATAGGCTTGCCAGATCAAGCTGCGGTCGACGGTTTCCACCACCCGCCCCTGCTTGTCGACGCGCTTGAGGGTATCGCGAGCCGGCACCGCCAGCAGGCCACCGACCGGATCGTCCGCCAACTCAGCCAGTAACTTATCGAGATCATCACGGCTCAGGTTAGGCCGCGCCGCATCATGCACCAACACCCAATCGTCATCGCTGGCGCCCAGGGCATTGAGGTGCAGCAGTGCATTGAGCACCGAGCCCGAGCGCTGCGAACCACCGTCCGCACGTTGGATACGCGGGTCAGCGGCACATGCCAGGTTGGGCCAATACGGATCATCAACAGCAAGACTGACCACCAGGCCCTTGAGCAGAGGGTGGTCAAGAAAACAGCCCAGGCTGTGTTCAAGAATAGTGCGCCCGCCCAATTGCAAGTACTGCTTGGGACGGTCCGCGGCCATACGGGCACCGACGCCCGCGGCAGGAATCACGGCCCAGAAGGCCGGCAAACGATAGCTCATTGGGCCAACTGGTAGAGGGTTTCACCCTCCTTGACCATGCCCAACTCATGGCGAGCCCGTTCTTCAACGGTCTCCGTGCCCTTTTTCAACTCAAGCACTTCGGCGTCGAGGACGCGGTTGCGCTCCAGCAGGCGTTCGTTTTCGGCGTGCTGGTCGGCAATTTGTTGGGTCAGGTCTTTTACCTGCGCGAAGCTGCCGTTACCTACCCATAGGCGGTACTGCAGGCCAGCCAGCAGCAGGAGCAAGACGAGAAACAACCAATTGGGACTGCGCATCGAATATCGGGTATCCAGTGGAAAAAGACAGCCATGCATCACTTTTGGAGCAACTGATAGCACGAAGCCTGGAAGAACCAGGCTTGTGCTAGATAGTCACCAGATTAACGCCGAAATTCACATTGCCGTGAGTTTTCCGACGCAATCCGCCGACTTTTTACCATGTGACGCTCAGCCGCGAAACTCGCCGCGACCGTTGTACTTGGCTTTGCCGGCCAGTTGCTCTTCGATACGCAGCAATTGGTTGTACTTGGAAACACGGTCGGAACGGCACAGCGAACCGGTCTTGATCTGACCAGCCGAGGTGCCCACGGCCAGGTCGGCAATGGTCGAATCTTCGGTTTCGCCGGAACGGTGCGAGATTACGGCGGTGTAGCCGGCGGCCTTGGCCATCTGGATGGCTTCCAGGGTTTCGGTCAAGGTGCCGATCTGGTTGAACTTGATCAGGATCGAGTTGGCGATCTTTTTATCGATGCCTTCTTTCAGGATCTTGGTGTTGGTCACGAACAGGTCGTCGCCCACCAGTTGGACTTTTTCGCCGATCTTGTCGGTGAGGATTTTCCAGCCGTCCCAGTCGGACTCGTCCAGGCCGTCTTCGATCGAGATGATCGGGTAGCGCTGGGTCAGGCCCTTCAGGTACTCGGCAAAACCTTCGGAGTTGAACACCTGGCCTTCGCCGGACAGGTTGTACTTGCCGTCTTCGTAGAATTCACTGGCCGCGCAGTCCAGCGCCAGGGTCACGTCGGTGCCCAGGGTGTAGCCGGCGTTGGCCACGGCTTCGGAGATAACCTTGAGGGCATCTTCGTTGGAGGCCAGGTTCGGGGCGAAACCACCCTCGTCACCGACCGCGGTGCTCAGGCCACGGGCCTTCAGCACAGCCTTGAGGTGATGGAAAATCTCGGTGCCCATGCGCAGGCCTTCGGAGAAGGTCTTGGCGCCAACCGGCTGCACCATGAATTCCTGGATGTCGACGTTATTATCGGCGTGCTCGCCACCGTTGATGATGTTCATCATCGGCACCGGCATCGAGTAGACACCTGGAGTGCCGTTCAGGTTGGCAATGTGCGCGTACAGCGGCAGGTCCTGATCCTGGGCAGCGGCCTTGGCGGCGGCCAGGGACACGGCGAGGATGGCGTTAGCGCCCAGGCTGCCTTTGTTGTCGGTGCCGTCGAGCTTGATCATCGCGTGATCCAGCGCTTTCTGGTCCAGCGGGTCTTTACCCAGCAGCAGGTCACGGATCGGGCCATTGATGTTGGCTACTGCCTTGAGGACACCCTTGCCCAGGTAACGGCTCTTGTCGCCATCACGCAGTTCCAGCGCTTCGCGCGAACCGGTGGAAGCACCGGACGGCGCGCAGGCGCTGCCGATGATGCCGTTATCGAGAAGCACGTCGGCTTCGACGGTGGGGTTGCCACGGGAGTCGAGAACTTCACGACCTTTGATGTCGACGATTTTTGCCATTGTTGTAAACACTCCAAAGTTGACGAAAACGCTCTATACCGCTCGATTTAACTTGTCGCGCACATTGCAATATTTGGAACAAACTTGCCAGTCATAGTGCCCTCTCAGGGCTCATTGCGAGCAAGCTCGGCTCCTGCACGGAGAAAGCGCAGTTATGCGGTTTCTACCGTCGGAAAACTCTTTACCAGCTCATCCAACTGCTTGAGCTGTGCCAGGAACGGCTCCAACTTGTCCAGGCGCAGGGCGCAAGGACCGTCGCACTTGGCATTGTCGGGGTCCGGGTGGGCTTCCAGGAACAGGCCGGCCAGGGATTGGCTCATGCCCGCCTTGGCCAGGTCGGTGACCTGGGCACGACGCCCGCCGGCGGAGTCCGAGCGACCGCCGGGCATTTGCAGCGCGTGGGTCACATCGAAGAACACCGGGTATTCGAACTGTTTCATGATGCCGAAACCGAGCATGTCCACCACGAGGTTGTTGTAGCCGAAGCTCGAACCGCGCTCGCAGAGAATCAACTGGTCGTTACCCGCCTCCACGCACTTGCTCAGGATGTGCTTCATTTCCTGAGGCGCGAGGAACTGGGCTTTCTTGATATTGATCACAGCGCCGGTCTTGGCCATCGCAACGACCAGGTCGGTCTGGCGCGACAGGAAGGCCGGCAACTGGATGATGTCGCACACCTCGGCGACCACGGCAGCCTGTTCAGGCTCGTGGACATCGGTGATGATCGGCACGCCGAAGGCTTGCTTGATGTCCTGGAAGATCCGCATGCCTTCTTCAAGGCCCGGGCCGCGATAGGAGGTTACGGACGAACGGTTGGCCTTGTCGAAGCTGGCCTTGAACACATAAGGAATACCCAGTTTCTGGGTAACCCGCACGTATTCTTCACAGACCTGCATCGCCATGTCACGGCTTTCCAGCACGTTCATGCCGCCGAACAGCACCATGGGCTTGTCGTTGGCAATCTCGATGTCGCCTACGCGAATGATCTTCTGGGCCATCAGGTTTACGCCTTTTTCTGATGTTGCGTCAGTGCAGCTTTGACGAAACCGCTGAACAGTGGGTGACCATCACGTGGAGTCGAGGTGAACTCAGGGTGGAACTGGCAGGCCACAAACCACGGATGATCCGGCGCCTCGACCACTTCAACCAGCGCGCCATCACCGGAGCGACCGGAAATTTTCAGGCCGGCTTCTTTGATCTGCGGCAGCAGGTTGTTGTTCACTTCATAGCGATGGCGGTGACGCTCGACGATCACGTCCTTACCGTAGCAATCGTGAACCAGCGAGCCCGGCTCCAGCAGGCAATCCTGCGCGCCCAGGCGCATGGTGCCACCCAGATCGGAGGCTTCGGTACGCACTTCGACCGCACCGGTGGCGTCTTCCCACTCGGTGATCAGGCCCACGACCGGGTGACCGCTCTTGCTGTCGAACTCGGTGGAGTTGGCGTCTTTCCAGCCCAGCACGTTACGGGCGAACTCGATAACGGCCACTTGCATGCCCAGGCAGATACCCAGGTACGGCACTTTGTTTTCACGGGCGTACTGCACGGCGGTGATCTTGCCTTCCACGCCACGCAGGCCGAAACCGCCAGGCACGAGGATCGCATCCACGCCTTCGAGCAGCGCGGTGCCCTGGTTCTCGATGTCTTCGGAATCGATATAGCGCAGGTTGACCTTGGTGCGGTTGCTGATACCGGCGTGGCTCATCGCTTCGATCAGCGACTTGTACGCGTCCAGCAATTCCATGTACTTGCCGACCATGGCGATGGTGACTTCGTGCTCGGGGTTGAGCTTGGCGTCGACCACCGCTTCCCACTCGGACAGGTCCGCGCCGTTGCACTGCAGGCCGAAACGCTCGACCACAAAATCGTCCAGGCCCTGCGAATGCAGGATGCCCGGGATCTTGTAGATGGTGTCGGCGTCTTCCAGGGCAATCACCGCACGTTCTTCAACGTTAGTGAACTGCGCGATCTTGCGACGCGAGGAAATATCGATCGGGTGATCGGAGCGGCATACCAGCACGTCCGGCTGCAGGCCGATGGAACGCAGTTCCTTGACCGAGTGCTGGGTTGGCTTGGTTTTGGTTTCGCCGGCAGTGGCGATGTACGGTACCAAGGTCAGGTGCATCAGCATCGCGCGCTTGGCGCCGACTTCGAAACGCAGCTGGCGGATGGCTTCGAGGAACGGTTGGGACTCGATGTCACCCACGGTACCGCCGATCTCGACCATCGCCACGTCGGCATCGCCCGCACCCTTGATGATGCGGCGCTTGATTTCGTCGGTGATGTGCGGGATCACCTGGATGGTTGCACCCAGGTAGTCACCACGGCGCTCTTTGCGCAGCACGTGCTCGTAGACACGGCCAGTGGTGAAGTTGTTGTTCTGGGTCATGGTCGTGCGGATGAACCGCTCGTAGTGGCCCAGGTCCAGGTCGGTCTCGGCGCCGTCGTGTGTGACGAACACTTCACCGTGCTGGAACGGGCTCATGGTGCCCGGGTCGACGTTGATGTACGGGTCCAGCTTGAGCATGGTGACTTTAAGCCCCCGCGCCTCCAGGATGGCCGCCAATGAAGCGGAGGCAATGCCTTTCCCCAATGAAGAAACAACACCGCCCGTGACGAATATGTAGCGCGTCATGAAAAACCCTAGAAGTCTGCGTTAAAGCGGTCCGAGCCGCCGGGGAAAGCGAAGAGAGGCCGAAGCCCCCGATCACCTGCATTAATCACAGTGCACCTTTCAAAAAAACCGCCGCGTGGTGACAGACCAGCAATGGAACACCGGTACGTTGATCGCTACACATTTTTTGGAATCGCCCAGCAAAGACTGCTTGGTAATCGGCAACTGCTGCGATTCAGGCGAATCCACAGAAGTTGTATCAAGAAGGGAGCGTAGTCTACCGGAAAGGCTCTATCAGCTCAAACCTTGATCGCAGGTCTGTGGCACCCAATGCAATTGCCAGCCTTCACTCGGTGCGACCCGCAGTCCAGCGAGGGTGGGCACGCCGAGCAATCGTTCGCACTGATACAGCAGCGGCAATCTGCCACGGACGAAGCCCGGCACGCCGCTTTCGTTGAGCAAACGCTTCAGATCTCGTCGACCGCGGCCCGGCACGTCAAGGGTTTCACCGCCCTGGCGATAACGGACCTCGAACGGACCTGCCGGCGCCTTGCCGACAATTCTCAGCAGGCCATTGCCGGGTAACGGTAGCGGGTGTTGCGCATCAGGCCAGCTCACCGCGGTGTCGGAAAATTCCGACCATGAGGAAGGCAACCACCAGATGCGCTCGCCGCAACGGTGTAATTGCCCATCAGCCAGACGCCATAACGGCTGCGCGTCGTGCCGGGCATCACGCAAGGACTGCCAGCCGACCCAGTGATCGCTGTCGGGCAGACGTGTCAGCGGACTCAGCCAATGGCGCAAGGCGTTGCGCTGCCGGGCATCGGAAAGCTCTCGCAGACAAGCAAGCGCCAGGGATGGCAAGGGCAGCCAGGGAAATGGCGAGGGCTGATCGGCTGCCTGCAGATCTATCCGGGCCAACTCATCGAGCAAGCCCTGGGCTTCGTTCAAGTGTTCCGCGCTGCGGGCCAGCCGGCTGACGGCTTGCGGCCAGCGCTCGGTCAGTCTCGGAAATACGCGGTGGCGCAGGTAATTGCGGGAGAACTGAGTGTCCGTATTGGAAGGGTCGGCGATCCACTGGAGCTGATGCGCCATGGCATAGGCTTCCAGCTCGCCCCGAGAGACATGCAACAGAGGGCGCACCAAGTGACCACCCGCCAACGGACGATGCACGGGCATTGCCGTCAACCCACGTACGCCCGCGCCGCGCAACAGGCGAAACAACAGCGTTTCGGCCTGGTCTTCACGATGCTGGGCAGTGAGCATCACCGCCCCTGCCCCCATCACCTCGGTAAACGCCTGATAACGCGCCTCACGCGCCGCACCTTCTAAACTGGCGCCGGGCTGCACCTGCACGCGCATGACACGCAGGGGCACGCCCAGGTGGTCGCAGATTGACTGACAATGGCTCGGCCATGCGTCGGCGGCGGCTTGCAAGCCATGGTGGACATGCACAGCGCTTAGAGGCGGAATTGACTCGGAGTTGGCCAGGAGATGCAGCAGAACAGTGGAATCAAGGCCGCCAGAGAAGGCGATATGCCAAGCCGGGGCGTTGCGCCACGGGGCCAGGGCGTGCAGGAGCTTGGCGGGCAAAGTCGGTTTCATCAAACGTTACCGCCGCAAATCTGAAATACGTTGACCAAGCATACACACAGCAAATATGGGAGGGGGCTCGCCCCCGATTGCTGAGTGTCAGTCACTGTATTTGCTGACTGATGCACCGCTATCGGGGCAGGCCCCCTCCCACATTAATGCTGTTGCGACCTTAGAGACCGTAGCTCATCAGGCGCTCGTAGCGACGAGCCAGCAGCGCTTCGTTATCCAGCTTCTTGAGCATCGCCAGCTGCGAGCCCAATTCTGCACGGATGGTGGCGGCAGCTGCAGCCGGGTCGCGATGGGCGCCGCCCAAGGGCTCGGCGATCACTTTGTCAACGATACCCAGGCCTTTGAGGCGGTCGGCGGTGATACCCATGGCCTCGGCGGCGTCCGGTGCTTTTTCGGCGGTTTTCCACAGGATCGAAGCGCAACCTTCGGGCGAGATCACCGCGTAGGTCGAATATTGCAGCATGTTCAACTGGTCGCAGACGCCAATCGCCAGCGCACCGCCGGAACCGCCTTCACCAATCACGGTGGCGATGATCGGGGTCTTCAGGCGCGACATGACACGCAGGTTCCAGGCAATCGCTTCGCTCTGGTTGCGCTCTTCGGCGTCAATGCCTGGATACGCGCCCGGCGTATCGATAAAAGTCAGGATCGGCATCTTGAACCGCTCGGCCATTTCCATCAGGCGGCAGGCCTTGCGGTAACCTTCCGGACGCGGCATGCCGAAGTTGCGACGCACCTTCTCGCGCACTTCACGGCCTTTCTGGTGGCCGATAACCATGACCGGCTGGTCGTCCAGACGTGCAATACCACCCACGATAGCCGCGTCGTCGGAGAAGTGACGATCGCCGTGCAGTTCGTCGAACTCGGTAAAGATGTGCTGGATATAGTCCAGGGTGTACGGACGGCGCGGGTGGCGAGCCAGACGCGCGATCTGCCAACTGGTCAGCTTGCCGAAGATGTCCTCGGTGAGCGTGCTGCTCTTTTCCTGCAGGCGGGCGATCTCATCGCCGATGTTCAGCGAATTGTCATTGCCGACCAGGCGCAGCTCTTCGATCTTGGCTTGCAGGTCAGCGATCGGCTGTTCGAAATCAAGAAAATTCGGGTTCATAAGCGTCCGTCTTGGGTCGACGGCCAGGGAGTGCCTGGCCAGCCGGTTGTCTATTCGCGCCCTACCTTAAGGGAGAGGCGCGTTTAGGTCGAGATTAAATGTTTTGTCGATCAAGCTGAATGCCACTACCGGGCCAGCCATCAACGGTATTGGAGGAAGACGTTGTCTCGCCCGAACTGGTCACGCAATGCTTGAATCAAGCCATCGGCGGGATCAATTCGCCAGCTTTCGCCGAACTGAAGCATGGCCTTCGCATCGTTACCGGTGTACTCCATGGTCACCGGGCACGCGCCACGGTGACGCTTGAGCAGATCACCCAACCAGCGTAGCTGATCGCCTTTCAGGGCCTCGGTTTTCACCTTCAGGCGCAGGCTCTCGGCCAGGTTGGTGCGGGCATCCTCCATGCTCATTACCCGTTTGATCCGCAGGCGCAGGCCGCCGGAGAAGTCATCGTTGCTGACCTCCCCTTCCACCACCACCATGGCGTCGGTCTGCAACAGCGACTGAGCAGAATGGAACGCATCGGCGAACAACGAGGCCTCGATCCGCCCCGAACGGTCATCAAGAGTAATGAAGCCCATCTTGTCGCCCTTTTTGTTCTTCATCACCCGCAGCGCAATGATCATGCCGGCCACGGTCTGGGTATCCCGCGCCGGTTTCAGGTCGATGATGCGCTGGCGAGCGAAACGGCGGATTTCGCCTTCGTACTCGTCAATCGGATGACCGGTAAGGTAGAGCCCCAGGGTATCTTTTTCGCCCTTGAGACGTTCCTTGAGCGTTAACTCCTTGGCCTTGCGGTGGTTGGCGTACACATCCGCGTCTTCTTCGACGAACAAGCCACCGAACAGGTCGGCATGCCCACTGTCATGGGTACGGGCAGTCTGTTCCGCTGCCTTGATCGCCTCTTCCATCGCGGCCAGCAGCACGGCGCGGTTGCGGTCGATATTGGCCTGGTAAGCCTTGGGCTCATCGTGGAAATACGGGCCGAGACGGTCGAGTGCGCCGCTGCGGATCAGGCCATCGAGGGTGCGCTTGTTGATGCGTTTGAGGTCGACTCGCGCGCAGAAATCGAACAGGTCTTTGAAAGGCCCGTCCTGACGCGCTTCGGTGATGGCTTCCACCGGGCCTTCGCCCACGCCCTTGATCGCGCCCAGGCCATAAATGATGCGACCTTCGTCGTTCACCGTGAACTTGAACTCCGAGGCGTTCACGTCCGGCGCGTCGAGGCGCAGCTTCATGGTGCGCACTTCCTCGATCAAGGTCACGACCTTGTCGGTGTTGTGCATATCCGCCGACAATACCGCGGCCATGAACGGCGCCGGATAGTGGGCTTTCAGCCAGGCGGTCTGATAAGACACCAGACCGTAGGCGGCGGAGTGGGATTTGTTGAAGCCGTAACCGGCGAACTTCTCCACCAGGTCGAAGATGTTACCCGCCAGGTCGGCATCGATATTGTTGGTGGCGCAACCTTCAATGAAACCGCCCCGCTGCTTGGCCATTTCCTCTGGTTTCTTTTTACCCATGGCCCGACGCAGCATATCCGCTCCGCCAAGGGTGTAACCCGCCATCACCTGAGCGATCTGCATCACCTGTTCCTGATACAGGATGATGCCGTAGGTCGGCGCCAATACCGGCTTGAGGCCTTCGTACTGGTAATCGGAGTGCGGGTACGCCAGCTCGGCACGCCCGTGCTTACGGTTGATGAAGTCATCCACCATGCCCGATTGCAGCGGCCCCGGACGGAACAGGGCCACCAGTGCGATCAAGTCTTCCAGGCAGTCGGGCTTGAGCTTTTTGATCAGCTCTTTCATCCCGCGCGACTCGAGCTGGAACACCGCCGTGGTTTCGGCTTTTTGCAGCAGGGTGTACGTCGGCTTGTCATCCAGTGGAATAAAGGCGATATCCAGCGGTTCCTCGCCCACCTTGGCGCGGTCGCGGTTGATGGTCTTGAGCGCCCAATCAATGATGGTCAGGGTGCGCAGGCCGAGGAAGTCGAACTTCACCAGGCCGGCCGCCTCCACGTCATCCTTGTCGAACTGGGTCACCAGGCCGTCGCCTTCTTCGTCGCAATAGATCGGCGAAAAGTCGGTGAGCTTGGTAGGCGCAATGACCACGCCGCCGGCGTGCTTACCGACGTTACGCACAACACCTTCAAGCTTGCGGGCCATCTCCCAGATTTCGGCGGCTTCTTCGTCGACCTTGATGAAATCGCGCAGGATTTCTTCCTGCTCGTAAGCCTTTTCCAACGTCATGCCGACTTCGAACGGGATCATCTTCGACAGGCGATCGGCCAGGCCGTAGGACTTGCCCTGCACCCGCGCCACGTCGCGGATCACCGCTTTGGCCGCCATGGAACCGAAGGTAATGATCTGGCTCACGGCGTTGCGGCCATACTTCTCGGCCACGTATTCGATCACGCGGTCGCGACCGTCCATGCAAAAGTCGACGTCGAAGTCGGGCATGGAAACCCGCTCCGGGTTCAGGAAGCGTTCGAACAGCAGGTCGTATTCCAGCGGGTCCAGGTCGGTGATCTTTTGCACATAGGCCACCAGCGAGCCAGCACCTGACCCTCGGCCCGGACCAACCGGCACGCCGTTGTTCTTGGCCCACTGGATAAAGTCCATCACGATCAGGAAGTAGCCGGGAAAGCCCATCTGGATAATGATATCCAGCTCGAAATTCAGCCGGTCGACGTAGACCTGGCGCTTGGCTTCGTAGTCTTCGGTGGTGTCCTTGGGCAGCAGGACCGCCAGCCGCTCCTCGAGGCCATCGAACGACACCTTGCGGAAATACTCATCGATGGTCATGCCAGCGGGAATCGGGAAGTTGGGCAGGAAGTGCTTGCCCAGTTTCACCTCGATATTGCAGCGCTTGGCGATCTCGACGGAGTTTTCCAGGGCCTCGGGCAGGTCGCTGAACAGCTCGGCCATTTCTTCGGCACTTTTAAGGTACTGCTCTTCGCTGTAGTTCTTCGAACGGCGCGGATCGTCCAGGGCCCGGCCTTCGCCGATGCACACGCGGGTTTCGTGGGCCTCGAAATCCTCTCGCTTGATAAAGCGCACATCGTTGGTCGCCACCAGTGGTGCGCCGAGCTTATCGGCCAGCGCCACGGCGGCGTGCAGGTGTTCTTCATCGTTGGGACGGTTGGTGCGTTGCACTTCCAGGTAGAAACGGTCGGGAAAGACCTGCATCCACTCGCGAGCCAGCACTTCGGCTTCCTGCGGGTTGCCGCCCAGCAGCGCAATACCGATCTCGCCCTCCTTGGCGGCGGACAGCATGATCAGACCTTCGCTGGCCTCGGCGACCCATTCACGCTCGATGATGATCGAGCCGTTGCGCTGACCCTCGATAAAACCACGGGAAATCAATTCGGTCAGATTGCGATAGCCCACGCCGTTCATCGCCAGCAGGCTGATACGGCTCAAGGGGTTGTCCGGGTCTTTGTTGGACAGCCACAGATCGGCGCCGCAGATCGGCTTGATGCCGGCGCCCATGGCATTCTTATAGAACTTGACCAGAGAACACATGTTGTTCTGATCAGTCACCGCAACCGCAGGCATGTTCATGCCCACCAGGGTTTTGACCAGAGGTTTGATCCGTACCAGGCCGTCGACCAGGGAATACTCAGTGTGCAGGCGCAGGTGAACGAATGAAGCCGGCATAGTGATCCTGTTCCAATACGTGAAGACAACAAGGCCCGGATTGTACCGGGCCTTGGCAAAAACATCAGCTTCGCGACTAAACCTCGATGAAGCTCTCGCGCAGCTCGTAGGCCTGGCGTACCGGGGCGAACGAGCGCCGATGAATCGGCGTGGGACCCAGGCGTGCCAGAGCTTCCAGATGAACGGGCGTCGGGTAGCCTTTGTGCCCACCAATGCCGTAGCCGGGGTAGATCAATTCAAACGCGGCCATTTCACGATCACGACTGACTTTGGCCAGGATCGAGGCCGCCGCAATTGCAGGCACCTTGCTATCCCCCTTCACCACCGCTTCCGACGGCATCCCCAGTTTCGGGCAACGGTTGCCGTCGATCATGGCCATTTTCGGGGTGATGTGCAGGCCTTCGACGGCACGCTGCATGGCCAGCATGGTGGCGTGCAGAATATTCAGCTTGTCGATTTCTTCGACTTCAGCCCGGGCAATATGCCAGCTCAAGGCTTTTTCACAGATTTCGTCGAACAGCTTTTCACGGCGGGCTTCAGTGAGCTTTTTCGAATCGTTCAACCCCAGAATCGGACGGTTCGGATCCAGGATCACCGCCGCCGTGACCACTGCGCCGCACAGCGGGCCGCGGCCGACTTCGTCGACGCCGGCCACCAGCTCATGGACTTGAGCAACCAGGCTGAAATCCAGGCCCATTTGCGTACTCATAAAGCTTCCTGTTGTTTGCCGATCAAGGTCAACACGGCGTCAGCCGCCTGGTTCGAGGCATCACGACGCAGTGTGCGGTGAATCGCATCGAAACCACGGGTCTGCTCTTCGCCGCCGTCGATCAAGGGTAGTAGGGTTTGCGCCAGGGCGTCAGGCGTCGCATCGTCCTGCAACAACTCCGGCACCAACAGGCGCTGGGCCAGCAGGTTGGGCAGGGAGATGTAAGGGCTTTTGACCATGCGCTTGAGGATCCAGAAGGTCAGCGGCGCCAGACGATAGGCCACGACCATGGGGCGCTTGTACAGCAGGGCTTCCAGCGTAGCGGTGCCCGAAGCAATCAGCACCGCATCACAGGCCGCAAGGGCCAGGTGCGATTGACCATCGAGCAGGGTTAGCGGCAGGTTGCGGCCTTGAAGCAAGGTTTCGATCTGAGCACGGCGTTGCGGGCTGGCACACGGCAACACAAACCGCACGCCAGGCTTGAGGTCTTGCAGACGTTCGGCGGCATCAAAGAAGACGCTGGCCAGGCGCCCGACTTCACCGCCTCGACTGCCGGGCATGAGCGCCACGAGCGGGCCATCGGGCAAGCCCAGTTCGGCACGGGCCGCGGCTCGATCAGCCTGCAAAGGTATCTCATCGGCCAGGGTATGCCCGACAAACCGCACCGGCACGCCCTTCTCTTCATAAAACCTGGCTTCGAAGGGCAACAGGGTCAGCATCAGGTCGCAACCCTCGCGGATCTTCAGCACGCGCTTCTGACGCCACGCCCACACGGAGGGGCTGACGTAGTGCACGGTCTTGATGCCCGCCTGGCGCAGCTTGAGTTCGATATTGAGGGTGAAATCGGGTGCATCGATGCCGATGAAGACGTCGGGCTTTTCCTCGATCAGGGTCTGAATCAACAGCTTGCGGCGCGCCAGGAGTTCGCGCAGGCGCCCCAGCACCTCTACCAACCCCATGACCGACAAGCGCTCCATAGGGAAATAGGACACAAGCCCCTCAGCCTGCATCAACGGACCACCGACACCGATGAATTCCACGGCCGGGTGCTGTGCCTTTAGCGCCCGCATAAGACCTGCGCCCAAAATGTCGCCGGAAGCTTCTCCGGCTACCAGCGCTATACGCATATTGGCCATGATCAGCGAGTGATGCCGCGCGTCGACATCTGGATAGAGTCGCGGAATACCGCAACTTCCGGGAACAGCGCAGCCGGCTCGGTGAGTTGGGTCAATGCCTGCTCCACGGTCAGCCCCTGGCGGTAAACCACCTTGTAGGCACGACGCAAGGCGTGAATGGCCTCGTCGCTGAAACCACGACGACGCATGCCTTCGAAGTTCATGCTGCGAGCTTCGGCGGGGTTGCCGAATACCGTGACATACGCCGGAACGTCCTTGCCGATAGCGGTGCCCATGCCGGAAAAGCTGTGGGCGCCGATATGGCAGTACTGGTGCACCAGCGTGAACCCCGACAGGATCGCCCAGTCGTCAACGTGCACATGCCCGGCCAAGGCGGTGTTATTGACCAGTATGCAGTGGTTGCCGATCACGCTGTCGTGGCCGATATGGGCATAAGCCATCACCAGGTTGTGATCACCCAGGGTGGTTTCGGCGCGATCCTGCACGGTGCCGCGATGAATGGTCACACCTTCTCGAATGATGTTGTGATCACCGATGACCAGGCGTGTTTCTTCACCCTTGTATTTCATGTCCGGTGTGTCTTCGCCTACCGAGGAGAACTGGTAGATGCGATTGTGTTTGCCAATACGGGTCGGCCCTTTGAGGATCACGTGCGGCCCGATGACAGTCCCCTCGCCGATTTCCACACCTGCGCCGACGATCGACCAGGGGCCGACCTCAACGTCGGCGGCCAGTACGGCCGACGGATCGATGATTGCGCGAGGGTCAATCAAACTCATAGTTTGCGTTCCGCACAGATAATCTCGGCGGAGCAGACCGGCTTGCCATCCACCGAGGCCTGGCATTCGAACTTCCAGATCTGGCGCTTGCAACTGATGAATTTGGCTTCGAGGATCAACTGATCACCCGGGGTGACCGGGTTGCGGAAACGCAGCTTGTCGGAGCCCACGAAATAGTAGAGCGTGCCGTCCGCAGGCTTGAGGTCAAGCATTTTAAAACCAAGGATACCGGCAGCCTGGGCCATCGCTTCAATGATCAACACGCCCGGCATGATGGGATGCGCGGGGAAGTGACCGTTGAAGAACGGTTCGTTGATGCTGACATTCTTGTAGGCGCGAATGCGCTTTTCCTCGACATTGAGGTCCACTACACGGTCCACCAGCAGGAACGGGTAACGGTGGGGCAGGTATTCGCGAATCTCGTTGATGTCCATCATTTCGGGGGGAAGCCTGTAATAAAGATTGGGGGCGGGCGGACTAAAGGCACGCCCCGCTAGCAAATCAAGGAGGCAGTCTAGCGGCTGTGCACACTTGATATGAAAATGGTATCAGCCTTCTGATGAAGCATTACCGCCAGGGGTCACTTCTCCAACACGCTTTTCCAGCTGCTTGAGCCGTCGGGCCATATCGTCGAGCTGGCGCAAACGCGCCGCACTCTTGCGCCATTCAGCCGCAGGTTGCATGGCGGTACCGGAAGAGTAGGCACCCGGCTCGGTAATCGAGTGGGTCACCATGGTCATGCCGGTGATGAAGACGTTGTCACAGATATCGATATGCCCTACCAGGCCGACACCGCCGGCGAGCATGCAATGCTTGCCGATACGGGTGCTGCCGGAAATCCCCACGCACGCCGCCATGGCGGTGTGATCGCCAATCTGTACGTTGTGGGCGATCTGGATCTGGTTGTCGAGCTTCACCCCATTGCCGATCACGGTATCGGCCAGGGCCCCGCGATCAACTGCAGTGTTCACGCCGATTTCCACGTCGTCGCCAATCAGCACGCCGCCGACCTGGGCAATCTTGTGCCAGACGCCTTTGGCGTTGGCAAATCCGAAGCCTTCGCCTCCGATCACCGCGCCCGACTGAATGACCACACGCTGGCCGATACGCACATCGTGATACAGCGTCACGCGCGGCGCGAGCCAGCCATCGGCACCGATCTCGCATCGCGCACCGATAAAGCAGTGCGCCCCCACCGTGACGCCTGCGGCAATGCGCGCACCACTCTCGATCACCGCAAAGGCACCAATGCTGGCCGCAGGGTCGACCTGGGCGTCATCGGCGATCATCGCTGACGGGTGAATGCCGCCGGCTGCCTTGGGTTTGGGATCGAACAGGTGCGACACCTTGGCGTACGCCAGGTACGGGTCGGCCACCACCAGCGCATCCCCGGCAAAACCTTCGGCATCGGCGGCTTTGAGCAATACGGCTGCGGCGCGGCTGTCGACGAGGTATTTACGGTATTGAGGGTTTGCGAGGAAGCTCAACTGAGCTGGGCCAGCCTCCTGCAAGGTGGCTAGCCCAGTGATTTCTTTCTCCGGGGAGCCATGCAAAGTGGCCCCCAGGAACTCGGCCAACTCGCCGAGCTTGATAGTCGCGGTCATGGCTTACTTCAGCTGGTTCATGCGCTCGATCACCTGACGGGTGATGTCGTATTGAGGCTTGACGTCAATCACGGCGCCGCGCTCGAACACCAGGTCAAAGGCGCCTTTCTTGATCACTTCTTCCACAGCGCTGTCGAGTTTCGGCTTGAGCTGCTTAAGCATTTCGCGATCGGCCACAGCCTTGGCTTCGTTCAGCTCTTTGGACTGGAACTGATAGTCACGGGCCTTTTGCTTGAATTCCAGCTCCAGACGCTCGCGCTCGCCTTGCTGCATCTTGTCACCACCGGCCACCAGACGATCCTGGATGCCCTTCGCGCTGCTTTCCAGGGTCTTGAGCTTGGTCAGTTGCGGACCGAATTTTTTCTCGGCATCCACGGCATATTTTTTGGCCGCATCGGATTCCAGCAGGGCCATCTGATAGTTCAGAACGGCGATTTTCATTTCGGCGAAGGCCGGGGTGGCTACCAGCACGGTTGCCAGCAGAACCAATTGAGTCAACTTACGCACGATGCACTCCTACAGAATCCGTTGTCGTTATCTTAGGTCAGACGCTTAGAACGTCTGGCCGAGGGAGAATTGGAAAATCTGGGTTTCAGCGTTATCCGGTTTCTTGATTGGCATGGCCAGCGCAAAGCTCAACGGGCCCAGCGCAGTCACCCACGTCACACCCACACCCACGGAGCTCGCCATGTTGCTGAGGCTCACGTCGTTGCACTGGGTATTGGACTTCAAACCGCTTGGGTTTTTGATCTGCTCGCACTTGGAATCGAACACGTTACCCACGTCCCAGAATACGGATGTGCGCAGGGAACGCTGATCTTTCACGAACGGCAGTGGGAACAGAATTTCAGCACCACCCTGGATCAACACGTTACCACCGAACGGCAGTGGGTCGTTGTCAGTGTCAGGTTGAGTGCCGATGTTACCGGTTTGCGCAACACCGCGGCTCGGGGTACCGCGCGGGCCGAGAGTGCTGTCCTTGAAGCCACGTACCGAGTTGAAACCACCTGCATAGTAGTTTTCATAGAACGGCAAGCCATTGGTCGAACCGTAACCGTCGCCATAGCCCAGCTCGGTGTGCAGGCGCATGGTGTAGTTGTCGCTCAACGGCTGGAACAACTGGCCGCGATAGTCGAGTTTGAAGAACGACAGGTCGCTGCCCGGCGTGGTGACTTCCGCCGTCAGGCTCTGGGAATGGCCACGGGTTGCCAGCACGCCTTTGTTCAGGGTCGACTCGGACCAGCCGGCGGACGCCTTGAAGTTCAGGAACTTGTCGCCTTCACGACGGGTGAAGTCGAAGATCTCGTCCACGGTATAAATACCGGTCTTGATCTCATCCTGCTGCGCAGTCAGGCCGAAGGTCAGGCGCGAAGTTTCGCTGATCGGATAGCCGATGTTCACGCCAGCACCCAGGCTGTCGATCGCATAGCTAGCTACGTCTACGTCGAGATCTTTGTAGTCGGTGGTGCGGTAGAAGGCGTTGTAGCCCAGGCTCACACCGTCGGCGGTCCAGTAGGGGTCGACATAACCGAAGTTATAGCGGCTCTGGTATTCGCTGCGGGTCAGGCCAATGGAAACCTTGTTACCGGTACCCAGGAAGTTGTTCTGGGTGATCGAGCCACCCAGGATCAGGCCGGCGCTCTGCGCGAAACCGACACTGGCGGTGATCGAGCCCGAGGCCTGCTCTTCAACGGCATAGTTCACGTCAACCTGGTCGTCCACACCTGGCACAGCCGGCGTTTCGACGTTGACTTCCTTGAAGAAGCCCAGGCGTTCAAGACGGGTCTTGGACTGGTCGATCAGGTAGGTCGAAGCCCAGCCACCTTCCATCTGACGCATCTCACGACGCAGCACTTCGTCGGCGGACTTGGTGTTGCCACGGAAATTGATGCGGTTTACGTAAGCACGCTTACCGGGGTCGACCACGAAGGTGATATCAACGGTGTGGTCTTCGTCGTTGGGGGTCGGCACGCCGTTGACGTTGGCGAAGGTGTAGCCTTCGTTACCCAGGCGGCGGGTGATCAGTTCGGAGGTGGTGGTCATCAGCTTGCGCGAGAACACCTGGTCTTTCTGCACCAGCAACAGGGACTTGACCTGGTCTTCAGGCACTTTCAAGTCACCGCTGAGCTTGACGTCACGAACCTTGTACTTCTCGCCTTCGTTGACGTTGACAGTGATGTAGACGTGCTTCTTGTCCGGCGTAATGGACACCTGGGTGGAGGCGATGTCCATGTTGATATAGCCGCGATCCAGGTAGTAGGAACGCAGGCGCTCCAGGTCACCGGAGAGTTTCTCACGGGCGTACTTGTCATCGTTCTTGAAGAACGACAACCAGTTGGTGGTCTTGAGTTCGAACAGGTCGACCAGGTCTTCATCCGGGAACTTGGTATTGCCTACCACG
Organism: Pseudomonas sp. lyk4-R2A-8; assembly: GCF_030209095.1. Lineage (NCBI taxonomy): Bacteria > Pseudomonadati > Pseudomonadota > Gammaproteobacteria > Pseudomonadales > Pseudomonadaceae > Pseudomonas > Pseudomonas sp. lyk4-R2A-8. The sequence continues at coordinate 68,545 of NZ_JARVSS010000002.1, forward strand.
TTGATGTGCTGGATGGCCGCCACGGTCCCTTCGTTGATGTTGACCTTGAGGCCGACACGGTTACGCGGCTGCGGAACCACTTCCGTTTCCACGGTCGCGGAGTAGCGACCCTGGGCGACGTACTGGCGCTGCAGTTCGTTACGCACGCCTTCAAGGGTGGCGCGCTGGAAGATTTCACCTTCGGCCAGGCCCGATTGCTTCAGGCCTTTCATCAGGTCTTCAGTAGAGATCGCCTTGTTGCCTTCGATCTCGATACTGGCGACGGATGGTCGCTCGACGACGGTGATGACCAGGACGTTGCCTTCTCGACCCAGTTGGATGTCTTGAAAGAACCCGGTTTTGAACAGCGCACGAGTGGATTCCACCAGGCGACGATCATCAGCCTGTTCCCCGACGTTCAACGGCAAGGCACCAAAGACGCTACCGGCGGAAACCCGCTGGAGGCCGTTGACGCGAATATCGGAGATGGTGAAGGACTCGGCGTGAACTTCGGCGATCATCAATACGGTGAGAACCGCAGTTAGCAGCAGACGTTTCATGAAGTCCTTTCTTATTCCAACTGGCAATAAACAAACTGCCGCAAAATGCGGCAGATTCGCAATTCAGCGAAGCGTTACAGTCGACCCAAATCGTTGACCAGGGCTAACAACATCACCCCGACCACCAAACTGATACCGATCTGTATCCCCCAACCCTGCACACGATCCGACAAGGGGCGACCACGCACCCACTCGACCAGATAAAACAACAGATGTCCCCCATCCAATACTGGAATGGGCAACAAATTCAGAACCCCCAGGCTGATACTCAGATAAGCCAGGAAATTCAGGAAATCCGCGACACCCGACTGGGCAGAAGCGCCCGCCACTTTAGCAATGGTTATCGGCCCACTCAAGTTTTTTACCGAGAGCTCGCCGAACAACATTTTCTTGAGGGATTCGAGCGTCAGCACGCTCATGGTCCAGGTGCGTTTCGCACCCTCGCCAATTGCCGCCAATGGACCGAAGCTGACCTCGCGCATCATCGAAGGCGGCCACTCGGGACTTTTGACACCCGCACCCAGGTAACCTGCGGCCGCCTTGGCTTCCCCGCGCACCGCCAGGGTCACCGGGACGTCGATTTGAGCACCATCGCGCTCAACTTTCAGCACAATTCTGGTATCAGGGCGCACACGAACCAGATCAACCACCTGCTGCCATTCGCTCAACGGCTGACCATCGAGCGCCAGCAGGCGGTCGCCGGTTTTCAGGCCTGCGGCCTGGGCCGGGCCTTTGGAGTCGAGTTCGGCGAGCACCGGCGGCAACGCCGGACGCCACGGACGAATGCCCAGCGACTTGATCGGATCGGGCTCGTCAGCACCCTTGAGCCAGTGGTCCAGGGCCAACGCACGTGAGGCTTCGGCGCTGGAGTCCTGCTCACGCACCACGACGTTGACGGTGCCGCTCTCACCCAGGCGGCGCACCAGCTGAAGATTGACCGCCCCCCAACCCGTGGTCGGTTCGCCATCAATGGAAACAATTTCCTGACCCGCGACCAGACCGGCCTTCGCCGCGATACTGTCTGCCTCGACCGCACCGATCACCGGGCGGATCTGCTGGCTGCCCAGCATGGCCAACACCCAGAAAAACAGCATGGCCAACAGAAAGTTGGCGATCGGACCGGCGGCCACTATGGCGATACGCTGACGAACGGTCTTGCGATTGAAGGATTGATCCAACTGATCAACCGGCACCTCGCCTTCGCGTTCGTCGAGCATCTTGACGTAGCCACCCAAAGGGATGGCCGCGATCACGAACTCGGTACCGTGGCGGTCATGCCAACGCACCAGCGGCATGCCGAAACCGACGGAAAAGCGCAGTACCTTGACGCCGCAACGACGCGCCACCCAAAAGTGGCCGAATTCGTGGAAGGTAACCAGCACACCCAGAGCAACCAGGGTGCCGACAATCATATAAAGCGCACTCATCTAATTTCTCCGCATTCCAATCCAGTGCCTGAAGGCTCAACGCGCCTGCAGACTATTGCGCGCTGCGGCTCAACCAATCTTCGGCCAGGGCCCGGGCCTTGGCGTCCGCCTCGAACACTGCGCCCAGATCATTGACGGCTACGACAGGCTCACGGCTCAAGACGTCCTCGATCATACTCGCGATCTGTGGAAAACGGATGCGCCGCTCGAGAAACGCCGCCACGGCCACTTCATTGGCCGCATTAAGCATCGCCGGCGCACTGTTACCCGCCTCCGCCGCCTGGCGCGCCAGGCGCAGACAGGGAAAACGCTGCTCGTCGGGCGCTTCGAAATCCAGGCGAGCCACGGCAAACAGATCCAGCGGCGCCACGCCCGAGTCGATGCGCTCAGGCCATGCGAGAGCATTGGCGATCGGCGTACGCATATCGGGATTACCCAACTGCGCCAATACCGAGCCGTCCACGTAATCCACCAGGGAATGAATCACACTTTGCGGGTGAATCACCACCTCGACCTGCTCAGGCCGCGCGTCGAACAGCCAGCAGGCCTCGATCAACTCCAGACCCTTGTTCATCATGCTTGCCGAATCCACGGAGATCTTGCGCCCCATCGACCAGTTCGGATGGGCACATGCCTGGTCGGGAGAGACCTGCTCCAGCTCGGCCAACGGCGTTTGCCGGAACGGACCGCCCGAGGCCGTGAGCAGGATCCGACGTACGCCGACCTGGCTCAAACCCCGTGCGAAGTCACCGGGCATGCATTGGAAAATGGCGTTGTGCTCGCTGTCGAGCGGCAGCAGCACCGCCCCGCTCCTGCGCACAGCCTGCATAAAGAGTGCACCGGACATCACCAGTGCTTCTTTATTAGCCAACAGGATCTTTTTGCCCGCATCGACGGCCGCCAGGGTAGGCCGCAGGCCCGCCGCACCGACAATGGCCGCAACCACGGTGTCGACTTCGGCATCCGCCGAAACCTGGCACAGCCCCTCCTCGCCCACCAGCACCTGGGTGGCGAGCCCGGCTGCGCGCAAACCATCCTGCAAGGCGCGCGCCGCAGCCGCCTCGGGCACCACGGCGAAGCGCGGCGCATGGCGCACGCACAATGCCAGTAGCTCGCTGAGGCGGGTATAGCCGGTCAGCGCGAACACCTGATAGCGGTCCGGGTGACGCACGATCACATCCAGCGTGCTCAGCCCCACCGAACCGGTGGCCCCCAGCACGGTCACCTGCTGCAGGCGACTCACGAAGCGGTCATCCACAGCAATACGGCAAAGATCGGAATGGCGGCGGTAAGGCTGTCGATACGGTCAAGCACCCCGCCATGTCCAGGCAACAGATTACTGCTGTCCTTGATACCGGCCTGGCGCTTGAACATGCTTTCGGTGAGATCACCCACCACCGAAATAAACACCACGATGGCCGTGCCCAGCAGGGCCAGAATAATTTCCTTACCTGTCCAGCCGCGCACGAGACCGACCACCAGCGCGATAACCAGTGTCAGGGCGAGGCCACCGTAAACACCCTCCCAGCTCTTGCCCGGGCTCACGGCCGGCGCCAGCTTGCGCTTGCCGAATGCCCGGCCCGAGAAGTAGGCGCCGATATCCGCGCCCCAGACCAGCACCATCACCGCCATGATCAGCCAGTTGCCCATCGGCGAATTCTTGATTTCCACCAGCCCTTGCCAGGCCGGCAGCAAAATCAACAGGCCAATCACCAGCTTGGTGGCGACGCTGGACCAATGGCCGCTGGTACGCGGATAGGTCAGCACCAGGAAGGTCGCAAGCGCCCACCACAGCACGGCCGCCCCCAACACCCACGGCACCACGATGCTCGACAGGGTATGCATCAAAAACAGCAACACCGCCACGACCGCTGCGTAGGCCACGCGCGGCAACTGGGCAGTAAAACCGGCAAGGCGCGCCCACTCCCAGGCGCCCAGGGTCACGACCAGGCCAATAAATAAGGCGAAGCCGGAACCGTCGAGCAGGAAAAACCCACACAAGGCGATCGGCAATAGGATCAGGGCGGTGATGATTCGTTGTTTAAGCATTTAGACCCGGGCTCCAGCTTCGATCTGCTCGCTTGTTTTACCAAAGCGACGCTGACGGGAAGCGAAATCGGCCAGCGCAGTGCGCATGGCATCGTGTTTGAAGTCCGGCCAGAACAGGTCGGAGAAGTACAGCTCGGTATAGGCCAACTGCCACAACAGGAAGTTACTGATGCGGTGCTCGCCACCGGTGCGAATGCATAAGTCCGGCAATGGCAGATCGCCGGTCACCAGGCAGGTTTGCAGCAATTCGGGCGTGATGTCGTCCGGTCGCAGATGACCGGCCTGCACTTCGCGGGCCAGCCGCTGCGCGGCCTGGGCGATGTCCCACTGGCCGCCGTAATTGGCTGCGATCTGCAACACAAAACGGTCGGCGCCGGCGGTAATCGCCTCGGCTTCACGCATGGCCGCCTGCAGTTCCGGGTGGAACCGCGAGCGATCACCAATGATGCGCAGGCTGATGTTGTTGTCGTTAAGGCGCTTGGCCTCACGACGCAGGGCCTTGAAGAACAGGTCCATCAGAGCGCTGACTTCTTCGGCGGGCCGCTGCCAGTTCTCACTGGAGAACGCGAACAAGGTGAGTACTTCCACCTTGGCCTCGGCACACACCTCAATCACCGCCCGCACTGCATCGACACCCGCTTTATGCCCGGCAACACCCGGCATGAAGCGTTTCTTCGCCCAGCGATTATTCCCATCCATGATGATCGCGACATGGCGCGGCACCACGGAGGGTACAGTCTGCTTGGTCTTTTCCATGAAGGCGTCCTGACCCCTTATACGGCCATCAGGTCCTTTTCTTTTTCTTCGGTTGCCTGGGTGATCTTCGCCTCGGCTTCCTTGGTCAGCTTATCGATATCGGCAACGGCGCGACGCTCTTCGTCTTCGCTGATTTCCTTGTCCTTGACCAGCTTCTTCAGCTCACCCAGGGCATCGCGACGAATGTTACGCACTGCAACGCGCGCGTCTTCCGCCGCGCTGCGCGCCTGCTTGGTGAAGCCCTTACGGGTTTCTTCGGTGAGGGCAGGCATGGAGATCAGCAACAACTCGCCCAGGTTGGTCGGGTTGAGGTTCAGACCGGCGCTCTGGATCGCCTTGTCGACCGCAGCGAGCATGTTGCGCTCGAAGGCCACGACTTGCAGGGTCCGCGAGTCCTTGACGGTGACGTTGGCCACGCTGCTCAGCGGGGTGTCGGCGCCATAGTAAGGCACCATGACACTGCCCAGGATGCTCGGGTGCGCCTTGCCGGTACGAATCTGGCCGAATGCATGGCTCAGAGATTCCAGGGATTTCTGCATACGCGCTTGGGCGTCTTTTTTGATTTCGTTGATCATTGTTGGCCTTCCTCGATCAGAGTCCCTTCCGCACCGCCATGGACGATATTCAGCAGGGCGCCGGGCTTGTTCATGTTAAATACGCGCAGCGGCATCTTGTGGTCGCGGCACAGGCAAATAGCCGTCAGGTCCATCACGCCCAGCTTGCGATCCAGCACTTCATCGTAGGTCAGATGATCGAACTTCTCGGCATGCGGGTCTTTGAATGGGTCTGCGGTGTACACACCGTCCACCTTGGTGGCCTTGAGCACCACGTCGGCATCGATCTCGATGGCACGCAGGCAAGCCGCCGAGTCCGTGGTGAAGAACGGGTTGCCCGTGCCTGCGGCGAAGATCACCACTTCTTTGGAGTTCAAGTGACGCATGGCTTTGCGACGATCATAGTGATCGGTCACGCCGACCATGGAAATAGCCGACATTACGATGGCCGAAATGTTGGCGCGCTCCAGGGCGTCGCGCATGGCCAGGGCGTTCATCACAGTGGCCAGCATGCCCATGTGGTCACCGGTGACCCGATCCATGCCGGCAGCACTCAGTGCCGCGCCACGAAACAGGTTGCCACCGCCAATCACCAGGCCCACTTGCACGCCAATGCCGACCAGTTGGCCGACTTCCAGCGCCATGCGGTCGAGCACCTTGGGATCGATCCCGAACTCTTCCGAGCCCATCAGGGCCTCGCCGCTGAGCTTGAGTAGAATGCGTTTATAGCGAGCCTGATAACCACTGCCCTGCTGAGCCATTGCGAATCTCTCCTGCGGCGTATTTTCAAAAATTCTTGGCGAGCCGTTTACGGCTTGCGTTCACTCTAGCTGGACGCTATCACAGCGCCATCGGAACACGGCTTTGTAAGCCAGTTCCGACGGGAAGCCAAATAAAATCGGCCTTCCCATTTGAAAAGAGGCTGCGCGCGTGAGCGGGCAGCCTCTTTCGGGCGACAGTTGAAACTGTCTTATTGCTTGGCGGCAGCCAGCTGGGCAGCAACTTCTTCAGCGAAGTTGTCGACCGGCTTCTCGATGCCTTCGCCTACTTTGAAGTAAGTGAAGGAAACGATTTCAGCGCCGGCTTTCTTGGCCAGCTCGCCAACCTTGATTTCAGGGTTCTTGACGAACGCCTGCTCAACCAGGCTCGCTTCTGCCAGGAACTTGCTGATACGGCCTTTGACCATGTTCTCAACAATGTTTTCCGGCTTGCCTTTGATTTTCTCTTCGTTCAGCTGCAGGAACACCGCTTTTTCGCGCTCGATGGCTTCGGCGGATACTTCCGAAGGCAGCAGGAACTCAGGGTTGCTGGCTGCGACGTGCATCGCGATATCTTTGGCCAGCTCAACGTTGCCGCCCTTCAGAACTACCGCAACGCCGATCTTGTTGCCGTGCAGGTAACCACCAACCACGTCACCTTCAACACGGACCAGGCGACGGATGTTGACGTTTTCGCCAACCTTGCCGACCAGTACCAGACGGGCAGCTTCCTGAGCTTCGATCAGAGGCTCGACGGTGGTCAGCTTGTCAGCGAACGCTTTTTCGACGCTGGCCGCAACGAATGCCTTGAAGTCGTCCTGCAGAGCCAGGAAGTCGGTCTGGGAGTTCACTTCCAGCAGAACAGCGGACTTGCCGTCTTCTTTCAGAGCGATGGCGCCTTCAGCAGCTACGTTGCCTGCTTTCTTGGCAGCCTTGATAGCGCCGGAAGCACGCATGTCATCAATGGCTTTTTCGATGTCGCCGCCGGCCTTGGTCAAGGCCTTTTTGCAATCCATCATGCCTTCGCCGGTACGCTCACGCAGTTCTTTAACCAACGCTGCAGTAATCTCTGCCATTTCAAAATCCTCTTGGATAGGTTTTCAACCATTCCACCCGAGCAAACGGGCGATCAATTCTTCTCGAACCACCCTTGTAGGCCGCTGCACGTTACAGATGATGTAGCTGCGCTGCCGACAAATGGTTTTCGAGGGGGCAAAAAGGGGGCCAAGCCCCCTTTTTGCTTACTGAGTCAACGCCAGGGCGTCAATTACTCAGCGGCAGCTACCGGAGCTTCTTCAACGAACTGCTCGGTACCACCAGCAACGTGGTTACGACCACGGATTACAGCGTCAGCCATCGAACCCATGTACAGCTGGATAGCGCGGATAGCGTCATCGTTGCCTGGGATGATGTAGTCAACGCCTTCCGGGCTGCTGTTGGTATCGACTACGCCGATAACAGGGATGCCCAGCTTGTTGGCTTCGGTGATCGCGATGCGCTCGTGATCAACGTCGATAACGAACAGTGCGTCAGGCAGACCGCCCATGTCCTTGATACCACCCAGGGAACGATCGAGCTTTTCCAGGTCACGAGTGCGCATCAGCGCTTCTTTCTTGGTCAGCTTGGCGAAGGTACCGTCTTCGGCTTGCACTTCAAGGTCACGCAGACGCTTGATGGAAGCACGGATGGTTTTGAAGTTGGTCAGCATGCCGCCCAACCAGCGGTGATCGACGTACGGCGAACCGCAACGTGCTGCTTCTTCAGCAACGATCTTGCCGGCGGAACGCTTGGTGCCGACGAACAGAATCTTGTTTTTGCCCTGGGCCAGGCGCTCTACGAAAGTCAGAGCTTCGTTGAACATTGGTAGGGTTTTTTCAAGGTTGATGATGTGGATCTTGTTGCGCGCGCCGAAAATGTATTTACCCATTTTCGGGTTCCAGTAACGGGTCTGGTGACCGAAGTGCACACCGGCCTTCAGCATATCGCGCATGTTGACTTGGGACATGATAGTTCCTTAATAAGTCGGGTTTGGCCTCCACGTATCCCAATGACCAACCAGCGGCATCAAGGCCTCCGGCACCCAGGTCATCGTGTCGACACGTGTGTGGATTTAAGCTTTTCGGGGTATCCCCGGAAAGCGGCGCATTTTATACCACACGAAGGGCGAAAACGAAACCCGCAATCACAGTTGCCGTCAGCTGTCTCAACGCAAGCCTTTGAAACCAGCCGAAACAGCCCCACCCTATAGAGAGAAGCGATCACCAGACGTTCATGACTTGAGACCCTGGTCTGTTAGAATCGCGTTTTTTGGGGCTTGTGCGAATTCTGCAACCTCTTTGTCGCACACCCGTAAACCGTATTGATTTCAGCGCGTCGCGCTAGAGAGAGCCTGTATGACCGTTAGTTTGAAAACCGCCGAAGACATTGCCGGCATGCGCATTGCCGGCAAACTGGCTGCCGACGTGCTGGAAATGATTGCCGAACACGTCAAGCCCGGCGTCACTACCGAAACCCTGAACCAGATCTGCCACGACTATATCGTCGACGTGCAGAAGGCTATCCCTGCTCCCCTCAACTACAAAGGCTTCCCCAAGTCGATCTGCACGTCGGTCAACCATGTGGTCTGCCACGGTATTCCCGGCGACAAGCCGTTGAAGGACGGCGACACCCTGAACATCGACGTGACCGTGATCAAGAACGGCTACTTTGGCGACACCAGCCGCATGTTCCACGTCGGTAACGTTCCGGTATGGGCCGAGCGCCTGTCCCAGGTCACCCAGGAATGCATGTACAAGGCTATCGAGATCGTCAAACCCGGCTGCCGCCTGGGCGACATCGGCGAAGTGATCCAGAAGCATGCCGAAAAGAACGGGTTTTCGGTAGTGCGCGAATTCTGCGGCCACGGCATCGGCACCGTGTTCCACGAAGAACCGCAGATCCTGCACTACGGCCGCGCCGGCACCGGCATGGAACTGAAGGCGGGCATGACCTTCACCATCGAGCCCATGATCAACCAGGGCAAGGCCGACACCAAGGTGCTGGGCGACGGCTGGACCGCCATCACCAAGGATCGCAAGCTCTCGGCCCAGTGGGAGCACACCTTGCTGGTCACCGAGACGGGCTACGAGATCTTCACCTTGCGCGCAGACGACACCATCCCGCGCGTTTCGGCGTAATCCAAGGCTGCGTTGGTTTTCCCAAACGGTGTTGTGACTGATTCATAGATAGAAAGGAAAGCCGAACGATGCCCCAGGTGGATCCCGAACTCTTCGACCGCGGCCAGTTCCAGGCCGAACTGGCATTGAAGGCGAGCCCGATCGCCGCCTTCAAGAAAGCCATCCGCCAGGCCCGCGAGGTGCTCGACGCGCGCTTTCGCAGTGGGCGCGACATCCGTCGCCTGATCGAGGACCGCGCCTGGTTTGTCGATAACATTCTGCAAAAGGCCTGGGAGCAGTTCACCTGGAGCACCGACGCCGATATCGCCCTGGTGGCGGTCGGCGGCTACGGTCGTGGCGAATTGCACCCCTACTCCGACATCGACCTGCTGATCCTGCTGGGCAGCGCCGATCATGAGGTCTTTCGCGATTCCATCGAGCGTTTTCTCACACTGTTGTGGGACATCGGCCTGGAAGTCGGCCAGAGCGTACGCTCGGTGGACGAATGCGCCGAAGAGGCCCGTGCCGATCTGACCGTGATCACCAACCTGATGGAAAGCCGCACCATCGCCGGCCCCGAACGCCTGCGCCAGCGCATGCTCGACGTCACCAGCACCGCGCACATGTGGCCGAGCAAGGACTTCTTTCTGGCCAAGCGCGCCGAGCAGAAAGCCCGGCACCACAAGTACAACGACACCGAGTACAACCTGGAACCCAACGTCAAGGGCTCGCCCGGCGGCCTGCGGGACATCCAGACCATTCTGTGGGTTGCCCGTCGCCAGTACGGCACCCTGAACCTGCGCGCCCTGGCCGGCGAAGCGTTCCTGGTGGAAAGCGAAAATGCGCTGCTGGCCTCCTCCCAGGAATTCCTGTGGAAAGTGCGCTACGCCCTGCACATGCTCGCCGGGCGCGCCGAAGACCGCCTGTTGTTTGACCACCAGCGCTCCATCGCCACATTGCTCGGCTTCGAAGGCGAAGACGCCAAGACCAGCATCGAAAGCTTCATGCAGCAGTACTACCGCGTGGTCATGAGCATCGCGCAACTGAGCGATCTGATCATTCAGCACTTCGAAGAGGTCATCCTGGCCCCCGAAGATGAAGCACCGCCGCAGCCAATCAACGCGCGCTTCCAGTTGCACGACGGCTATATCGAAGCACGCAGCGACAATGTCTTTCGCCGCACGCCTTTCGCCATGCTGGAAATCTTCGTGCTGATGGCCCAGCAGCCGGAAATCAAAGGCGTGCGCGCCGACACCATTCGCCTGCTGCGGGAAAATCGCCACCTGATCGACGACGACTTTCGCAACGATATCCGTAACACCAGCCTGTTCATCGAGCTGTTCAAGTGCAAGATCGGCATCCACCGCAACCTGCGCCGCATGAATCGCTACGGCATCCTCGGGCGCTACCTGCCCGAGTTCGGCTTTATCGTGGGGCAGATGCAGCACGACCTGTTCCACATCTATACCGTCGACGCGCACACGCTCAACCTGATCAAACACCTGCGTAAGTTGCAGTACACCCAAGTGTCGGAGAAATTCCCGTTGGCCAGTAAGCTCATGGCCAAACTGCCCAAGCCCGAATTGATTTACCTGGCCGGGCTGTATCACGACATCGGCAAAGGTCGGCATGGCGACCACTCGGAAGTCGGTGCCGTTGACGCCGAGGCCTTCTGTCAGCGTCATCAACTGCCGCTGTGGGACAGCCGCCTGATCGTCTGGCTGGTGCAGAACCACCTGGTGATGTCGACCACCGCCCAACGCAAGGACTTGTCCGACCCGCAGGTGATCCACGATTTCGCCCAGGTGGTCGGCGATGAAACCCGCCTCGACTACCTGTACGTGCTCACGGTGTCCGATATCAACGCCACCAACCCCACTCTGTGGAACTCCTGGCGCGCCAGCCTGCTGCGCCAGCTGTACACCGAGACCAAGCGCGCCCTGCGCCGTGGCCTGGAAAACCCGGTGGACCGCGAGGAGCAGATCCGGCGAACCCAAAGCGCCGCCCTGGATATCCTGGTGCGCGGCGGCAACGACCCCGACGATGTCGAGCAATTGTGGTCGCAATTGGGTGACGATTACTTCCTGCGCCACACCGCCGGCGATGTGGCCTGGCACACTGACGCGATCCTGCAGCAACCCGCCGACGGCGGCCCGCTGGTGTTGATCAAGGAAACCACCCAGCGCGAATTCGAGGGTGGCACGCAGATTTTCATCTATGCGCCGGACCAGCATGATTTCTTCGCCGTGACCGTGGCCGCCATGGACCAGCTCAACCTGAACATTCATGACGCTCGGGTCATCACCTCCAGCAGCCAGTTCACCCTCGACACCTATATCGTGCTCGACACCGATGGCGACTCGATCGGCGATAATCCGGCGCGCGTGAAGAAGATCCGCGAAGGCCTTACCGAGGCCCTGCGCAACCCCGATGACTACCCGACCATCATCCAGCGCCGCGTGCCGCGCCAGCTCAAGCACTTTGCGTTCGCACCCCAGGTGACTATTTCCAACGATGCGCAACGCCCGGTCACCGTGCTGGAGCTCAGTGCGCCGGATCGCCCTGGCCTGCTGGCACGCATCGGCGGGATCTTCCTGGAGTTCGACCTGTCGCTGCAGAACGCCAAGATTGCGACGCTCGGCGAGCGGGTCGAAGACGTGTTCTTCATTACCGATGCCGATAACCAACCGTTGTCGGACCCTGAACTGTGCCGGCGCTTGCAGGAAGCCATCGTCCAACAGTTGAGCGTGACACAGGAGCCCGGAGTCGAGCTGACGCGCCTGACAATTTGATATCAGGAGCGGCCCGCCGCTCCTTTTGCAGTTTTAACGCCTTGCACGAGATCCACCGATGAACAACGCCCTGAACCAGCTGCAGCCCTACCCGTTCGAGAAACTGCGCGCCCTGCTGGGCAGCGTCACGCCAAACCCGGACAAGCGCCCCATTGCCCTGTCCATCGGCGAACCCAAGCACAAGTCGCCGACATTCGTGGCCGAGGCGTTGAGCAGCAATCTCGATCAGATGGCGGTATACCCCACCACACTGGGCATTCCGGCGCTGCGCGAGGCCATAGGTGCCTGGTGCGAACGTCGCTTCAGCGTGCCCAAGGGCTGGCTGGACCCGGCGCGCAATATCCTGCCGGTCAACGGCACCCGCGAAGCCCTGTTCGCGTTCACTCAAACCGTGGTCAATCGCGGTGACGACGCACTGGTGGTGAGCCCGAACCCGTTCTACCAGATCTACGAAGGCGCCGCGTTCCTCGCCGGCGCCCAGCCGCATTATCTGCCGTGCCTGGACAGCAACGGCTTCAACCCGGATTTCGACGCGGTCTCGCCGGACATCTGGAACCGTTGCCAGATCCTGTTCCTGTGCTCCCCCGGCAACCCGACCGGCGCGTTGATTCCAATCGACACCCTGAAAAAACTTATCGCCCTGGCCGATGAATACGACTTTGTGATCGCCGCCGACGAGTGCTACAGCGAGCTGTATTTCGACGAGCAAACCCCGCCGCCGGGCCTGCTCAGCGCCTGCGTTGAACTGGGTCGCCAGGACTTCAAGCGTTGCGTGGTGTTTCACAGCCTGTCCAAGCGTTCCAACCTGCCGGGCCTACGCTCAGGTTTTGTGGCCGGTGATGCCGAGATTCTGAAGGCCTTCCTGCTGTACCGCACTTACCATGGCTGCGCTATGCCCGTGCAGACGCAACTGGCCAGCATCGCGGCCTGGCAGGACGAGGCTCATGTCCAGGCTAACCGTGAGCTGTACCGCGAGAAATTCGACGCCGTATTGGCGATCCTCAAGCCGGTGCTGGATGTGCAGGCCCCGGACGGCGGGTTCTACTTATGGCCGAAGGTGAATGGCGAAGACGCTGCGTTCTGTCGCGACCTGTTCGTGCAGGAGCATGTGACCGTAGTGCCCGGCTCGTATCTGTCGCGCGAGGTGGACGGTTTCAACCCAGGCGCAGGGCGTGTGCGCATGGCGTTGGTGGCGCCATTGGCGGAGTGCGTGGAAGCGGCCGAACGCGTGCGCGCCTTTGTCCAACGCAATATTTGAGGCCTGCGGCCCGTACGCGCCACAACGCATACGGGCCAAACTTACACGCCCTCATACCTGATGCTGGAACCACCCTGTGGTCAGGACGACTCAAGGGACACCCTTGTCCTTCAACACCACAGGTCAGCCCGCATGATTTCTCCCACGCACTTCACCCCGATTTATCCGTCAATCACTGACTGCAGCGTCGAAAACGCACACCCGTCCGAAAGAGGCGCAAGAACCCGCCGCAATGTGGGAGAGCCTGCCAAATACTGGCCACAGAACAGCACCCTCAAGATCGCACTATCCGATTACGAAATGAATGATCCCTATGTGGTGGCCGTCAAAAACGCCGCCAGCCAGTGGTTGCCGCATATCAATCTACGCTTCGAGTTCGTCTCGGGAGACACGGGTGATGTGCGCATCACGCAGCACGGCAACAAAAGCGGAGGCAGCTCTGAAATAGGCACCGATGCCGTGAACAGATTCGGTGACCCAACCATGCTGTTGCCTCTGGACCATACGGCTGCCAACTTCGAGTACACCGTCATTCACGAATTCGGGCACATGCTCGGCGCCCTCCACGCCCATCAGCACCCCGACGCAACTATCTCGTGGAACCTGCCCGCTCTGAGTCGACAGTTCACGCAGAGCATGCTGCAAGACAACTTCCTGAAGGTGCCGCGCAGCGGTACGTATGACCTTTTGCCCTATGACCCGGACTCGGTCATGCACTATTCCACTCAAAGCGGGTGGACCACCGACACCGTCGTGCACTCAAGGAACGCGATGCTCAGCCAGGGCGATATCGCCTGGGCGAAGAAGGCCTACCCCAGGGCGCCGGCGACCGCCGAGTGACCCCAGTAGCGACTCCCTTCACTTTCGCGGCCCCAGGTTGGCCTCGCTCATGTCCAGGTCCGCCAGCACCTCGCGCAATACATCGTCGCCGATCTGGTGCTGGCGGCTGAGCCGATACAGCTCCAATCGCTGGGCCCTCAATGCCTTGAGCCGCAACCTGCTTTCCAATTGATCCAGTTGCAACGCCAACGCCTGTGCTTCGGCGGAGTCGTTGAACACCTCCAATTGATGGCGGTACTCCGACATGATTCGCGCCTTGAGTTCGGTGGCCAACGCCGCCTGTGCCGCATCCTGTGTCTCGTTGGACTCCTCGATTTCCAACGCATGGATAGCGGCCACCGCCGTCTTTTTCCAAGCCTCGCGCACCTCTTTATGGCGCTTTTCGTCAGGACTCTTTTCGATACCGCGCAACAGTAGCGGCAAGGCGATGCAGGCGGCGATCAACGACAGCAGGATTACCCCGGCCGCGATGAAGATCAGCAAATCACGTTCGGGAAAATCCTGGCCTGGCGCGAGCAGCAGCGGCACTGACATGACACCGGCCAGGGTCACGGCACCGCGCACACCGCCGACGGTCAACAGCCAGCAGGAGCGCGCGGTTGGGACCAATGTCAGTTCGCTTTTGCCACGCAGCCGTCGCAGCAGTCCCGACAGGCGCCAGATGCTTTGTACCCAGACGAAGCGCAACACCACCAAGACCAGGAAAATTGCGACGACTTCCAGACAGCGATACAGCAAGGTCGGCCACAGCGTCGATTCATGACTCACCACTGCCTTGATGATGTCCGGTAACTGAAGGCCCAACAGCAGGAAAATCAGGCCATTGAAGGCGAACTCCAGCAACGACCATACGCTGCGATTAAGCAGGCGTGTGCTGGTCTGGCGTGGCAGCAGGTCGAGCCAGCTTTGCATCATGCCGGCCGCCACCGCCGAGAGAATGCCCGAGGCGCCCAAGCGCTCGGCAAGCACATAGGCGGCGAACGGCAGCAGCAACATGAACACCACATGCGTCGCCGGATCGTCCCAGCCGCGAGCGATCATCCAAGCGCGCAACCGCCCGACCAGCCAACTCAATGCCACGCCCACCGCCAGGCCACCGACGGCAACCAGCACGAAGGTCAGGCTGGCATCGGCCAACGAAAACACCCCGGTCAACGCCGCGGCCAAGGCGAACTTGAAGGTCACCAGACCCGACGCGTCATTCATCAACGCCTCGCCCTGCAGCATGTGCATCAGTGGCGTCGGCAAGCGATTCTGGGAAATGGCCGACACCGCCACGGCATCGGTCGGCGATAACACGGCCGCCAGGGCGAAGGCCACCGGCAGCGGGATCGCGGGCAATATCCAGTGGATGAAGTAACCGGCACCCACCACGGTAAACAGCACCAGCCCTACCGCCAACGTCAGGATCGGCCCGCGCAAACGCCATAATTCACGCTTGGGCATGCGCCAGCCATCGGAGAACAGCAGCGGCGGCAAGAACAGAAACAGAAATAACTCAGGGTCCAACGCCACGTGCAGCCCCAAGGTGGGCCAGGCCAGCAAGGCGCCAGCGGCAATTT
The DNA here is from genome assembly GCF_030209095.1 of Pseudomonas sp. lyk4-R2A-8. Classification (NCBI taxonomy): domain Bacteria; kingdom Pseudomonadati; phylum Pseudomonadota; class Gammaproteobacteria; order Pseudomonadales; family Pseudomonadaceae; genus Pseudomonas; species Pseudomonas sp. lyk4-R2A-8. Next base: position 84,235 of record NZ_JARVSS010000002.1, read on the forward strand.
GCACCAAAGGCAACGGCAACGGGATGACACGCCCGACCAGGCGCGAAACGCTGACCAGCATCAGCAGGATAAGAACGGTGTAGGCGGTTTGCATAACGCGGGTTCCCGGACAATCAACAAGCAACGACACCCCTCTGGCAACAACGCGCCGTTGAAGTGCCATATTAGCCGCCTATGCTGCGCGCTGGCGTTTGCACAAAAGTCGCACGGCGCTGACGAGCGGCACCCAAATGCGCTGGGCGTGGCATAATCCCAGACCTTTGGCTTTCATCAGCCCATTCCATTGGATCAGAGGGGGGCAATTCCTTGACCGCTTCAAGCAAAACGTTGCACCTTTTCGGTATCAAAGCGTGCGACACCATGAAAAAGGCGCGTACCTGGCTCGATGAGCACGCGGTGAATTATGAGTTCCATGACTACAAAACGGCCGGTATCGACCGCGAACACTTGACCCAATGGTGCAACGAGCACGGCTGGCAAGTGGTGTTGAACCGCGCGGGTACCACCTTTCGCAAACTCGAAGACGAACGCAAAGCCGATCTCGATCAGTCGAAAGCCATTGAATTGATGCTCGCGCAACCCTCGATGATCAAGCGCCCGGTGCTGGATCTCGGCGACAGAACCCTGATTGGCTTCAAGCCAGACATTTATTCGGCGGCCCTCAAGTAGGCCAGCCCTTTTATTTTTGTAGAGGTAACAGCATGTCCCATTCCCTGTTCAGCCTGGGCTTCGGCGTCGGCACTCAGAACCGCCAAGGCGCTTGGCTGGAAGTGTTCTACGCACAGCCGTTGCTCAACCCTTCGGTTGAAATCGTCGCGGCCATCGCGCCGATCCTCGGTTACAGCGAAGGCAACCAGGCCATCACGTTTACCGTCACTCAGGCCCTGCAAATGGCGGATGCGCTCAAAGGCGTCGATGCTACCCAGGCCGCGCTGCTCAGCCGTCTGGCCGAAAGCCACACGCCGCTGGTCGCCACCCTGCTGGCCGACGACGCCGCGCTGACCTCCACGCCTGAGGCCTACCTCAAGCTGCACCTGCTGTCCCATCGCCTGGTCAAGCCCCATGGCCTGAACCTGGCCGGTGTATTCCCGCAACTGCCGAACGTGGCGTGGACCAGCCAGGGCGCGATCGACATCGGCGAATTGGCCGAGCGTCAACTGGAAGCGCGCCTGCGTGGCGAACTGCTGGAAGTGTTCTCGGTGGACAAGTTCCCGAAAATGACCGACTACGTGGTCCCGGCCGGGGTGCGCATCGCTGACGCCGCGCGCCTGCGCCTGGGCGCCTACGTCGGCGAAGGCACCACCGTGATGCATGAAGGTTTCGTCAATTTCAACGCCGGCACCGAAGGCCCGGGCATGATCGAAGGCCGCGTATCGGCCGGTGTATTCGTCGGCAAGGGTTCGGACCTGGGCGGCGGTTGCTCCACCATGGGCACCCTGTCGGGCGGCGGCAACATTGTGATCAAGGTCGGCGAAGGCTGCCTGATCGGGGCCAATGCCGGTATCGGTATCCCGCTGGGCGATCGTAATACCGTGGAGTCGGGCCTGTACGTCACCGCCGGCACCAAGGTCGCGCTGCTCGACGAGCAGAACCAACTGGTGAAGGTGGTCAAGGCGCGCGAGCTGGCCGGCCAGCCCGACCTGCTGTTCCGTCGCAACTCCGAGACCGGTGCCGTGGAGTGCAAAACCCACAAATCGGCCATCGAACTGAACGAAGCGCTGCACGCTCACAACTAAGCAGCCACTCGATGCCACTGGCGGGCCTTACCTTCGCGGTGCGGCCCGCTTATACGAGTCTTGATCATCATGCTTGTGCCCTCCCCCTGGCGCGCGGACTTTCCGGCGATCGCCACCCTGCAACGGCAGGACCAGACCTATCTGGACAACGCCGCCACCACGCAGAAACCCCAGGCGCTGCTGGACGCGATCAGCCATTACTACGCCAACGGCGCAGCCAATGTACACCGCGCCCAACACTTGCCCGGCGCTCATGCGACCCAGGCCTTCGAAGACAGCCGCAGCAAGGTTGCACAGTGGTTGAATGCAGGTGACAGCGGGCAAATCGTATTTACCCATGGCGCAACGTCTGCGCTGAACCTCCTGGCCTATGGCCTTGAGCACTTATTCACAGCGGGCGATGAAATCGTTATCAGCGCCCTGGAACACCACGCCAATCTACTGCCGTGGCAGCAACTGGCTGAACGTCGCGAGTTGGAGCTGGTGGTATTGCCACTCAATGATGACGGCGTGATCGATGTTGAAGCCGCCGCAGGATTGATCGGCCCCCGCACGCGCCTGCTGGCGGTGAGCCAGTTGTCCAATGTATTGGGAGCCTGGCAACCGCTGGAAACCTTGCTGGCCATGGCCCGAGCCCACGGCGCCCTGACCGTGGTGGATGGCGCCCAGGGTATCGTCCATGGTCGCCATGACGTGCAGGCCCTGGGCTGCGACTTCTATGCCTTTTCCAGCCACAAACTGTACGGCCCGGATGGCGTCGGCGTGTTGTTTGGCCGCAATGAGGCCCTGCATGGCCTGCGCCACTGGCAATTTGGCGGCGAGATGGTCCAGCAGGCGGACTATCACAGCGCCAGCTTCCGTCCCGCGCCGCTGGGTTTCGAAGCCGGCACGCCGCCGATCGCCGGCGTGATCGGCCTGGGCGCGACCCTGGATTACCTCAGCTCGCTGGACCCTCAGGCGGTTCTCGCCCATGAAGCCGCGCTGCATGATTACCTGCTGCGCGGCCTGAAAGCCCGCAACGGCGTGCGCGTGCTGGGCTCGCCGCAGGCCGCGTTGGTCAGCTTTGTGGTCGACGGCATCCATAACGCCGACCTCGCGCACCTGCTCACCGAGCAAGGGATTGCCGTACGCGCCGGCCATCACTGTGCAATGCCGCTGCTCAAGGCGATGCACTTGTCGGGGGCGGTCCGTGTATCCCTGGCGCTGTACAACGATTCCGATGACCTGGAACGCTTCTTCGGCGCGCTGGATCAGGCGCTGGAGATGTTGCGATGAACTTGCCCACGCAGGCCGCGAGTGCGCTTGAAGCGTTTCAAGCCGTCGGCAGCTGGGAACAACGCGCCCGAATGCTGATGCAGTGGGGCGAACGCCTGCCCGCCTTGGCGGATGAAGACAAGGTCGATGCGAACCTGGTGCAGGGCTGCGAGAGCCTGGTGTGGTTGGTTGGCCGGTTGGAGAGCGACCACTGGCAGTTCGCCGCCAGCAGCGATGCGCGGATGATTCGTGGGTTGGTGGCATTGCTGCTGGCGCGGGTCAACGGATTATCGAGCGCGCAGTTGCAGGTGGTCGACTTGCCCGACTGGTTCAATCAACTCGGGCTTTCCCGCCAACTGTCGCCGTCGCGCAGCAATGGCTTGAATGCAGTCCTGCAGCGCATGCGAACACTAAGCCAAACACAGAACTGAATGTGGGAGGCGCGGCGAGACTCAGGTGGGCTTGACGCGCTCCGACGGCCGGCGCACCCCGGCCACAATTTTGTCCACCGCCTTGGTCGCCGCCACCATGCCGAAGGTCGCGGTGACCATCATCACCGCGCCAAACCCACCGGCGCAGTCCAGCTTCACCCCATCGCCCACGAAGCTTTTCTGCAAACAGATGCTGCCATCCGGCTTGGGATAGCGCAGTTGTTCGGTGGAAAACACGCACGGCACGCTGTAGTGACGGGTCACGGTGCGGGAGAAACCATAGTCGCGGCGTAACGTGGAGCGCACTTTCGAGGCCAACGGGTCGTTGAAAGTACGGTTCAGGTCGCAGACCTGAATCAGTGTCGGGTCGATCTGCCCACCCGCGCCGCCGGTGGTGATGATCTGGATCTTGCGGCGCTTGCACCAGGCAATCAGCGCGGCCTTGGCGTTGACGGCGTCGATGCAGTCGATCACGCAATCGATGTTCGGCGTGATGTACTCGGCCATGGTGTCGCGGGTCACGAAATCCGCCACCGCATGCACCGTGCACTCCGGGTTGATGCCGCGCAGGCGTTCGGCCATGACCTCGACCTTGGGCCTGCCCACGGTGCTGTCGAGGGCGTGCAACTGGCGGTTGCTGTTGCTGACGCAGACGTCGTCCAGGTCAAACAGCGAAATCTCGCCGACACCGCAGCGGGCCATGGCCTCAGCCGCCCACGAGCCCACGCCGCCGATGCCGACGATCGCCACATGGGCCGCTTTCAAGCGTTCCAGGCCCTCAATGCCATACAAACGGGCAACGCCTGCAAACCGCGGATCTTCTGTACTCATGACCACCACCTCAAAAACCGGCGCGCATTATAGGGCTACGCAGCGACAAGTTTTAAGCTACAAGCTACAAGTTAAGAACTTAGATGTACTTTCGCTGCCCAATGTCCGGTTTTTCTCGGCTTGCTGTACGGTCAGGGAAAGGCCGGTGTAGGATGCGCGCCGTTCGGCGCAGGCCGGCACCTCATTTCGTTCCACACCCTTTGGAACCCGCATAACCATGGCATCGCGTAAATTTGGACTCAACCTGGTGGTGGTGCTGGCAATTGCCGCGCTGTTCACCGGCTTCTGGGCGCTGATCAACCGCCCGGTCTCCGCACCCAACTGGCCTGAACAAATCTCCGGGTTTTCCTACTCGCCGTTCCAGCAAGGCCAGTACCCGCAAAAAGACCAATACCCCACCGATGAACAGATGCGTCAGGACCTTGCGATCATGAGCAAGCTGACGGACAACATCCGTACTTACTCGGTCGACGGCACCTTGGGGGATATTCCCAAACTGGCCGAAGAGTTCGGCCTGCGAGTAACCCTGGGGATCTGGATCAGCCCAGACCTGGAGCGCAACGAACGCGAAATCCAGCGCGCCATCGAGATCGCCAACAGCTCGCGCAGCGTTGTGCGCGTGGTGGTGGGCAACGAAGCGTTGTTCCGCGAGGAAATCACCCCTGAGGCCCTGATCGTGCTGCTGGACCGCGTGCGCGGTGCCGTCAAAGTTCCGGTGACCACTTCCGAGCAATGGCACATCTGGGAACACAACCCACAACTGGCCAAGCACGTTGACCTGATCGCCGCGCACATCCTGCCGTACTGGGAACATATTCCGGTGGATAAAGCCGGCCAATTCGTACTCGACCGCGCCAGGGACCTGAAGAAAACCTTCCCGAAAAAACCGCTGCTGCTGTCGGAAGTCGGCTGGCCGAGCAACGGCCGCATGCGCGGCGGGGCTGACGCATCGCCCGCTGACCAGGCGATTTACCTGCGTACGCTGGTGAACAAGCTCAATCGCCAGGGCTACAACTACTTTGTGATCGAGGCATTCGACCAGCCGTGGAAGGCCAGTGATGAAGGCTCGGTCGGCGCTTATTGGGGCGTGTTCAACGCCGCGCGCCAACAGAAATTCAACTTCGAAGGGCCGGTCGTGGCGATTCCGCAATGGCGCGTGCTGGCCATCGGCTCGGTGGTGCTGGCACTGCTGTCCCTGACCCTGCTGATGATCGACGGCTCGGCCCTGCGCCAGCGCGGCCGGACGTTCCTGACCTTTATCGCGTTCCTGTGCGGTTCGGTGCTGGTATGGATCGGCTACGACTACAGCCAGCAATACAGCACCTGGTTCAGCCTGACCGTCGGCTTTTTGCTGGCGCTCGGTGCACTGGGCGTGTTCATCGTGTTGCTGACCGAAGCCCACGAACTGGCCGAAGCGGTGTGGACCCACAAGCGTCGGCGTGAATTCCTGCCGGTGCTCGGCGATTCGGACTACCGCCCGAAAGTATCGATCCACGTGCCGTGCTACAACGAGCCGCCGGAGATGGTCAAACAGACCCTGGACGCCCTGGCCGCCCTCGATTACCCGGACTACGAAGTCCTGATCATCGACAACAACACCAAGGACCCGGCCGTCTGGGAGCCGGTGCGCGATTACTGCGAGACCCTCGGTCCGCGTTTCAAGTTCTTCCACGTCGCGCCACTGGCCGGCTTCAAGGGCGGCGCGCTGAACTACCTGATCCCGCACACCGCCAAGGACGCCGAAGTGATCGCGGTGATTGACTCCGACTACTGCGTATCGCCCAACTGGCTCAAGCACATGGTGCCGCACTTCGCCGACCCGAAAATCGCCGTGGTGCAATCGCCGCAGGATTATCGCGACCAGAACGAGAGCACCTTCAAGAAGCTCTGCTACGCGGAATACAAAGGCTTCTTCCATATCGGCATGGTCACCCGCAACGACCGCGATGCGATCATCCAGCACGGCACCATGACCATGACCCGCCGCTCGGTGCTCGAAGAGCTGGGCTGGGCCGACTGGTGCATCTGTGAAGACGCCGAACTGGGCCTGCGGGTATTCGAGAAAGGTCTGTCGGCGGCGTATTACCACGACAGCTACGGCAAAGGTTTGATGCCCGATACCTTCATCGACTTCAAGAAACAGCGTTTCCGCTGGGCCTACGGTGCGATCCAGATCATCAAGCGCCACACCGCCAGCCTGCTGCGCGGCAAGGACACCGAGCTGACCCGTGGCCAGCGTTACCACTTCCTGGCGGGCTGGCTGCCGTGGGTGGCGGACGGCATGAACATCTTCTTCACCGTCGGCGCGCTGTTGTGGTCGGCGGCGATGATCATCGTGCCGACGCGGGTCGACCCGCCATTACTGATTTTCGCGATTCCGCCATTGGCGTTGTTCGTGTTCAAGGTGGGCAAGATCATCTTCCTGTACCGCCGTGCGGTGGGCGTGAACCTCAAGGATGCGTTCTGCGCAGCCCTGGCCGGGTTGGCGTTGTCCCACACCATCGCCAAGGCGGTGCTGTATGGCTTCTTCACCACCAGTATTCCGTTCTTTCGTACACCGAAAAACGCGGATAACCACGGTTTCTGGGTGGCGATTTCCGAAGCCCGCGAAGAAATGTTCATCATGCTGCTGTTGTGGGGCGCGGCGCTGGGGATCTACCTGGTGCAGGGCCTGCCGAGCAATGACATGCGCTTCTGGGTGGTGATGCTGCTGGTGCAGTCGCTGCCGTACGTGGCGGCGCTGATCATGGCGTTCCTGTCGTCGCTGCCCAAACCGGCGCCGGCGGTGGAGCCCGCGCCGGCCGCGTAAAAACTTGCGCAATGCACTAAACGGCGGCCTCTGGCCGCCGTTTTGCTATAAGATAACGGCCGTTTTGTCCGCCCGCCCTGCTCTTCCAAACACGCTTTCCGGAGTTTTCCCCATGACGGCCCATGCCGACCTTTCGCCGACCCTTCAACTTGCCATCGACCTGATCCGTCGTCCCTCGGTCACGCCGATCGACGCCGATTGCCAGAAGCTGATGATGCAGCGCCTGGGCGATGCCGGTTTTGCGCTGGAGCCGATGCGCATCGAGGACGTGGACAACTTCTGGGCCACCCATGGCAAGCACGACGGCCCGGTGTTGTGCTTCGCCGGTCACACCGATGTGGTCCCGACCGGCCCCGTGCAGGCCTGGCAGAACGACCCATTCGACGCCTTGATCGACGAGAACGGCATGCTCTGCGGGCGTGGCGCAGCCGACATGAAAGGCAGCCTGGCGGCCATGCTGGTAGCGTCCGAGCGCTTCGTCGCCGACTACCCGGACCACAAGGGCTCGGTGGCCTTCCTGATCACCAGCGATGAAGAAGGCCCGGCGCACCATGGCACCAAGGCCGTGATCGAGCGCCTGGCCGCGCGCAAGGAGCGCCTGGACTGGTGCATCGTCGGCGAACCGTCGAGCACCACCCTGGTCGGCGATGTAGTCAAGAACGGGCGCCGTGGCTCACTCGGCGCCACGTTGACCGTGCGCGGCGTGCAAGGCCACGTGGCCTACCCGCACCTGGCGAAGAACCCCATCCACCTGGCTGCGCCGGCACTGGCCGAGCTGGCCGCCGAGCATTGGGACGACGGCAACGCGTTCTTCCCGCCTACCAGTTTCCAGATTTCCAACCTCAACTCCGGCACCGGCGCCACCAACGTGATTCCCGGCGAGCTGACGGCAGTGTTCAATTTCCGCTTTTCCACCGAGTCCACCGTGGAAGGTCTGCAGCAACGAGTTGCGCAGATTCTCGACAAGCACGGCCTGGACTGGCACGTGGAATGGGCGCTGTCGGGGCTGCCGTTCCTGACCGAACCGGGAGCGTTGCTGGACGCGGTGTCGGCCAGCATCAAGGCGATCACCGGTCGCGACACCCAGGCGTCCACCAGTGGCGGCACGTCCGATGGCCGCTTCATTGCGACCCTCGGCACCCAAGTGGTCGAACTGGGGCCGGTCAACGCGACCATCCACCAGGTCAATGAACGCATTCTGGCCAGCGACCTCGATGTACTGACAGAAATCTATTACCAGACCCTGATCAAGTTGCTCGCCTGATGCTCGCCTGCCCCATTTGCAGCGCTCCGCTCAACGCAGTGGACAATGGCGTGGCGTGCCCGGCCGGGCATCGATTCGACCGTGCGCGCCAGGGTTACCTGAACCTGTTGCCGGTGCAGCACAAGAACAGCCGCGACCCCGGCGACAATCTGGCCATGGTCGAGGCCCGTCGCGACTTCCTCAATGCCGGGCACTACGCCCCGGTGGCCAGGCGCCTGGCTGAACTGGCCGCTGAACGTGCACCGCAGCGCTGGGTGGATATCGGCTGTGGCGAGGGCTATTACACTGCGCAGATCGCCGAGGCGCTGCCCCATGCCGACGGCTACGCGCTGGATATTTCCAAGGAGGCGGTCAAACGCGCGTGCAGGCGCAACCCGGCGCTGACCTGGTTGATCGCCAGCATGGCTCGCGTGCCGTTGGCCGACGCCAGTTGCCAGTTCCTGGCCAGCGTGTTCAGCCCGTTGGACTGGCAGGAAGCCAAGCGCCTGCTCAGCCCCGGCGGCGGCTTGATGAAGGTCGGCCCTACCCGCGGCCACCTGATGGAGCTGCGCGAACGTCTGTATGACGAAGTGCGCGAATACACCGACGACAAGCACCTGGCCCTGGTGCCATCGGGCATGAGCCTGGCACACAGCGAAATCCTCGAATTCACACTGAGCCTGGCCGATCCCCGGGACCGCGCCAACCTGCTGGCCATGACGCCCCACGGCTGGCGGGCCAGCGCCGAACGCCGCGCCGAAGTGATCGAAGCGGTTGAGCCGCTTAAGGTCACGGTGTCGATGCGCTACGATTATTTCGTGCTTCAATAACCGACTTTATTTTCGCGAATGGATTTTCGAATCCCGCAACGAGGAACATCCATGCGCCAACCCGATATCGAGATTTACCTCAAGGACGCCGACGTCGACCACAAGGCCATTGCTGCCTGGCTCGGCACCGCCCTGGGGACGTGCAGCGACTGGGTCCAGAAAGGCCAGACCTACAAGTGCACGGCCGGCAACGTGCCTGTCACCTGGCTGCCAAAGGCCGTCGGCAAATGGAACAGCCTGTACCTGGAAAGCGACCAGACCCCATGGGACGACGACATCGCCTGCGCCCGCGCCGCGTTTGCCGCGCTGAACGTTGAAGTGCGCTGCGCGCCGGGCTCGTGGGTCGAGGAAGAAGGTGAAGAAAGCGCCGACACCTGGATTCGCATCAGTGCAGACGGTGAAGAGCAGATTACTTGGAGGACGGGTTGAAAAAGCAGCTTCAAGCGGCAAGCTGCAAGCTGTAAGCCAAAGCGCTTGTAGCTTGTAGCTTGTAGCTTAAAACCTGCCACTCAGCCTACAGGCCGACCACATCCTCGGCCTGCAAACCCTTCTCGCCGCTCACCACGGCGTATTCCACCTGCTGGCCCTCGGCCAGGGAGCGGTGGCCTTCACCGCGAATGGCGCGGTAGTGCACAAACACATCCTGGCCGTCCTCACGCTGAATGAAGCCATAGCCCTTTGCATCGTTGAACCACTTCACATTGCCGGTTTCACGCGTTGCCATCTGTTTTACTCCCACTTCGGTTTTTATTATTGAGCCGGTTCGCGTTGAACTGCCGAGTATATGGCAGGTTCAAAGCCTTCAACTCAAGTTTACATCGCTGCTTTTTTGCCGATTTTCGGCGAATACGGCACACTACCCGCCCGAGCGCCTGCTCGGTTTTTCTCACTTGAAGCAGCTCGCCTATGACCCGCTCCCCGTTCCGCCGTCTGGTGTTTGGCACCTTGCGCCGACTGTTGTACCTCTGGGTTCGCTCGGAGACGATCAACCAGTCGTCCCTTACCCTTAACCTGGACCGCAGCCGGCCGGTGTTCTACGTCCTGCAATCGCCCTCCCTCACCGAACTGGCCGTAGTCGACGCCGAGTGCACCAAGGCCGGCCTGCCACGCCCGGTGTTGCCGGTGTCGGTAGGCCCGCTGATGGAGCCGGCGGCGTTCTTCTACCTCACGCCGGAACCGGACTGGCTGGGTCGCCAGGACAAGCGCGGCGCGCCACCGACCCTGACCCGCCTGGTCAACACCCTCAGCGACCATGCCGAAGAGAATGCACAAATCATTCCGGTCAGCGTGTTCTGGGGCCAGTCCCCCGAGAGCGAGTCCAGCCCGTGGAAGCTGCTGTTCGCCGACAGTTGGGCGGTCACCGGGCGTCTGCGTCGGCTGTTGAGCATTCTGATTCTGGGACGCAAGACCCGTGTGCAATTCTCCGCGCCTATCAACCTGCGTGAATTGATCGAGCACAATAAAGGTCACGAACGCACCGTGCGCATGGCCCAGCGCATCCTGCGTGTGCACTTTCGTAACCTGAAGACTGCGGTGATCGGCCCCGACCTGTCGCATCGGCGCAATCTGGTGAAGGGTCTGGTCAATATGCCGCTGGTGCGCCAGGCCATCGCCGACGAAGCCGAACGCGAAAAGATCTCGCCGGAAAAAGCCAAAGCCCAGGCCCTGCGGTATGGCAACGAAATCGCTTCGGACTACACCTACACCGCGATCCGCTTTCTGGAAGTGGTGCTGAGCTGGTTCTGGAACAAGATCTACGACGGCATCAAGGTCAATAACATCGAGGGTGTGCAACAGGTCGCCCAGGGCTACGAGGTGATCTACGTCCCGTGCCATCGCAGTCATATCGACTACCTGCTGCTGTCCTACCTGCTGTTCAAGAACGGCCTGACCCCGCCGCACATTGCCGCCGGCATCAACCTCAACATGCCGGTGATCGGCAGCCTGCTGCGCCGTGGCGGTGCGTTTTTCATGCGCCGCACCTTCAAGGGCAATCCGCTCTACACCGCCGTGTTCAACGAATACCTGCATACGCTGTTCACCAAGGGCTTCCCGGTGGAGTACTTCGTCGAAGGCGGACGCTCGCGCACCGGGCGCATGCTGCAGCCGAAGACCGGCATGCTGGCGATCACATTGCGCAGCTTCCTGCGCTCATCGCGCATGCCGATTGTGTTCGTGCCGGTGTACATCGGTTATGAGCGCGTGCTCGAAGGCCGCACTTACCTCGGAGAATTGCGCGGGGCGAGCAAGAAGAAAGAGTCGATCTTCGATATTTTCAAGGTGGTCGGTGCGCTCAAGCAGCGCTTCGGCCAGGTCGCGGTCAACTTCGGCGAGCCGATCAAGCTGGCGGAATTTCTCGACGCCGAGCAACCGGACTGGCGCGCCCAGGATTTGGGGCCGAACTACAAGCCGGCATGGCTCAACGAAACCACCCATCGCCTGGGCGAACAGGTGGCGCGCCACTTGAACGAAGCCGCCGCCGTGAACCCGGTGAACCTGGTGGCCCTGGCGCTGCTGTCCACTACGCGCCTGGCCCTGGATGAACAGGCCATGGCCCGTCAGCTGGATCTGTACTTGACGCTGTTGCGCCGCGTGCCGTACTCGCCCCATACCACCGTGCCGGAAGGCGATGGCATGGCGCTGATCCGGCACGTCAAAGACATGAAGCTGCTGTCGGAACAAAGTGACGCTCTGGGCAAGATTCTGTACCTGGACGAGCAGAACGCGGTCTTGATGACCTACTACCGCAACAACGTGCTGCACATCTTCGCTCTGCCGGCGCTGCTGGCGAGCTTCTTCCAGAGCAGCTCGCGCATGAGCCGCGAACAGATCCTGCGGTACACCCACGCGCTGTACCCGTACCTGCAATCGGAGCTGTTTATCCGCTGGTCCCTGGACGAGCTGGACGCCGTCATCGATCAATGGCTGGAAGCGTTCGTCGAACAAGGCCTGCTGCGTTTCGAAAACGACGTGTACCTGCGCCCGGCCCCGAGTTCGCGACACTTTGTGCTGTTGACGCTGCTGTCCAAAAGCATCGCCCAGACCCTGCAGCGCTTCTACATGGCGATCTCGCTGCTGCTCAACAGCGGCCAGAACAGCATCAGTGCCGAAGAATTGGAAGACCTGTGCACGATCATGGCCCAGCGCCTGTCGATCCTGCATGGTCTCAACGCGCCGGAGTTCTTCGACAAGAGTCTTTTCCGACATTTCATTCAGACGTTGCTGGAGCAAGATGTGCTGCGCCGCGATGACGCCGGCAAGTTGAGCTATCACGACCTGCTCGGCGAGCTGGCCGAAGGCGCGGCCAAACGCGTACTGCCGGCCGAGATTCGCCTGTCGATCCGCCAGGTGGCCTTGCACCGTGTGGACGGTGCCGGGGATGCGCCGGTGCAAGCGCAAGAAAGCCACTAGATTGAATAACGCGCCGGAGAGCCTCCGGCCCCGTTGAAAAGGAGCTGCACCATGAAAAAGATCATTCTTCTGGGCCTCACCGCCCTGCTCGGAGCCTGCCAATCCATGAGTCCCGCGCCCAAGGCCAGCCTCGACGGCGAAGTGTTCTACCTGCAACGTATCGCCCTGCCGCCAACGGCGACCTTGAGCGTGAGCCTGCAGGACGTGTCCCTGGCGGACGCGCCCGCAGCGGTCCTGGCCGAGCAGAAAGGCCCGGTCAAAGGTCAGGTACCGCTGGCATTTCACTTGAGCTACGACCCGGCGCAGGTCAAGCCTGGCCACAGTTATGCGGTGAGTGCTCGCATCGAGCTGGAGGGCAAGCTACTGTTTACCACGACTGAACGCCACACAGTGCGACTCGACGGCCAGGATCCACAGCCGCTGCGCCTGCGCGTCAATGCCGTGGCCCCCTGAAGCAGCCCCCTGAATTCGAACATAAGGAAGCCCTCATGCTCCGCAACTCCCTTCGCCTCACTGCCCTGTGTGCCGGCCTGCTGCTCGGCGCCAACGCCTTGGCCCTGGATCTGGGCAGCCTGTCCCAGAGCGACGCCGCCGGCGGCCTGAAGGATGCCCTGACCCAAGGCGCTCAGGTCGCCGTCAAGCAGCTGGGCGTGCCCGGTGGTTTCAGCAATAACCCCGAAGTGAAGATCGGCCTGCCGGGCAAGTTGGGCAAAGTCGCCGACAAACTGAAAATGTTCGGCATGGGCGACCAGGTCACCCAGCTGGAAACCAGCATGAACAAAGCCGCCGAAACGGCCGTGACCCAGGCCCAGCCGATTCTGGTGAATGCCGTGAAAAACATGAGCGTCACCGACGCCAAAGGCATCCTCAGCGGCGGCCAGGATTCGGCCACCCAATACCTGGATAAAAGCAGCCGCGAACAAATTCGCGCCAAGTTCCTGCCCATCGTCAAGGCCGCGACCGACAAGGTCGGCGTCGCGCAGCAATACAACGCCCTGGCCGGCAAGGCCGCAGCCTTCGGCGCCCTGGACGCCAAGAGCGCCAACGTCGAAAACTACGTGACTGAACAGGCACTGGATGGTTTGTTCAAGATGATCGCGCAGCAGGAAGAGACGATTCGCCAGAACCCTGCGGCGGCTGCCACCAGTTTGGCGAAGAAAGTGTTCGGCACCCTTTAAACGAAGCACAGAACAGTACCGATGAACCACAAAAAAGCCCTGATCTCCTCAGGGCTTTTTTGTTTTTCACCGCGCACAAAGCCAGGCGGGACGATTCGATAATGTGTCAGGTGAGAATCGAGGTCGCCAGGCGGCCAAGCAGCACCGTCGCAAAACAACCAATGGCGAGCGCGGCGGTCCGGTTGATGACACGCGGCGTCAGCCAGTGCCGCCCGCGCCCGACGACGCCGGCGCCGAATACGATCCAGGCCGCCCCGACCGGTATCACGACCAATGCCAGCGTGCCCATGAAGGCGAGGTAACCGGTCCAGTGGATAAACGTATCGGGTGGCGCGATCAACGAGGCGATCAACAGCCCTTTAGGGTTCATCACCGTCATCCAGAAAAAATACCCACCGGTGAAGCGGTCCTGGTTCACGTCTTCCAGAGCTTTTACGCTGCGCCATAAGCGCCAGGACAGCACTAGCAGGTAGGTGCCCGCCGCCAACTGGATCAGCTTGACGGCCCAAGGGGAGTAAGCCGCCAGGTAGAGCAGCGCCACTCCCCACACCGACACTTGCAGCAGGTACGCCAGGCATTCGATAAAGGCCAGCTTCCACGACGCCCGCAGGCCGAACAACACACCGGCGCGGAACAACAGCGTGTTAGTCGGGCCAGGGGCAAGCAACAACAACATCAGGGCTGAAACGGTGGCCAGCATGATTACGCGACGTCCTTCCTCACTCGGAACCACGCAGCATACAGGGCCGGCAGGAACAATAGGGTCAATGCCGTGGCCACGATCAACCCGCCCATGATTGCAACCGCCATCGGCCCGAAGAATACGCTGCGCGACAGCGGGATCATCGCCAGCACCGCCGCGAGTGCCGTCAGCACAATCGGCCGGAAGCGGCGCACGGTGGCTTCGATGATTGCCTGCCAGGGGGCCAGGCCGGCCTTGATGTCCTGCTCGATCTGGTCCACCAGGATCACTGAGTTGCGCATGATCATCCCGGACAGGGCAATGGTGCCGAGCATGGCGACGAAGCCAAAAGGCTGACGGAACGCCAGCAGGAACAAGGTCACGCCGATCAGACCCAACGGCGCCGTCAGAAAAACCATCGCCATGCGTGAGAAACTGCGCAGCTGCAACATCAGCAACGTCAGCACCACCACGATAAACAGCGGTACCCCGGCCTTCACCGAATTCTGGCCGCGCGCGGAATCTTCAACGGTGCCGCCGACTTCCAGCAGGTAACCGTCGGGCAGTTCAGCGCGCACGTCGGCGAGGGTCGGCAGGATCTGCTGCACCAGCGTCGCAGGTTGTTCCTTGCCGTAGATATCCGCGCGGACCGTCACGGTGGGCAAGCGGTTGCGGTGCCAGATCACGCCTTCCTCAAAACCGTATTCGAGGGTGGCGATCTGCGACAGCGCAACGCTTTTGCCATTGTCGGTGGGCACTGCCAGGCTGGGTAACCGCGACAGTTCGGTGCGTTCATGGCGAGTGCCGCGCAGGAGGATTTCGATCAACTCGTTGTCCTCGCGGTACTGGCTGACGCTGGAACCGGTCAACGAGCTCTGCAGGAATTTCGACAGGTTGGCGGTGCTCACGCCCAAGGCCCGAGCGCGGTCCTGGTCGATATTGAGGGAGACGATTTTGCTCGGTTCTTCCCAGTCCAGGTGTACGTTGACCACGTGGGTGTTTTCGCGAACCTTCGCAGCGACCTTGCGTGCCAGGGCGCGGACTTCCTCGATGTGCTCGCCGGTTACGCGAAACTGCACCGGGTAGCCCACGGGAGGACCGTTCTCCAGGCGAGTGACACGCGAGCGCAGGTCGGGAAACTGTTCGTTGAGCGTGCCAATCAGCCAGGTGCGCAGGGTTTCGCGTTCTTCGATGCTGTTAGCCAGTACCACGAACTGGGCGAAACTGGTGGCCGGCAATTGCTGGTCCAGGGGCAGGTAAAAGCGCGGCGAACCGGTGCCGATATAGGCCACATAGTTGTCGATACCGGCATGCTCCTTGAGCAGCGTTTCCAGGCGTTTGACCTGGTCGGCGGTGTTGCTCAGGGACGCGCCTTCGGCCAGTTTCAGGTCGACCATCAGCTCCAGGCGACCGGACGCGGGGAAGAACTGCTGCGGCACGAAGCGAAACAACGCCACCGAGCCGACGAATAACATAAGTGTCAGCACGATCACGGTTTTGCGCCGTTTCACACACCACTCCACCACCCGCCTTACACGTTGATAAAACGGCGTACCGTAGGGATCCGGGCCATCGTGACCGTGCTTGGCGGCATGAATTTTCGCCAGGTCCGGCAGGAGTTTTTCCCCCAGGTAGGGCACGAACACCACGGCGGCGACCCAGGAAGCGAGCAACGCAATGGTCACCACCTGAAAGATCGAACGGGTATATTCGCCGGTACTCGACTGCGCGGTTGCAATCGGCAGGAAGCCCGCCGCAGTGATCAGCGTGCCGGTGAGCATCGGGAAGGCGGTACTGGTCCAGGCGAAGCTGGCGGCCTTGAGCCGGTCGTAGCCTTGCTCCATTTTGATTGCCATCATTTCCACGGCAATGATGGCGTCATCGACCAGCAGGCCGAGGGCCAATACCAAAGCGCCGAGAGAGATCTTGTGCAGACCGATGCCGAGGTAATACATGGTGGCAAAGGTCATTGCCAACACCAGCGGGATCGCCAGCGCCACCACCATGCCGGTGCGCAGGCCGAGGGAGAAAAAACTCACCAGCAGCACAATGGCCAATGCCTCGGCCAGCACTTGGACGAATTCGCCGACACCGGTTTTTACTGCGGCGGGCTGGTCCGACACCTTGCGCAGTTGCATGCCCGCTGGAAGGTTCTTTTGCAGGCGTGCGAATTCGCCTTCAAGCGCCTTGCCCAATACCAGAATATCGCCGCCCTCGCGCATCGCCACGGCCAGCCCGATGGCGTCTTCACCCATGTAGCGCATGCGCGGTGCGGGTGGATCGTTGAAACCGCGATGGATATCGGCCACATCGCCGATCCTGAAGGTGCGGTCACCCACGCGAATGGGGAAATTGCGGATCTCCTCGACCGTCTTGAAGTTGCCCGAGACGCGCAACTGCACACGCTCGCTCGGGGTTTCGAAGAAACCGGCGGTGGATACCGCGTTCTGTTCCTGCAAAGCCTGCTGCACGGCGGCCAGCGGCAAGCCGAGGGTGGCGAGCTTGAGGTTGGACAGTTCAATCCAGATTTTTTCGTCCTGCAGCCCGAGCAAGTCGACCTTGCCCACATCGGCCACCCGCTGCAGTTGAATCTGGATGCGGTCGGCGTAGTCCTTGAGCACTGCATAGTCGAAACCGTCGCCGGTCAGGGCGTAGATATTGCCGAAGGTGGTGCCGAATTCGTCGTTGAAAAACGGCCCCTGGATATCCGGCGGCAGCGTCTGGCGGATATCGCTGATTTTCTTGCGCACCTGGTACCACAGTTCGGGAATCTGCGCCGAGTGCATTGCGTCGCGGGCGATGAAGGTCACCTGTGACTCGCCGGGCCGGGAAAACGAGACGATGCGCTCGTAGTCACCGGTCTCCATGAGTTTCTTCTCGATGCGCTCGGTTACCTGCCGCGAGACTTCCTGGGCCGTGGCGCCCGGCCAATTGGTTTTGATCACCATGGCTTTGAAGGTGAAGGGCGGGTCTTCGCTTTGCCCCAGCTTGGTGTAGGACAACGTGCCCACCACGGCCAGCAGGATCATCAGGAACAGCACGATCTGGCGATTACGCAACGCCCATTCGGAAAGATTGAAACCCATCGGGACTACTCCTTGGCCGCCAGATTCACCACACGGTTGGAGCGGTCCACCGGGCGCACCTGCTGCCCCTCGTGGAGCACATGCACACCCGCCGCCACCACCCAATCACTGGCGCTCAAGCCTTCCAGCACCGGCACGGTTTTTTCACCGAAGGCGCCGATACGCACAGGCGTGCGCTTGAGGGTGTAGTCCGGCTCCACACGCCAGACGTAGGACGCACCGTTCTCCGCGCTGAGGGCAGACAGCGGAACGGACAGCGGAATATCACGATCAACTTGGATGAACACGCGAGCGCTCTGCCCCAACTCAGCCGGGACTTTGCCCCCGGTAAACGCCACGCGTGCCGCGAAGGTGCGCGACTTCGGGTCGGCAGCGGGCGACAACTCACGGATGCGCCCGGCGAAGCGTTGGTCCGGCTGGCTCCACAACTCCACGGACACCGGCTGCCCGATCTTGAAGCGACCGAAACCCTGTTCGGGCAGGCTGATCAGCACTTCGCGCTCGCCATCGGTGGCCAGGGTGAATACGGTTTGTCCTGCTGCCACCACTTGACCGACCTCCACGGCACGTTTGGCCACCACGCCATCCTGCGGCGCGCGCAGGACCGCGTAGGCAGCCTGGTTACTGGCCACATCGAATTCGGCTTTGATCTGCTTGAGGCGGGCTTCACCTGAGCGGTAGAGGTTTTCGGCATTGTCGTATTGGGAACGACTGACCATCTGACGCTCCAGCAGCGTCTTGTAGCGGTCACGCTCGGCGCGCACCAGGCTCAGATTGGCCTCGGCGGCGGCGACCTGGGCGCGGCTGGCCTCCAGTTGCAAACGCACATCCTGGGGATCGAGTTCAGCCAGGGCCTGGTTGGCCTTGACCCGCTCGCCTTCGTCCACCAGGCGCTTACTGACTTTGCCGCCGATGCGAAAGGCCAGGTCCGGTTCATAGCGGGCGCGCACTTCACCGGGGTAGCTGTCCATCGACTGCGCCGACGGCTGCGGCTGCACCACCATGGCCGGGCGGAGGGTGGTCTGGGCCGTCTCTTCATGGCCGCAGGCGGCCACCAGGAGGGCCAGACACGCAGGCAACGCAAGGGGCAGGAAAATGCTGCGCATGCTGAAGGACCTTTCGCAAATGATGCTATGAATAATTATACTGGCCAGTATGTTATTAATACCAAACTCGCCAGTCCAGTATTAAAGGTAAAAATGTCCGACAATCCTCTCAACACCAATAGCCCCGGGCGTCCCAAGGACATGGCAAAACGCCAGGCAATCCTCGAAGCAGCCAAATTCCTGTTCTTGAGCAATGGTTACGCCAGCACCAGCATGGACGCGGTGGCCTTGGAGGCCGGCGTGTCGAAACTTACGGTCTACAACCACTTCACCGACAAAGAAACCTTGTTCACCGCAGCCGTCGTGGCCAAGTGCGAGGAACAATTGCCGGTGATGTATTTCGAGATGCCCGAAGGCGTGCCGGTGGAAACGGTACTGCTGAC
Organism: Pseudomonas sp. lyk4-R2A-8; assembly: GCF_030209095.1. NCBI lineage: Bacteria > Pseudomonadati > Pseudomonadota > Gammaproteobacteria > Pseudomonadales > Pseudomonadaceae > Pseudomonas > Pseudomonas sp. lyk4-R2A-8. The sequence goes on from NZ_JARVSS010000002.1 coordinate 103,215, forward strand.
CATCGCCCGGGGTTTCCATCGGCTGATCAACAGCGAAGAATCGGTGAACCTGCACCGGTTGATGATGACCACCGGCAGCCAGGACGTGAAACTCTCACAGATCTTTTTCGAGGCCGGCCCGATGCGCATGCTGCAGGGCATGGAGCGTCTGCTCAGCACAATCAACCGGAGTGGCGCCCTGAGCATCGACGAGCCGTTCAAGGCGGCCGAGCATTTCTTCTGCCTGCTCAAAGGCACGGCGAACTTCTGCCTGCTGTATGGCTGCGGCGGCCAATTGAGTGAAGACGCCGCCGAAGCCCATGTGCAGGATGTGGTGGGATTGTTTATGCGGGCCTATAAGCCTTGAAGGATTTCAGGGCTTGAGTGCTTTTTTGGGGTAAATGTCATAGCGACTGGATTTACCCTCCAGCGCATGGCTTGGCTTGGGCCCATCGATGCACGGCGCCTTGCGCGGGCGCTTGACCACCACGCGGTGGCTGGCCAGGGCCAATGCTGCGGCGAGCAGGGCCTGAGCATCTGGGTCATCGCCCACCAGTGGACGGAACAGGCGCATTTCCTTCTTCACCAGGGCCGTTTTCTCACGATGCGGAAACATCGGATCGAGGTAGATGACCTGAGGCGGCTCGCCTTCCCAGTTGCGCATCACCTCGATGGAGTTGCCCTTCAGCAACTGCATGCGCGCCACGATCGGCGCCACCTCGAAATCATCCGCGCCACGCGCCAGGCCGTCTTCAAGCAAAGCGCCAATCAACGGTTGGCGCTCGATCAGGCTCATATCGCAACCCAGGCTGGCCAGCACGAAGGCATCCTTGCCCAAACCGGCCGTGGCATCCAGCACTCGCGGGCGTACGCCCTGGGCGATGCCCACGGCCTTGGCAATCATCTGCCCGCTGCCTCCGCCATATAACCGTCGGTGCGCCGCGCCACCCTCAACAAAGTCCACACGCACCGGCCCCGGCGCGTCAGGGCTCAGTTGCTGCAATTGCAGGCCGTGTTCGCCGACCTGCAAGGAAAAATCCGCATCCGCCAGCATTAGCGGCAAGCCAAGCTGGGCAGCCCACTGCTCGGCGCGGGCCTGGAAAGCGTCGGCCAAGGCCTCGACCCGGATGCGGCTGGCCGCTGGTTGTTCGCTCATCAATCGCTACGCTCAAAAATATTAAGGATCGGCCAATACCGGCCGATAAAACCAACAGTCAGGTATTTTGCCAGAGCTGAGCGTCGACCGAAGAAAATGTCAGACATTCTCCCCCTAACCATCGGTGTACTGCCGACCCACAACCACTATGGCCTGCGCAATACACAAGCGTTGGCCGGCGTGAGTCATGTGTGGCAGGACTTCTTCGCCCGGGCATTGGCCGAGCAGCTCGGCGACACGCCGGACGCGCTGGCGGCCCAGGCGCCGGCACCGATGGACCCGGCGGTAGAACCCAGCGCCGGCGCCGACCTGCTGTCGCAGATCCTCACTCAGCGCGAGTGCGACGTCAAAGACACCGAAATCGCCCCGCCAGAACCGTTGTTCCTGCCCATCGCTGAATTCGAAACCGAGTTGCTGCCACCGGCCGCCACGCCATTCCCGGAAGAGGAAATCGTCGCCCAGCAGCGCCAGCAGAACTTCGAAAGCGGCTGGGTACGCCCTATCGTACTGAGCGCCGGGCAGCCGTTACCGGAGCCAGCCCCCGCGCCGGAACCGCGCGCCCTGCACTTGCCGATCGCTGAGTTCGAACTGGACCTGTTGCCACCGCCGCCTACGCCTTACCCCGAAGAAGCGTTGGTGGAGCAGCAAAAAGCCCTGGACTTCGACTACTACTGGGCGCGCCCATTGATCACCCATAACCTGCGCCTGGCCGCCTGATCCTCAGCGACACACCCACCAGCGCCCCATATCCAGGTGAAAGTGATTACGGTGCGCGGCGTTGTAGTCCGGGCTTAATACCACATTGAAATCATCACAGGCACTGTCGCGCACCTGGCGAAGGAACCGCGCATTGGCGCCCTCCCCCGGCCAATCCCGGAGCACGCTGATGCTGCGTCCGTCGGCCAAGCGAAAGCCGGCGATATCCAGCGCATTGGCCGATGCATGCTGGCTCATTCGCCCGCCGGCACGGTTATACATCGTGCGGCAGGCAAAACTGCCCAGGTGATCGACCCGCGTCACGGCTTGGCCAAACGCCGCCTGCGCCGCCGGTTGCAGGCTGTGGCGCTCGAACAGCGCGAACGCCACGGCCAGCGGGCAACTGGCGAGAAAGCTGCTGCTCAATCCCACCTCTGCACCCTGCACGCGCAAGGTGTTGCGCAATGGACAGGCGGCATCGGCGGGTGAATCAGCTTGATGGCTCACGCGCAAGCCTGAAGTCTTCAGCACCTGGTCGCACAGCGCCGGGTCGTCCTGCAGACGTCCCAGCTTAAAACGCGTCAACAGGTTCGGGCTGGCGCGCACATCCAGCGGCGCCCATGGGTTCCACTCTGGTGCCAACGGCACCCAGCCACGCCATACACCAACAACCACCGCGCCGCCCAGCACCAGCAGCACGCCCATCGCCTTGATAAACCGCATGGGTCAGACCTTGAAAAACTGATTGGCCGTGCTGAACGGCATCGAGCGATCAGTAAAGGTAAAGGTGCCCAACTCATAGACCTCCTGGGCCGCGCGATAGAACTCGCCATAGGCCGCCAGCGCCATCGCCGAACCCACGCTGATGCGCTTGACGCCCATCGCGCTCAATTGCGCGACGCTGAGTTTCAGCGCACCGGACATCAACACATTCACCGGTTTGGGCGCGACCGCCTTGACCACCGCCAACACCTCATCGGCAGTTCGCAGGCCCGGCGCGTAAAGCACATCGGCACCGGCCTCGGCGTAGGCCTGCAGACGGCGGAGGGTGTCGGGCAGATCCAGACGTCCATGCAGAAGGTTTTCCGCGCGGGCGGTGAGCGTGAACGCAAACGGCAAACTGCGGGCCGCGACTACCGCCGCTTGTACTCGCTCCACAGACAGGTCGAAGGCATAAATGGGATCGCCAGAGTGTCCGGTGGCGTCTTCGATGGAACCGCCGACAATCCCCGTGGCCGCCGCACGCAGGATGGTCTGGGCGCAGCCATCCGGGCTGTCGCTGAAGCCGTTTTCCAGGTCGGCCGCCACCGGCAGTGTCGTGGCCTGGGCGATCTGGTGCGCGTTGAGCAAGGTGTCGTCCAGAGACAACGCGCCCTCCGCATCCGGCCGACCAAGGCTGAAGGCATAACCCGCGCTGGTGGTGGCCAAGGCTTCGAACCCCAGGCTGGCAAGCATCACGGCGGAACCGGCGTCCCACGGGTTGGGCATCACGAACGCGCGGTCGCGTTCATGCAGGAGCTTGAAGGTTTCGGCGCGAAGGGTTTGAGCATCCATGGCAGGCTCCAGGCGGGAAAAGGAACCTTAGAGTAACCCCAGTTGCTCCGCTTCGGGCTCGCGATCCAACATGGGCAACGGCGCAAGGCCGGGCAAGCGTGCCATCAGTTGGGTATGAAAGCGCATGGCCAATTGGGCGGCGAGGCGATTGTCCGAGGTATGCAGAAACACGTAGGGAGTGCGGCCCTCTTCGATCCAACCGGCGACTTTTTCAATCCAAGGCACTAGAAACGGGTCGTTGGCCTCCAGCTCCGGATGGCCAATGAAGCGCACCTGCGGAAACTGAGTCAGCGCAGCCGGCCGCGGCGGCACTTTGGGCTTTTTCGATTGCGCGTGCAGCACCGCCGGCGATGTCGAGGTGCAACTGAACAACGCACGCGGGTCCAGGCAGATACGCTCGACACCCCGGTCACGCAACAGGCGATTAAGCCTGCGCTCGGCATCGCCTTTGGCGAAGAACTCGGGATGACGGACTTCCACCGCCATCGGACGCTCAAGCCCGTCGATAAAACCGGCCAGTTCCGCCAGGCGCTGCGGTGAGAACGAGGTCGACAATTGCAGCCATAGCGGCGTGACGCGCTCACCCAACGGGCTCATCAGGCCCACAAAGCTTTCTGCCGCCGGCAGTTGCTCGCGCAGATCGCCATCGTGGCTGATATCCCTGGGGAATTTGGCGGTGAAACGAAAATCCTCAGGCATGATTTCGGCCCAGCGCTGCACCGTGGCGGCCGAGGGGCGAGCGTAGAAAGTGGTGTTGCCTTCAACGGCGTTGAAAACTTGGGAATAAAGGGCGAGGTAATCGCTGGCGCGGGCGTCGGCTGGGTAAAGATACTCACGCCAGGCGTTTTCACTCCAGGACGGGCAACCGAGGTAGTAAGGCCGACGCATCAGATGTGAACGTCGAGGCCCAGCACTTCCATATCCCATTCGACAAAGCCGGCGGTAGTCAGGTAACTGGCCAGGGCCGTGGCAACGCTTTTGCTCATGGAACGTGGGAACACCATATCCTGCTGACGGGCAGGCAGGCCGCTGATACGCGCACTGCCGGCGCTTTGGGCCGACGACGCTGCTTCGGACTGGACTTCGATGAAGTCCGGCGAATCTTCGACCGAATCGTCTACCGTGACGTTCGCCTTGCGCGGCTTACGTTTGAGGGGGTAGGACTGTGAGGAAAATCCGTCTATACGCATCGATGCGAACTCGCTATCAGTGATGGCATTTTAGTGGCGACTTCCGTTGCGCGCAAATGCTCTGGTGATAACTAGAACACATAATTTGAAAAAGGTTTAAATCCTGGGGCAAATTCTGACGATTGGCGCAGATTGCCATCACTTTGGCGTCAAATCAGCCCGCGTTCGGCTTTGGTTTGCGCGACTTTATCGCGCAGGTACACCGGTGCCGCCTGATCGGCGGGGATCGCCTCACCGCGCTCGAAGGCATAACGCGCCAGGGTCAGCAGGTCTTCGGCATGGGGCAGCATGGCCGCATCCTGGCCAGCCAGCTTGACCGCGATGCGCTCGCCGTAGCCCCAGCCGGTGCCCGCGCCGAACCAGTCGCCGCTGGCGTCCTGCGGCAGCGCCGACGCTTCGGGAGGCTGCACGGCCTCCGTGCCGACCAGGCGCATTTCGCCTTCGGCTGCGCGATAACAGCCCCAGTAGACTTCATCCATCCGCGCGTCGATGGCGGCGGCCACCTGCACGGCGCCGTGTTCACGCAAGGCGCGCTGGGCCAGCACGGCAAGGTTGGAGACCGGCAGCACCGGGCGTTCCAGCGCAAAGGCCAAGCCCTGTACTACGCCGATGGCGATGCGCACACCGGTAAATGCGCCGGGGCCGCGACCAAAGGCGATAGCGTCCACCGACGCCAATGTGGTGCCGGCGTCTTCGAGCAGTTGCTTGATCATCGGCAACAGCTTCTGCGCGTGCAGGCGTGGGATCACCTCGTAGTGGCTGGTTACTTTGCCGTCGTGCAGCAAGGCAACGGAGCAAGCTTCGGTTGCGGTGTCCAGGGCCAGCAGGGTGCTCATCGGTGTCGGTGTCCAAGTCGGAAAAAAGTGCGCCAGTATAAACAACAACGGCCCGCAAGCGGGCCGTTGTGTGTAACGCCGAGCGGGTGATCAGCTCAGGGCTTCCATGACCTTGGCGGTGATGGCTTCCACCGAACCAACGCCCGGGATGTGGCTGCACTTGGGCTTGCCGTTGGCAGCGGACAGCTTCTGGTAGAAATCCACCAGCGGCTTGGTCTGGGAATGGTAGACCGACAGGCGATGACGCACGGTTTCTTCGGTGTCGTCCTTGCGCTGTACCAGGTCGTCGCCCGTGATGTCGTCCTTGCCTTCAACTTTCGGCGGGTTGTAGACGGTGTGGTACACGCGGCCCGAGGCTTCGTGAACGCGACGACCGGCGATACGCTGGACGATCTCTTCATCATCAACCGCGATTTCCACCACCGCATCCAGTTCGACACCGGCCGTTACCAGCGCCTCGGCCTGGGGAATGGTGCGAGGGAAACCGTCGAACAGGAAGCCGTTGGCACAGTCAGGCTGCGCGATACGGTCCTTGACCAGGGCGATGATCAGGTCATCGGAAACCAGGCCGCCGGCGTCCATGATGCTCTTGGCCTGGATGCCCAGGTCGGTGCCTGCTTTTACCGCGGCGCGCAGCATGTCACCGGTAGAGATTTGTGGAATGCCGAATTTTTCAGTGATGAACTTTGCCTGAGTACCTTTACCGGCCCCGGGAGCTCCCAGCAGAATGACGCGCATCGATGTGCTCCTCAATTTTTTATAGAGATGACGCTCGGATTCGCCGCATGGGGCCAATCTCGTAAAAATGTGATTCGGGCCGACCAAACGGCCAAAGGCTGATCAAGATACACAGCAGGCCCTGCCCACACAAGCCGCCGAAAGTCGGAGGAACCCGCGCCGCGCATGCGTCATAGGTAGGGTATGCCAACGTGCAACCCTGGCCCTTGAACAGCGACCGCCCCATTCGGGGCGGTCGTCGAGGTTTACCCGCAAGCTATTGAGAACACGCGAAAAACCTCAGCCGGTGTTGCGCAGGCCTGCCGCGATACCGGCCACGGACACAAGCAGCGCCTGTTCCAGAGGGCTGTCCTGCGCGGCTTGCTGGCGACGCGAGCGCGCCAGTAGTTCGGCCTGCAGCAGGTGCAAAGGGTCAAGGTAAGTGTTGCGCAGGCGGATGAACTCCAGGGTATCGGGGCTGTGGGCCAGCAGTTGCGACTGGCCGGTCAGCCCGAGCACCACCGAGCACGCCTGCGACAATAGGTCGCGTAAGTGCGCACCCAATGGCAACAGATCGGGCTCCACCAGGCGCTCGTCATACAGCCGCGCAATATCCGCATCCGCCTTGGCCAGAACCATTTCCAGCATGTCGATACGGGTGCGGAAGAACGGCCACTGCTCGCGCATCTGCCCCAGCAAGTCGCCTTCACCCCGTTCCAGGGCCTTGCTCAACGCGGCCTCCCAGCCGAGCCAGGCCGGCAGCATCAGGCGGGTCTGGGTCCAGCCGAAGATCCACGGGATGGCGCGCAGGCTCTCGATACCACCCGCGCGGCGCTTGGCCGGTCGGCTGCCCAAGGGCAGGCGCCCCAGCTCCTGCTCGGGGGTGGACTGGCGAAAATATTCAACGAACTGCGGATTTTCCCGCACCACGGCGCGGTAGGCCCTTACACCGTCCGCCGCCAATTCATCCATCAAATGGCGCCAGGCCGGTGCAGGCGGCGGTGGCGGCAAGAGCGTCGCCTCCAGGACGGCGGCCAGGTAAAGGTTAAGGTTCTGCTCGGCGATGTCCGGCAGGCCGAACTTGAAGCGGATCATTTCGCCCTGCTCGGTGGTGCGAAAGCGCCCCGCTACCGAGCCCGGAGGCTGGGACAGGATCGCCGCGTGCGCCGGGCCGCCGCCACGGCCGACGGTGCCGCCGCGGCCGTGGAACAACAGCAACTCCACTTGCTGTTCGCGGCAGATGTCCACCAAACGCTCCTGCGCGCGGTACTGCGCCCAGGCGGCGGCGGTGGTACCGGCGTCCTTGGCCGAGTCGGAGTAGCCGATCATCACTTCCTGCGGGCCTTGCAACCGGGCCCGATAGCCCGGCAACTGCAGCAATCGTTCAATCACCGGGCCGGCGTTATCCAGGTCGGCCAGGGTTTCGAACAGCGGCACCACGCGCATCGGTCGCTGCACGCCCGACTCTTTGAGCAGCAACTGCACCGCCAGCACATCCGAGGCCGCGCCGGCCATGGAAATAACATAGGAACCCAGCGATGCCGCCGGGGCTGCCGCCACTTCCCTGCACGTGTTGAGCACTTCGGCCGTGTCGTCCGACGGCAGGAAATAACCCGGCAGCAACGGTCGACGGTTGTCCAGTTCCTGCATCAGGAAACGGATACGGGTCTCCTCGTCCCACTCTTTGTAGCGCCCAAGGCCGAGGTAGTCGGTGATTTCGGTCATGGCCGCGCAATGGCGAGTGGAATCCTGACGCACATCCAGGCGCACCAGGAACAGGCCGAACGTCACCGCGCGGCGCAGGCAATCGAGCAGCGGTCCATCGGCGATCACGCCCATGCCGCATGCATGCAGCGACTGGTAGCACAACTGCAGCGGTTCGAGCAGGTCATGGTTGTCCTGCAACACCTCGGCGGGCGCCGGCGTGCTGCTGCTCAATGCGGTGTGGGCCCACTGGCGCGTGGCGCGCAAGCGTTCGCGCAACTGCTTGAGCAAGGCGCGATAGGGTTCGACACTGTCGCCGACCCTGGCCTGCAGCGCCGGGCTGGCCTGTTGCATCGACAGCTCGGAGGCCAGGTGATCGATATCGCGCAGGTACAGGTCGGCGGCCATCCAGCGCGCCAGCAGCAGGACTTCTCGGGTGACCGGCGCGGTCACGTTCGGGTTGCCGTCACGGTCGCCCCCCATCCACGATGCAAAGCGAATCGGCGCGGCCTCCAGGGGCAGACGCAGGCCGGTGGCGGCATGCAAGGCCTGGTCGGCCTTGCGCAGATAATTGGGGATGGCGTGCCACAGCGAATGTTCAATCACCGCGAAGCCCCATTTGGCCTCGTCCACCGGGGTGGGCCGGGTGCGACGGATCTCTTCGGTGTGCCAGGCTTCGGCGATCAGACGTTGCAGGCGCTCGCGGATCTGCTCGCGCTCGGCGCTGGTAAGGTCGCGGTGGTCCTGCAGGGCCAACTGCGCGGCAATGGCGTCGTATTTCTGGATCAGCGTACGGCGCGCCACTTCGGTCGGGTGGGCGGTGAGCACCAGTTCGATCTCAAGGCTCGCCAATTGGCGGGCCAGGGACTCATCGCTGTGGCCTTCGCTTTGCAGGCGCGCCAGCAACTCGGGTAACACACGGGCTTCGAAGGGGGCGGGCTGCGATTCATCGCGCCGATGAATCAACTGATACTGCTCGGCGATGTTGGCCAGGTTGAGGAACTGGTTGAAAGCCCTGGCCACTGGCAGCAGTTCATTTTCCTGCAACTGGTTGAGGCTGGCGATCAGTTCATCGCCAGCGGTTTTCTCCGAGTCGGTGCCACGGCGGTCGGCCTTGGCGCCTTTGCGGATCTGCTCGATCTTGTCGAGAAAATCGTCGCCATACTGCTCTCGAATCGTGTTGCCCAACAGCTCACCCAGCAGGTGAACATCCTCTCGCAAGCGTGCATCGATATCACTCATCAGCCACTCTCCAGCCAGAAATCCGGGACGCGCAGACCTGCCAGAGTGCCGCCCGCATTGTTTTATGACAAGACTTTAAACCTTGTGGGTTGCAGCTAGTCTCAACGTTAAGCCGTCGCGATACGCGAGCGGCTGGTCACTCATCACCGCCCGCCCACCGTGGGCTTTATTGAGGTTGCCATGAAAATCCGAGAATTGGCCCAGCACTGGGAAGAGAATGCCAAGGGTCGCCTGACCAAGACCGAATACGCGATTCACCTGGATGTAGAAGCCGCCGCCCGGCTGGCGGCCATCGCCGAGATGTACCCCAAGCGCAACACCGAAGAGTTATTGGGCGAGCTGATCGGCGCCGCGCTTGAAGAGCTTGAAGCCAGCTTTCCCTACATCAAGGGTCAGCACGTGATTGCGACCGATGAGGAGGGCGACCCGCTGTACGAAGACGTCGGCCCCACCCCACGCTTTTTGTCGCTGTCGCGTCGCTATCTGCATGATTTATCTACCAGTGCGGACGAATCCCAGCACTGAGGTACTGTCGTTTAATCCACTCCTTCCTATGTATTTCGGGCCTGACGCAGGCCCGAAATACTATCCGGCACTGCAAAAGTTCCAATTTTTTTCCCTGACCATTCAGTCAATTATTTTTTTAGGCAAATCGCCATCTCTACTGAACTTTTGAAAAAAGCCTCCGGTCACAGCCAGTAAGCCATCACTTGGAACGGCCGTTTGAAAGGGCACCAGGCGCTTTATTACCGGGCTCGCAGCCGTTCACTGACTGAGATGGATTTTGATTTTTTCAGGAGTTATCCAATGGAGTTGAAGACGATGAAGACCAGCACTGCCAAATCCTCGTTTAACCACCTGCGCGGGCTCAAATTGGCCGCGCTGGCAATCGGCACCAGCTTCGTACTGGCTGGCTGCGCCGGCAACCCGCCGACTGAGCAATATGCGGTGACCCAGTCTGCGGTCAACAGCGCTGTCAGCGCCGGCGGCACCGAGTTCGCAGCCGTGGAAATGAAGTCGGCCCAGGACAAGCTCAAAGAAGCTGAAATCGCGATGCACGACAAAAACTACGACAAGGCTCGTATGTTGGCTGAACAAGCCGAGTGGGACGCCCGTGTCGCAGAACGTAAAGCCCAGGCTGCCAAAGCTGAGCAAGCGGTGAAGGATTCCCAGAAGGCCGTTGACGAGTTGCGTAAAGAAGGCATGCGCCCGGCTGCTATCCAGCAGAAGTAATCCGAGCCCCTTGACTGCACCGCACCCGATATCGAATTGAAAGGACGACACGATTATGCGTAAACAACTGATGATCCCTGCCCTGTTGGCAATGAGCGTTGCCCTGGCGGCCTGCTCCACCCCGCCGAACGCGAACCTGGAAAACGCCCGCACCAACTTCTCCTCTCTGCAGACCAACCCACAGGCCACCAAGCTTGCGGCGCTGGAAACCAAAGACGCTCAGGAGTGGCTGGACAAAGCCGATAAAGCCTATCGCGACAAGGAAGACCAGAAGAAGGTCGACCAGTTGGCCTACCTGACCAACCAGCGCGTTGAAGTGGCCAAAGACACCATCGTGCTGCGCGAATCCGAAGCGAAGCTGAAGAACGCCGGCGACGAACGTGCCCGCGCCCTGCTGGATGCTCGCGATGCGCAGATCAAGCAGCTGCAGGACAGCCTGAACGCCAAGCAGACCGATCGCGGCACACTGGTCACGTTCGGTGACGTGCTGTTCGCCACCAACAAGTCCGACCTGAAATCCAGCGGCCTGGTTAATATCACCAAGCTGGCTCAGTTCCTGCGCGACAACCCGGACCGTAAAGTGATCGTCGAAGGCTACACCGACAGCACCGGTTCGGACTCGTACAACCAGAGCCTGTCGGAGCGCCGTGCCGCTTCCGTGCAACGTGCACTGGCCCAGCAAGGCGTGGATATCTCGCGCATCGTGACCCAGGGCTACGGCAAGGAATACCCGGTTGCCGACAACGGCAGCGCTTCGGGCCGTGCCATGAACCGTCGCGTTGAAGTGACCATCTCCAACGATAACCAGCCGGTCAAGCCACGTTCGTCCATGGCTAACTGATGGATTGATGCACCCAAAAAAACCACCGGAAACGGTGGTTTTTTTTGCCCTCAGAACGGGATCGGCCCTTTGCTCTCTTCGTAGCCCACCGGCTCAGGCTCCGTCGATTGCTGCAACTTTTCAGGCTGCCGTTGCGACCGCTCCTCATCGCATTCCTGGTACAGATCCAGGCTCGCCTGCGCCCTTGCCATCTCCAGCCATTTAACGATCGCACCAATCTGCATCGCGACTCTCCTGCGCTCGCTGTTTCCAAAGGGTTGGTCAGCCAGGCTGACTGCCCCGTGAGTGGCGACTGAGGCGCAAGGGTTCCAGCTATTTGCAAAGCGTGGGCATCGAGCCAACTATTGCTGCAATTGCGGGGTTTCCTGGCCCATGCAACGCACCGCCTGTTTTTTATTATTCACCAGCACGCCGCTCAGGCCTTTCTGCTCGGTATCGAACATGACCAGCACACCATCCACGCACTGTGCCACTTGGGCGGCCGGGGTCAGGGAGATCTTGTAGTCTTCGCCCGGCACGGTCTTGAGCATGGTGAAATCGCTGAGCAACAGCGCGTCTTCCGGTTTGGCGAAGTGCAGGTAGCCGTAATACCACAGGCAACCGACGGTACCGATGATGGTGCCGATGCCGGTGAGGATCAGCGGGATCATGTTGCGTTCTTCGCTCATTGCGGGCTCTCTGATGGATCAACGTTAGGAGTCGGATAGTTCGGAATTTCGCCCAGGCGCCGCAGGCCATTGAAATGTTGCGGGTCGTCCAGATAGCGCAGCATCACGGTTTGCCAGGTTTTATCGGCAAAGGTCTGCACATGCCCGCCCCGGGTCAATTGCAAGACTCTGGGCGGCGGTGCGGCCTGGTACAGGCGGATGCCATTGGCCACGGGCACGATCGGGTCATCGAGGCTGTGAAACAATAGTTTCGGCACGCCGCTCAACTGGGGCATGGCATTGATCGCACTGTCCGCGTCGGGCACGAGCCAGGATAAGGGCACTTGCAACGGCCATGTTAGCCAGGAGGTGCTCAAGGCGAATTGTCCTACGTCACGATAACTGGCCGGCACGCCGTCCAGCACCAGCGCCTTGAGCTGGGCCTGACGCTGCGGGTGCGCCGCCAGGTAATGCACGGCCAGCGCGCCGCCCAGGCTTTGACCCAGGACTATCAAGGGCTGGCCTTGGGTTTCAGGGGCCTTATCGATCCAGCGGAACGCCGCGTCCACGTCTTGATAAACCGCCGGTAGCGACGGTTTGCCCTGCGATAACCCATAACCACGGTAGTCCAGCAGCAGCACTTGGTAACCCTGCTCCGGCAACCACCAACTGCCGCCCAAGTGCCAGGCCAGGTTGCCACCGTTGCCGTGCAGATGCAGCACCGTGCCCTTGAGCGGCACGCCGGGTTTGGCCGGCAACCACCAAGCGTGCAGCTGGACGCCGTCGGCGGTGGTCAGGGTGATGTCGCGGTAGTCCAGGCGCGCTTTTTCCGGCGTGAACGGCAGGCCGGGTTCGGGATAGAACAAGAGCGAGCTGCAGCCGTTCAATGTGAGTAGCAGGCACAGAATGCCGAGGATTCTCATCCGTTGAAGCCTCGTGAATAACAGCATTTAAAGGATATTGGAGTAGTCCGCCTCGATCCGATCCAGGCTCAGGTGGTTAAGGAAGTTGGAGAAACACATCCATGCCGCCAGGGCGTTCATGTCACGGAATTGATCGGGCAGGTATTTGGGCGGCACCACCAGGCCTTCGTCTACCAGTTGGCGCAGGGTGCGCATGTCTTCCAGGGTGGTCTTGCCGCAGAACAGCAGCGGCACCTGTTCCAGCTTGCCTTTGCGCACGGCCAACTGGATGTAGTTGTAGACCATGATAAAGCCCTTGAGGTAAGACAGGTCCTTGGTAAACGGCAGACCGGTCGGCACCGAGCCACGGAACACGCGGCTGGCGTTGCCGTAGCTTTCAGCCATTTCAAAGCCTTGCTCACGGAAGAATTCGAACACCTGCAGGAAGTCGGCGCCCTCCTCCACCATATGGATGGCGCGCGTGCGGTTGGTCAATTTGCGCAAGCGGCTGGGGTAAGAGGCAAAGGTAATGATCTCCATCAGGATCGCCAACCCTTCCTGGGTCACGGTCGACGACGGCGGCCCCTTGGACAGGAACGTGCAGATCGGCTGGTTCTGGCCGTTGAGCGTGGTGCCCACATGCACCAGGCCTTCATGCACTTCCAATGCGCGCACATCGCGGTCGTTGAACATCGCGTCGGCGCGGATCTTGATGTAGTCGGCTCCCGCCGCCGCGTCGGCGACGATACCGTCGGACTCGAACACGCGGATGGTTTCCTCGGCCTCGCCAAACACCTTGTTCAGGCGGGTCTGCAGCAGGGCCACGGCGTCCTTGGCGGTCAGGGTCTTTGCTTCGTCCTTGAGGTCGCCACGGCCATCGATATTGTTCAAGTAATCGGAGAGCATCAGGCCCAGGTCCGCCAGGGTCGGGTCGCCGGCGTGGAACGCATCGGAAGCAGCGCCGTACAGTTCCTGGGAGATCAGGCCGAAATCCTCGGTGCCCCGGGCCTCCAGCATGCGCACCACCATGCGGTATTCCTTGCACATGCGGCGCATGATCTGCCCGACCGGGCTGAATTGGCCGAGACGGCGGGTGATGTCACGCTCGATATTCTGAAATTCCAGCTTCACCGCGCTGGAGTCGAAGGACAGCGGCCGGTTCAGGTAATAGTCGCGATCCACGGCCGGCATGGCTTTGCCCTTGGCCTTGAGAAACCCCTGACGGATGTTCTCGTCCCACTTCACGGCGTCGAGGACGCGGATCGGGGTTTGCGCCAGCACAATGCGATCGGACAAGGTGCGTATCGTCTGCTGGTAATCGTCCACCCGGTATTTCCTCTTTAAACGTTATTGACCCGCGCGCCGGTAGCGCACGGCTTCAACGAACACATCGGCATTGGCCGGATCATCCAGGTAGGCAAACACCTGGTTCATGGCACTGTCGACCCGTACACCGGCGCCTTCGACGGTGTCCACGGGGCTGCCCTGCAGTAGCTGTTGCCCGATGGCCTGGCGAATCTGCTCGAGGTCCAGGTTATAGACCACCAATTCGTGCTTATCGTCGAACTCGAATCCCGCCAGAAAATAGTGCCCTCCGAACCTGGCCGGCAACGGTGCCGACAGGTACCAGCGGCTGCCATGACGCGTCACGGTAAACAGGTACTCATCGCGCTGCGTCGGCGAGGCTTTAGGGTAGCTCACCGCCTTGTAACGGTGCTCACCGGCGCGGCTGATTTGCAGATTGAGCGGTTCGCCCCAGGCATTCCTGCTGGTCCAATGGCCCAGCAATTCATCCGGCGCCGCCTCATGGGCGGGCAACGGGTCCTTGAACGTTACCAGGCAACCCCCGAGCAACAGGAACCACACGGCGATTACCGCCACACGCCAGGTTTTCATCGGACTCCCCCGGTGTCAGACCGAGGCCAACACCAAATGCATATAACGCTTGAGAATCTCAAGCATCTCGTCAGCGGTCAGAGGCTCCGGGCCGCCCAGCAGGCCCTGATATTCCATCCGACCGATAATCGCCGTCAACACCTTGGCATCCTGTTGCGGCTCGCGGGAACCCAGTACCTGGAAAAACTGCCCGGTGCCCTGCAGCAGGATCTGTTGATGGGAACGCACCAGTTGCGCCAGGCGCGGGTTGAGCAAGGCTTCCTGACGGAACGCCTGTTCGGCCATCAAGTGCTCACGGCGGTTGGTCAATTGGCGCATGACGTAATCGGCGGTCAAGCGCGCGATGTCGTCCGCCAACTGCGAACGCGACTGCGGGCTGCCATCGCCATAGGCAACCATCTCGCGCAGCAAACCTTCGTTACGCACCCACAGCTTGCCCATGAACGCGGCGCTGCGCTCCACGTACTGGGCGAAGGTGTCGGTGAGCAGGTCGTCAATGTCTTTGAAGTAATAGGTGGTCGCCGACAGCGGCACCCCCGCCTCGGCCGCCACCGCGCGATGGCGCACGGCCCGCACGCCATCGCGCACCACGATGCGCATGGCGGCATCCAGAATATCTTGCCGGCGCTGCTCGCTGCCTTGGCGACTGGCCTTGCGGCCCTGGTACTGGACGCTTTCAACCACGGCAGCAGCAATGCCGGCGGCGCCTTCTTGTGGGGTTACGCGGTTCACGACTTACATCCTTGAACAGATCAAAACCTGGCGCTGTTTGCTTGACGCTTATAGACGCCACATAAAAAAGCCGCCTTATAAAAGGCGGCTCTGGATTTCGCGACGGTTACGCTTGTGGCCGCATGTGCGGGAACAGGATCACATCGCGGATCGACGGCGAGTTGGTCAACAACATCACCAGGCGATCGATGCCGATCCCTTCACCGGCGGTCGGCGGCATACCGTATTCCAGGGCGCGGACGAAGTCGGCGTCGTAGTGCATGGCTTCGTCATCGCCAGCATCCTTGTCGGCCACCTGGGCCATAAAGCGCTCGGCCTGGTCTTCCGCGTCGTTCAACTCGGAGTAGGCGTTGGCGATTTCGCGGCCGCCGATGAACAGCTCGAAACGGTCGGTGACGTTCGGGTTGTCATCGTTGCGACGGGCCAGCGGCGACACTTCGAACGGGTACTGGGTAATGAAGTGCGGCTGCTCCAGCTTGTGCTCCACCAGCTCTTCGAAAATCATCACCTGCAGTTTGCCCAGGCCTTCGAAGCCCAGCACCTTGGCGCCGGCTTTCTTGGCGATGGCGCGAGCCTTGTCGATGTCGTTCAGGTCATCGGCGGTCAGCTCGGGGTTGTACTTGAGGATCGAATCGAACACCGAGAGGCGCACGAACGGCTCGCCGAAGTGGAACACCTTGTCGCCGTACGGCACGTCGGTGCTGCCCAGGACCAGCTGCGCCAGCTCGCGGAACAGTTCTTCGGTCAGGTCCATGTTGTCTTCATAGTCGGCGTACGCCTGGTAGAACTCCAACATGGTGAATTCAGGGTTGTGACGGGTCGAGACGCCTTCGTTGCGGAAGTTGCGGTTGATCTCGAAGACCTTTTCGAAGCCACCGACCACCAGGCGCTTGAGGTACAGCTCAGGCGCGATACGCAGGAACATTTCCATGTCCAGCGCGTTGTGGTGGGTTTCGAACGGTTTGGCTGCGGCACCGCCGGGGATGGTTTGCAGCATCGGCGTTTCCACTTCCAGGAAGTCACGCTGCATCAGGAAACTGCGGATGTGGGCGATGATCTGCGAACGGACGCGAAAGGTGTGGCGTACGTCTTCGTTGACGATCAGGTCGACGTAGCGCTGGCGATAGCGCTGCTCGGTGTCGGTCAGGCCGTGGTGCTTGTCCGGCAGCGGGCGCAAGGACTTGGTCAGCAGGCGCACGTTGGTCATTTCCACGTACAGGTCGCCCTTGCCGGAACGGGCCAGGGTGCCTTCGGCGGCGATGATGTCGCCCATGTCCCAGGTTTTCACCGAGGCCAGGGTTTCTTCGGACAGGGTCTTGCGGTTGACGTAGACCTGGATACGCCCGGTCATGTCCTGGATCACCATGAACGAGCCACGGTTGAGCATGATGCGACCTGCCACCTTGACCGGAATCGCCGCTTCAGCCAGCTCTTCCTTGGTCTTGTCCGCGTACTGTTTCTGCAAGGCATCGCAGTAGTTGTCGCGGCGGAAGTCGTTGGGGAAGGCGTTGCCCTTGGCGCGCTCGGCAGCAAGCTTTTCCTTGCGCAGGGCGATCAGGGAGTTTTCTTCCTGTTGCAGGGCTTGCGGGTCGAGTTGTTGGTCGCTCATGTCTTTAGATTTTCCATCACAGGTTCGTTGCCCCCAGGCCTTCGGCCTGGGGATCGCGGGCAAGCCCGCTCCCACAGAGGGTGTTACAGGCCGGACTTCAGGCTGGCTTCCAGGTACTCGTCGATATCGCCGTCGAGCACCTTGTCGCAGTCGCTGCGTTCGATGTTAGTGCGCAGATCCTTGATCCGCGAGGCATCAAGCACATAGGAGCGGATCTGGTGACCCCAGCCGATGTCCGACTTGGTGTCTTCCAGCGCCTGGGACGCGGCGTTGCGCTTTTGCATTTCCTGCTCGTACAACTTGGCCCGCAGCATTTTCATGGCGGTGTCCTTGTTGGCGTGCTGGGAGCGTTCGTTCTGGCAGCTGACCACGGTGTTGGTCGGTACGTGGGTAATCCGCACGGCCGAGTCGGTGGTGTTAACGTGCTGACCACCGGCACCGGAGGAGCGATAGGTATCGATCCGCAGGTCCGCCGGGTTGATCTCGATTTCCACTTTGTCATCGATCTCGGGCGAGACGAACACTGCGCAGAATGAGGTGTGACGACGGTTGCCGGAGTCGAACGGGCTCTTGCGTACCAGGCGGTGCACGCCGATCTCGGTACGCAGCCAGCCAAAGGCGTACTCGCCCTTGATGTGCACGGTCGCGCCCTTGATGCCGGCCACTTCACCGGCCGACAGCTCCATGATGGTCGCGTCGAAGCCGCGTTTGTCGGCCCAGCGCAGGTACATGCGCAGCAGGATGTTGGCCCAGTCCTGGGCCTCGGTGCCGCCGGAACCGGCCTGGATGTCCAGGTAGGCGTTGTTCGGGTCCATTTCGTGGCTGAACATGCGGCGGAATTCGAGCTTGGCGAGGTTCTCCTCGAGACGGGCCAGCTCGGCGACCACATCGCCCACTGCGCCTTCGTCGTTTTCTTCAACGGCCATGTCCAGCAGGTCACGGCAATCGGCCAGGCCGGTGTTCAGCTCATCGAGGGTGTCGACGATCTGCGCCAGCGCAGCGCGCTCGCGACCCAGCTCCTGGGCGTATTCAGGTTTGTTCCAGACACTCGGATCTTCAAGCTCGCGATTGACCTCGGTCAGACGCTCATGCTTTTGATCGTAGTCAAAGATACCCCCGAATAGTTTCGGAGCGCTCGGACAGGTCCTTGATGGTGTTAAGGATCGGGTTGATTTCCATGGCGGGCAGCACTCGTTGGCGAACTTTTGAAAGCCGGCGAGTATAACGGCAAACAGCTGGAAACGGCAGCCCGCTGAGCCGAAAAGGCGGTTTCAACTCCCATGGAAATCCACTGTAAGAGCGGGCTTGCCCTCTCCCACAGTGAGTTGAGCATAGCCTCAGGTCACTCGATACCGACCTGATTGCGCCCATTGTGCTTGGCCGTGTACAGCCCCTTGTCCGCGGCCATGATCACCTGCCGGCAACTGGAGCCCTGCTGCGGCGTCATGGTCGACAGGCCGATGCTGACGGTCAGGCACGAACCCTCGGTCGGGGCGTTGTGCGGGATGTTCAACGCGGCGACGGCCATACGCAGTTTCTCCGCCACCAGACGCGCGCCACCCGGCGAAGTGTTGGGCAGTACCAGGGCGAACTCTTCGCCGCCGTAGCGCGCCGGCAGGTCCGACGGGCGGCTGCTGGCTTCGCGGATGGTGTCGGCCACCTTGCGCAGGGCTTCGTCGCCTTCGACGTGGCCGAAGCTGTCGTTGTAGGTCTTGAAGAAATCCACGTCGATCATCAGCAGCGACAACTGGGTCTGGTCGCGCATGGCGCGGCGCCATTCCAGCTCCAGGTATTCGTCGAAGTGGCGGCGGTTGGACAGCCCGGTCAGGCCATCGGAGTTCATCAACCGTTGCAGCACCAGGTTGGTGTCCAGCAACTGTTGCTGGCTGACCCGCAACGCGCGGTACGCCGCATCACGCTGCAACAGGGTCATGTAGGAACGCGAGTGATAGCGGATGCGCGCCACCAGCTCGATATTGTCCGGCAGTTTGACCAAATAATCGTTGGCGCCGGCTGCAAAGGCCGCGCTCTTGATCAGCGGGTCTTCCTTGGTGGAGAGCACGATGATCGGGATGTTCGCCGTGGCCGGGTGATTGCGGTACTCACGCACCAGGGTCAGGCCGTCGAGGCCGGGCATCACCAGGTCCTGCAGGATTACCGTGGGCTTGATGCGGATGGCCTGGGCAATCGCCTGGTGCGGGTCGGCGCAGAAATGGAAGTCGATGTTTTCTTCCTGGGCCAGGCCACGCCGGACGGCTTCGCCGATCATGGCCTGGTCGTCGACCAGCAACACCATGGCGGCGTTTTCGTCGGTCTTGATGTCGTCGATCTGTAAGTCATTCATCTGCAGTCACCTGAATTACCACCTGCAAACCAGCACCGCGCAAGGCCTTGCTCATTGTGCAAAGACCTCCAGCAGACGAGGCGCAATTCTATCCAGTGGGCGAATTTCAACAGCGGCATCGATTGCCGCCGCCGCTTTGGGCATGCCATACACCGCCGAGCTCTGCTGATCCTGGGCGATGGTCAAATAACCTTGTTCACGCAGCAACTTGAGGCCCTGGGCCCCGTCACGGCCCATGCCGGTCAGCAATACGCCGACGGCATCGCCATTCCAGTGGCTGGCGACGCTCTCGAAAAACACGTCGATCGAAGGGCGATAGATCTCGTTCACCGGCTCGGCGGTATAGGCCAGCGTACCGTTCTTCAATAAACGAATGTGATGGTTGGTGCCGGCCAGCAACACCACCCCGCTCTGGGGCGGCTCACCTTCACGGGCCAGGCGCACCGGCAGGCCGCAAGCGCTGCCGAGCCATTCGGCCATGCCGGCGGCGAATACCTGATCGACGTGCTGGACCAGCACAATGGCGGCAGGGAAATCCCGGGGCAAGCCCTTGAGCAGGGTTTCCAGGGCCGCAGGACCACCCGCCGATGAGCCGATGGCCACCAGGCGCTGGCGTTTACCCTCATGGCGCGGGGGCGCGACTTCAGCGCGCACACGGCTGCCGCGCTGGCCGATCAGCCAACCGATATTGAGGATCTTGCGCAGCAACGGCGCGGCCGCATCCCTGGGGTTGCCCACGCCCAGCGCCGGTGTATCCACCACATCAAGGGCGCCATGCCCCATGGCTTCGAACACACGACTCACGTTGGCCTGGCGGTCGACGGTCACGATCAGGATCGCACACGGGGTCTCGGCCATGATCTGGCGCGTGGCCTCCACGCCGTCCATCACCGGCATGATCATGTCCATCAGGATCAGGTCCGGGGTCAGCTCGGCGCAGCGCTGCACCGCGTCCAGGCCATTGCTGGCCACCCACACCACCTCATGCGACGGCTCGAAACTCAACGCACGGCGCAAGGCCTCGACCGCCAGGGGCATGTCGTTGACGATGGCGATCCTCATGCCCGCGCGCCTCCGATCAGTTCCATCACCGCATCAAGCAAGGCGTCGTCGTGGAAACTGGCCTTGGCCAGATAATAGTCGGCCCCGGCGTCGAGCCCGCGCCGGCGGTCTTCTTCGCGGTCTTTGTACGACACCACCATCACCGGCAACGATTGCAGGCGACTGTCACGGCGCAAGAGTGTGACCAATTCGATACCGTCCATGCGGGGCATATCAATGTCAGTGATCAGCAGGTCGAAGTCCTCGGAACGCAAGGCGTTCCAGCCGTCCATGCCATCAACGGCCACGGCCACTTCGTAGCCACGATTAAGCAACAATTTGCGTTGCAGTTCACGCACCGTGAGCGAGTCATCGACCACCAGCACGCGTTTGCGCGGTGCTTCGGTGGTCTGCTGGCTGCGGCGGGCAATGCGCTCCAGGCGGCCGGTATTGAGCAACTTGTCCACCGAGCGCAGCATGTCTTCGACATCGACGATCAACACCACCGAGCCGTCGTCGAGCAACGCACCGGCGGAAATGTCCTGAACCTTGCCCAGGCGATCGTCCAGCGGCAACACCACGAGCGTGCGCTCGCCGATGAAACGCTCCACCGCGATACCGTACACCGCGTCACGCTCGCGGATCACCACCACTTTCAGCGTTTCTGAAGGGCTCTGCCCCGCCGGGCGCTGCAGCAGCTGGCTGGCGGCGACCAGGCCGACATGCCGGCCTTCGTGCCAGAAATGCTGGCGCCCTTCCAATTGCACAATGTCCTCGGGCGCCAGGTCGCACATGCGCTCGATATGCGCCAGCGGGAACGCATACGCCTCTTCGCCGACCTCCACCACCAGGCTGCGCACCACCGACAGGGTCAGCGGCACCTCCAGATGGAAGCGGCTGCCCTGCCCCGCCGTCTGCTCCAGCACCACCGCGCCGCGCAACTGGCGCACCATATGCTGCACCGCGTCCAACCCGACGCCGCGCCCGGAGACCTCGGTGACTTTGTCGCGCAGGCTGAACCCCGGAAGGAACAGGAACGTCAGCAACTCCTCCTCGCTCAAGCGTAATGCGGTTTCCAGCGGCGACAGCTTGCGCTCGACGATAGTGCCGCGCAGGCGCTCCAGGTCCACCCCATTGCCGTCGTCGCTCAGTTCCAGCACCAGCAACCCCGCCTGGTGGGAGGCGCGCAGGCGGATCAGCCCTTCGGCCGGCTTGCCCGCCAGTCTGCGCTGCTCGGGCATTTCGATGCCGTGATCGACGGCATTGCGCAATAAATGCGTGAGTGGCGCTTCGAGCTTTTCCAGCACGTCGCGATCGACCTGGGTTTTCTCGCCTTCGATCTCCAGACGCACCTGCTTACCCAGGCTGCGGCCAAGGTCGCGCACCATGCGCACTTGCCCACCGAGTACGTCGGCAAATGGACGCATGCGACAGGCCAGCGCGGTGTCATAAAGCACCTGGGCGCGCTGCCCGGCCTGCCAGCCGAACTCATCGAGCTCGGCGGTTTTTTCCGCGAGCAGCGCCTGGGCTTCTGCCAACAGGCGGCGTGCATCGGTCAGGGCCTCCTGGGCTTCGAGGTTCAAGTGCTGGGTCTTGAGCTGACCGTCCAGGGTGTCGAGGGCGCGCACGCTCTGGCTTTGAATACGCTTGAGGCGCTGCAGGCTGACCAGGTACGGCTTGAGTCGCTGGGTTTCCACCAGGGACTTGCTCGACAGGTCCAGCAGGCTGTTCAAGCGCTCGGCGGTCACGCGCAGCACGCGCTCGCCGCCCTCGGTCATGCGCTTGCCTTGGCGCGGCGGGTCGCTGGCGACGGGCGGTGCCGGCTCGGGTTCCGGCGCCAGTGCTTCGGGCGCCGGCTCGGGTACCGTCGGTGGCGCGATTGCGGCGCTCGGTTGCGCGGGGTCCAGCAAGCGCTCCATCGACGCCACGTATGCCTCGATATCCGCCGGCCCTACGTTATTGCCAGGCGTGGCGATGCGCATCAGCAGGTCGGTGCCTTGCAGCAACGCATCGATATGTTCAGGTTGCAGGTACAGACGACTTTCCTGGGCGCTGACCAGGCAGTCCTCCATGACGTGGGCCACGCTGACCCCGGCATCCACCCCCACGATGCGCGCCGCGCCCTTGAGGGAGTGGGCCGCGCGCATGCAGGCCTCAAGCTGGTCGGCCTGGGTCGGGTTACGCTCCAGCGCCAGCAGCCCCGCGCTCAGCACCTGGGTCTGCGCATCGGCTTCCAGGCTGAACAGCTCCAGCAGCGAGGCATCGCGCATCTGGTCGGGGGTCATGTAAGGCTCCGGGTCACGGCAGACAGCAATTGTGCCTCGTCCAGCCAACGCAGACTGCGGCCTTTCCACTGCAGCACGCCCTGGGTGTAGCGCGCGCTGGCCTGGGTGCCGGACACCGACGCCGCGCTCAGCATGCGCTCGTCGATGGCGTGGATACCGTCCACTTCATCCACCGGCACCACCACCGGGCCATCCTGGGCGGAAATGATCAACATCCGCGGCATGCTGCGCCCGCCACCGGGGCCAGCGCCGGCGGCGTCCAGGCCAAGCAGTTCCACCAGCGACAGGCACGCCACCAGCGCGCCGCGCACATTGGCCACGCCGAGCAGGGCGCGTGAGCGCTGGTGCGGCAAGGAGTGAATCGGTTGCAGCGGTGCCACTTCCACCAGGCAACGGGTAGCGATACCGAGCCACTCCTCGCCAAGGCGGAACATCAGCAGTGAACGGGTGACCACGTCCTCGTCGACTGTCTCGGCGACGTGGGCGCGATGATCGCCCTGCTGCAACGCATAGCGGTCCAGCAGGCGCGTGGCGGCGGCGGAATACACCGAGCAGTTCCGGCAGTGGATATGCTCCACCAGCAGCGGGCAGGATTTGTCGCCATGGATGCCGATGCGATTCCAGCAATCGTCGATGGCTTGGGTGTCGGCCAGGGTCAGGTCCAGGCCGGTGGTGTCGAGCGCGTCACTACTCATGGTTTGGACTCACTGTCAGCTCGCTCGCTGCGCACGGCCCGCGCCTGCAAACGACGCGCCCCCGCACGGTCGCCCTGGGACTCCAGCAACGCGGCCAACTGCATCAGGGCCTGCGGATGCTGGGGTTCCAGGTACAAGGCTTTTCGATAATACCCCTGCGCCTGCAGGGCGCTACCTTCCACATCGCTGAGCAGCCCCAGCCAATAAAACACCTGGGCGGCCGGCGGGTGGTTGCTCAAATATTGTTCGCACGCAGCACGCGCTTCGGCACTTTTGCCTTCGTTGGCCAGGGTCGCGATACGGCTGAGCAAGGTGCCCGCCTCGGACGGCGACACCTGGATCGGCATCACCTGGGCACTCACCGTGCTGAACGGCCGAGGCTTGGCGGGAATCGGTGCTGCGCTGCGTTGCGGCCTGGGCGTCGGTACAAAGGTCGGCGCCGGCTTGGTCGGCTCGACATGTCGGCTGAAGGCAAAGGACTGCGGCACGCCAATCGAACGCATGCCATGACGTCCAAGCAGACTGCCCTCGGCCGGGCCGATGAACAGCACGCCGTCAACGTGGGTCAAGCGCTTGAGCACGTCGAACACTTGCTGTTGGGTCGGTTGGTCGAAGTAGATCAACAGGTTGCGGCAGAACACGAAGTCATAACTGGCCTCACTGGCCAGCAGCGCCGGGTCGAGCAGGTTGCCCACTTGCAGGCGCACCTGCTCACGCACGCGCTCGGCGATGTGGTAACCGTCGCCATGCTCGGTGAAGTGGCGTTCGCGAAACGCCAGGTCGCCGCCGCGAAACGAATTTTTGCCGTACACGCCGCGCCGGGCGCGCTCCACCGACAGTGGGCTGACGTCGACGCCCTGCACCTTGAACTGATGCGGCGCCAGGCCGGCATCAAGCAAGGCCATGGCGATCGAGTAAGGTTCTTCGCCGGTGGAACACGGCAGACTCAGGATGCGCAGCGCACGCATCTGGTTGATCTCGGCCAGGCGCGTGCAGGCCAGGCGCGCCAGGGTTGCAAAGGATTCGGGGTAACGGAAAAACCAGGTTTCAGGGACGATCACCGCTTCGATCAGCGCCTGCTGCTCGTCGTGGGAGCGCTGCAGGTGCTGCCAGTAATCATCCGGCGTGCGCGCCTCGACAGCTTTGCTGCGCTGGCGCACCGCGCGCTCGATGATGGCCTCGCCCACCGACGCCACGTCCAGGCCTATGCGCTCCTTGAGAAAAGCGAAAAAGCGCGGGTCGTTACTCATAGGCTTTGCTCGTCGGCGAACAACAGGGCACGCACGTCGTCGGTGAGCAGATCGTTGACGCCGATCCACTGCATCAAGCCCTGTGCATCCTCACGCACCAGCCCCAGGTACGGCGCCTCGCGGTTGTCCAGGCCATACGCTTGGAACTCTTCAAGGCCGCAACGCAGGGTGTCGGTGGCCTGCTCCAGAATCAGCCCCAGCCGGCGCGCCGCAACCCAGGGCTGCGGCTGGTAGTGCACCAGTACCAGCCGCGTGCTGGTGCGGGCCTGGGCCGGTGTGCCGAAAGCCAGGGCGCTGAGGTCGATCACCGGCACCAGCGCGCCCCGATGGGCAAAAATCCCCGCCACCCACGCAGGCGCGTGAGCGATGGGCTTGAGCGGCAGGCGCGGCAGCACTTCGGCCACTTCGGTGGCCCGCAGGGCATAGCGTTCGCTGCCGATATGAAATACCAGGAACAACGCTTTTTTCGCTGCCGGGACGGCGCCGCGTTTAGCCGCGAGGTCGCTCATCAGACTTTGAAACGCGACACGCCGCTGCGCAGACCCACCGCAACCTGGCTCAGTTCATCGATGGCGAAGCTGGCCTGACGCAGAGACTCCACGGTCTGGCTGCTGGCGTCGCCCAGTTGCACCAGCGCATGGTTGATCTGCTCGGCACCGGTGGCCTGGGCCTGCATGCCTTCGTTGACCATCAGCACCCGCGGCGCCAGCGCCTGGACCTGATGAATGATCTGCGACAGCTGCTCGCCCACCTGCTGCACTTCGAACATGCCTCGACGCACTTCCTCGGAGAATTTGTCCATGCCCATCACCCCGGCCGACACCGCCGACTGGATCTCACGCACCATCTGCTCGATATCGTAAGTCGCCACGGCGGTCTGGTCGGCCAGGCGCCGCACCTCGGTGGCCACCACGGCAAAGCCGCGCCCGTACTCACCGGCCTTCTCGGCTTCGATGGCGGCATTGAGCGACAGCAGGTTGGTCTGGTCGGCGACCTTGACGATGGTGACCACCACCTGGTTGATGTTGCCGGCCTTCTCGTTGAGGATCGCCAGCTTGGCGTTGACCAGGTCGGCGGCGCCCATCACCGAGTGCATGGTTTCTTCCATGCGCGCCAGGCCCTGCTGGCCGGAACCTGCGGCCACCGATGCCTGGTCGGCGGCGGTGGAGACTTCGGTCATGGTGCGCACCAGGTCCTTGGAGGTGGCGGCGATTTCGCGGGACGTGGCGCCGATCTCGGTGGTGGTCGCGGCGGTTTCGGTGGCGGTGGCCTGTTGCTGCTTGGAGGTGGCGGCGATCTCGGTAACCGAAGTGGTCACCTGCACAGACGAGCGCTGGGCCTGGGACACCAGGGCGGTCAGCTCGGTCATCATGTCGTTGAAGCCGGTTTCCACCGCGTTGAATTCGTCCTTGCGCGACAGGTTCAGGCGTTTGCTCAGATCGCCGGTGCGCATGGTTTCGAGGATTTCGACGATACGCTGCATCGGCGACATGATCGCGCGCATCAGCAGCAGGCCGCACAGGCCGGCGGCGAGGATCGCCACGGCCAGGGACACGAACATGCTGACTTTGGCGGCAGCTACGGCTTCATCGATAGCGGAGGTGGCGTTGTCGGACACGCCTTTGTTTTCGGTGATGATGTCATTGAGCTTCATACGGCCTTCGGTCCAGACAGGCGTCAGTTGCTCTTCGAGCAGGTCGTGCGCGGCCGGTAAATCATTGGCCTGGATGCGCTCGATCACCTGGGCCAGAACCTTGTTGTAATTGATGTGCGCAGCCTTGAAGTTATCGAACTCCATGCGGTCGGCCTGGTTGCCGATGGTTTTCTCGTAGTTGGCCATCTGCTGTTCGATGCGCTTTTCAAAACTCTGATAATCGCTCTTGTCGGCGCTGGTGAGGGTCTTGTCTTCACGCATGCCGATGATATCGAGGGTCAGCAGATAACTGTCGACCCATGCGCTGCGGATCATGGAACTGAGATACACCCCCGGCACCGCGTCATCGCGCACGGCCTCTTGCCCGGCTTCGATTTTCATTAACCGTGAATAGGAGACCACGACCATTAACAGCATGATGGCGATAACGACCGCAAAACTTGCCAGGATCCGTTGGCGCAAGGTCCAGTTCTTCACAGTAATTCCTCGAAGGCCCATTCAAATGGGGGGGAGTATAGCTGAGCAGCAGCGCTCATTTATGAATGGGTTTTGGTGGGGTACCGACATAAACACTAAAACGTCGGTGGGAGGGGCAGGCCCCTCCCATACTTTGTTTGAAACCGGTGGTTATGGGTTAAGGCGTACCTGCTTTTCCAGTTCCAGCTTCAAGCCCGGCTCCAGTTTGAGCTGGCGCGCCAATTCATCCAGATAGGCCTTTTCCATAAAGTTTTCCTCATCCACCAGCATCACACTGGCGATGTACATCTCGGCGGCCATTTCCGGGGTGCCGGCGGCGCGGGCGACATCGGCAGGGTCCAGGGGCTTGTTCAGTTCGGCGTGCAGCCAATGCTGCAATTCGCGGTCGTTGTCCAGCTTGGTGAATTCGCCTTCGATCAGTGCGCGCTCGCGCTCATCCACATGCCCGTCGGCCTTGGCGGCCGCGACCAATGCCTTGAGGATGCCCTGACTGTGCTGCTCGGCCTGGGCCGGTGGCAGACGGTCGATGGTCTGCGGCTCGCCCTGGGGCGCGCTGGCCTGTTGCGCCTGCCAGTTACCGTAGGCTTTGTAGGCGATGACGCCCAAGGCGGCCAGCCCGCCGTAGGTCAGCGCCTTGCCGCCGAATTTGCGGGCTTTCTTGTTGCCCAGCAACAGCCCCATGGCACCGGCAGCCAGGGCCCCGCCACCGGAGCCACCGAGCAGACTGCCCAGGCCGCCACCGCCGAGCAGACCGCCCAAGGCGCCCTTGTCTTCCTGTTTGCGCTGGCCGCCGGCCTTGTTCTGCAACATGTCCTGGCCGGACTTGAGCAACTGATCGAGCAATCCACGGGTGTTCATAACAGCCTCCAGATACTTGAGTTCATAGGACCAATAGGCCGCCAGCGTAAAACTAAGTGCCAAAAAGCCTGGATCTAGAGTGCTTCCAGATGTAACGCAGCTGCCCTTCGCTAAAACCGATATACACTCGCGCACATCTATAAAAACAGCCTTCTGGTAATTCCCGCATGATGACCTTGCGTCAAATTCGCCACTTCATTGCGGTGGCCGAGACCGGCTCGATCTCCGCCGCAGCGCAGACTGCGTTCATTTCCCAGTCGACTCTGACCCTGGCGATCCAGCAACTGGAGCAGGAGATTGGCGTCAACCTGTTCAATCGCCACGCCAAGGGCATGACCCTGACTCACCAGGGCCATCAGTTCCTGCGTCAGGCGCACCTGATTCTCGCCACCGTCGACAACGCCAAGCGCAGCCTGCAACAGAGCACCGACCAGGTAGCCGGGCAATTGATCATCGGCGTGACCAGCCTGGTGGCCGGCTATTATCTGGCCGACCTGCTGACCCGCTTCCAACGCGCCTACCCCAATGTGGAAATCCGCGTGATGGAAGACGAGCGGCCGTATATCGAGCACTTACTGGTCAGCGGCGAAATCGACGTGGGTGTCCTGATCCTCTCCAACCTTGAAGATCGTCACGCCCTGCAGACCGAAGTCCTGACCCATTCACCTCATCGCCTGTGGCTGCCGGCGCAGCATCCATTGCTGGAACACGACAGCATCAACCTCGCCGACGTGGCGCGCGAACCGTTGATTCAACTGAACGTCGACGAAATGGACCATAACGCCCAGCGCCTGTGGGCCGGCGCCGGCCTGCAACCGCGCGTGACCCTGCGCACGGCCTCCACCGAAGCGGTGCGCAGCCTGGTGGCGGCGGGCCTGGGGGTGTCGATCCAGCCGGACATGACCTACCGCCCATGGTCGCTGGAAGGCGACATCATCGAAGCGCGGCCGATTGCCGACCTCAGCCAGACCCTCGACGTGGGCCTGGCCTGGCGCCGTGGCACCGCACGGCCAACCCTGGTGGACCCGTTCCTCACCGTGGCGCGCGAACAGCCACACCCACGCAAGCCATCTATTTAATCGAATGCTGCATTCAGTATTTAGTATTTGTTGACCTCGCGCCCGCGCTCTACTCTCGGCTCATCCATAAGAGAAAGCCGGGCGCCTTGTAAGAGAACGCCCATGGCCACACAAGAAAAGAGATCGCGAAAAATGTCCGGCGCGCCCACCCCGCTGCTCACTGCGTTGCTGATCGACGGCGAATTGGTTCAGGGCCAAGGATTTGTCGAGCCGATCCTCAACCCGGCCACCGGTGACGTGCTGACTCACATCGCCGAAGCCAGCACCGAGCAAGTCGAAAGCGCCATCCTCGCCGCCCATCGTGCATTTGCCGGTTGGTCGCGCACCACGCCGCAGCAACGCTCCAACCTGCTGCTGGGCATCGCCGATGCCATCGAAAAACAAGCCGACTACCTGGCCCGCCTGGAATCGCTGAACTGCGGCAAGCCGTTGCATCTGGCGCGCCAGGATGATTTGAGCGCGACGGTGGACGTGTTCCGTTTCTTCGCCGGCGCGGTGCGTTGCCAGACCGGCCAACTGAGCGGCGAATACCTGCCGGGCTACACCAGCATGGTGCGGCGCGACCCGATTGGCGTGGTGGCCTCGATTGCGCCGTGGAACTACCCGCTGATGATGGCCGCGTGGAAGATTGCCCCGGCCCTGGCCGCCGGCAATACCCTGGTGTTCAAGCCGTCGGAACACACGCCGTTGTCGATCCTGGCCCTGGCGCCCGTGCTTAAAGCGCTGTTGCCACGCGGGGTGATCAACATTCTGTGCGGCGGCGGCGAAGGCGTTGGCAGCCATCTGGTCAGCCACCCCAAGGTGCGCATGGTGTCGCTGACCGGCGATATCGTCACTGGCCAGAAGATTCTGCAAGCCGCGTCCAAGACCCTGAAACGCACGCACCTGGAACTGGGCGGCAAGGCACCGGTGATCGTGTGCAACGACGCCGACCTGCAGGCCGTGGTCGAGGGTGTGCGCGCCTATGGCTATTACAACGCCGGGCAGGACTGCACCGCCGCGTGCCGCATCTACGCCCAGGCCGGGATTCACGACAAATTGGTCGCCGAACTGGGTGCCGCCGTCAGCAGCCTGCGCTTTGCCGGCAAACGCGATGCCGATAACGAACTCGGCCCGCTGATCAGCACACGCCAGCGCGACCGCGTCGCCAGTTTCGTCGAACGCGCCCTCGGCCAGTCCCACATCGAACGGGTCACTGGCGCCGCGGTGCATTCCGGTGCCGGTTTCTACTACCAACCCACGCTGCTGGCCGGTTGCAAGCAAGGCGATGAAATCGTCCAGCGCGAAGTGTTCGGCCCGGTGGTCACCGTGACCCGCTTCGATGAATTGGAGCAAGCGGTGGACTGGGCCAACGACTCCGAATACGGCCTGGCTTCGTCGGTGTGGACCCAGAACCTGGACAAAGCCATGCAAGTGGCCGCGCGCCTGCAATACGGCTGCACCTGGATCAACAGCCATTTCATGCTGGTCAGCGAAATGCCCCATGGCGGCTTGAAGCGTTCGGGGTATGGGAAAGATCTGTCGAGCGACTCACTACAAGACTACAGCGTGGTGCGCCACATCATGGCGCGTCACGGTCAGCACCTTTAAAACAACAACTAAGCTCATGCGTCACGGCTTCACACACTGCCCCGACCATAATTAAAGAAGAGGGAACCCCCATGTCCGCGCACAAGACCGCACTGCTCAGTGCCTTGACCACCGCGCTGCTGGCCAGCGCCAGCCTGCAGGCCGCCGAACCGCTCAAAGCACTCGGCGCCGGCGAAGGCCAATTGGATATCGTCGCCTGGCCCGGCTATATCGAACGTGGCGAAAGCGACAAAGCCTACGATTGGGTCAGCGGTTTCGAGAAGGAAACCGGCTGCAAGGTCAATGTGAAAACCGCCGCCACCTCTGACGAAATGGTCAGCCTGATGGCCAAAGGCGGCTATGACCTGGTGACCGCCTCCGGCGATGCGTCGCTGCGGTTGATCGTCGGCAAGCGTGTGCAGCCGATCAATACGGCGCTGATTCCCAACTGGAAAAACATCGACCCGCGTCTCAAGGATGCGCCGTGGTACGTGGTCGGCCAGCAGACCTACGGCACCCCGTACCAGTGGGGGCCGAATGTGCTGATGTACAACACCACCGTGTTCAAGACCGCACCCACCAGTTGGAGCGTGCTGTTCGCCCCGCAGAACCTGCCGGACGGCAAGCCGAACAAGGGCCGCGTGCAGGCGTATGACGGCCCGATCTACATTGCCGATGCGGCGCTGTACCTCAAGGCCACCCAGCCGGAGCTGGGCATCCAGAGCCCCTACGAACTGACCGAAGCCCAGTACAAGGCCGTGCTTGACCTGCTGCGTGCCCAGCAACCGTTGATTCACCGCTATTGGCACGACACCACCGTGCAGATGAGTGACTTCAAGAACGAGGGCGTGGTGGCCTCCAGCGCCTGGCCATATCAGGTCAACGGGCTGGTCAACGAGAAACAACCGATCGCCTCGACTATTCCCAAGGAAGGCGCCACCGGCTGGGCCGACACCACCATGCTGCACAGCGAGGCCAAACACCCCAACTGCGCCTACAAGTGGATGGACTGGTCGCTGCAGC
Organism: Pseudomonas sp. lyk4-R2A-8; assembly: GCF_030209095.1. Taxonomy (NCBI): domain Bacteria; kingdom Pseudomonadati; phylum Pseudomonadota; class Gammaproteobacteria; order Pseudomonadales; family Pseudomonadaceae; genus Pseudomonas; species Pseudomonas sp. lyk4-R2A-8. The sequence goes on from NZ_JARVSS010000002.1 coordinate 134,424, forward strand.
CGAAGGTCCAGGGCGATGTCGCCGCATGGTTCGGCTCGCTGCCGGCGGTGCCGGCCGCGTGCAAGGAGAGCGAACTGCTCGGCGCCGAGGGTTGCAAGACCAATGGCTTCGACCAATTCGACAAAATCGCCTTCTGGAAAACCCCGCAGGCCGAGGGTGGCAAGTTCGTGCCGTATAGCCGCTGGACCCAGGATTACATCGCGATCATGGGCGGCCGGTAACGACCTTCAGGTTATCTGAAGGTCTCCTGTGGGAGGGGGCAAGCCCCCTCCCACATTGACCGCACTCACAGATGTTTTGTTTTTTCAGAAGTCCAGGCCGGGCCGCTGCGACGACCCGCGCCTTTTTGGAGCACCGCACCATGACGCTTGCAGTCCAATTCACCCACGTTTCTCGTCAATTCGGCGAAGTGAAGGCCGTTGACCGGGTGTCCATCGATATCCAGGACGGCGAGTTCTTTTCCATGCTCGGCCCCTCCGGCTCGGGCAAGACCACTTGCCTGCGCCTGATTGCCGGTTTCGAGCAACCGAGCGCCGGCTCGATCCGCATTCATGGCGAGGAAGCCGCCGGCCTGCCGCCGTATCAGCGCGACGTAAACACCGTGTTTCAGGATTACGCACTGTTCCCCCATATGAATGTGCGCGACAACGTGGCCTACGGTCTGAAGGTAAAGGGCGTAGGCAAGGCCGAACGCCTCAACCGCGCCGAGGAAGCCTTGGGCATGGTGGCGCTGGGCGGCTACGGTGAGCGCAAACCCGTGCAGCTCTCCGGCGGCCAACGCCAACGGGTAGCCCTGGCCCGGGCGCTGGTCAATCGTCCGCGCGTGCTGTTGCTCGACGAGCCATTGGGCGCCCTCGACCTCAAGCTGCGCGAACAAATGCAAAGCGAGCTGAAAAAGCTGCAACGCCAGCTCGGCATCACTTTTATCTTCGTGACCCACGACCAGACCGAAGCGCTGTCGATGTCCGACCGCGTGGCGGTGTTCAACAAGGGCCGTATCGAACAGGTCGATACTCCACGCAACCTGTACATGAAACCGGCCACGGCGTTCGTCGCCGAATTCGTCGGTACCTCCAACGTGATCCGCGGCGAACTGGCCCGGCGCCTGGGCGGCAGCGCCCAGCCGTTTTCGATCCGCCCGGAGCACGTGCGGTTTGCCGAAGGCCCGCTGGGCGCCGGTGATGTGGAGATCAGCGGCGTGCTGCATGACATCCAGTACCAGGGCAGCGCCACCCGCTTTGAGCTGAAATTGGACAACGGCCAGACCCTGAACATCAGCCAGGCCAACAACCAGTGGCTGGACACCAGCGGCGCCCATCAGGTCGGCCAGCCCCTCACCGCGCGTTGGGCGCGGGAAGCCATGACGCCGCTGACTGACAGCGCAGGCGAGGTGTGACATGAGCCTGGCCCTTTCCCAACACGCGCCGATGCGCAGGTTTTCCAACCTGCTGTACCGCAAGCCCAACCTGTACCTGGCAATGCTGCTGGTGCCGCCGCTGATCTGGTTCGGCGCGATCTACCTGGGGTCGTTGCTGACCCTGCTGTGGCAGGGCTTCTACACCTTCGATGACTTCACCATGGCGGTCACTCCAGACCTCACCTTGGCCAACTTCGCCGCGCTGTTCCAGCCGTCGAACTTCGACATCATCCTGCGCACCCTGAGCATGGCGATCGTGGTGTCGATTGCCAGCGCCATTGTCGCCTTCCCGATTGCGTACTACATGGCGCGCTACACCACCGGCAAGACCAAGGCGTTTTTCTACATCGCCGTGATGATGCCGATGTGGGCCAGTTACATCGTCAAGGCCTACGCCTGGACCCTGCTGCTGGCCAAGGGCGGCGTGGCGCAGTGGTTTGTGCAGCACCTGGGGCTGGAGCCGGTGCTGCATTTCGTGCTGGGCATCCCCGGCGTGGGCGGCAGCACCTTGAGCACCTCGCACCTGGGACGGTTCATGGTGTTCGTCTATATCTGGCTGCCGTTCATGATTCTGCCGATTCAGGCGTCCCTGGAGCGTTTGCCGCCGTCGTTGCTGCAAGCCTCGGCCGACCTGGGGGCCAAGCCGCGCCAGACCTTTATGCAGGTGATTCTGCCGCTGTCGGTGCCGGGGATCGCCGCCGGGTCGATCTTCACGTTCTCGCTGACCCTGGGCGACTTTATCGTGCCGCAACTGGTGGGCCCGCCGGGCTACTTCGTCGGCGGCATGGTGTACGCGCAACAAGGTGCCATCGGCAATATGCCCATGGCGGCGGCGTTCACCCTGGTGCCGATCGTGCTGATCGCGATTTACCTGTCCATCGTCAAACGCCTGGGGGCCTTCGATGCACTCTGAAAAAGCCACTCTCGGTCTGCGCATGGCCGCCTGGGGCGGCCTGTTGTTCCTGCACTTTCCGATCCTGATCATCTTCCTCTACGCCTTCAACACCGAAGAAGCCGCGTTCAGCTTTCCACCCCAGGGCTTTACCCTGAAGTGGTTCAGCGTGGCGTTCGCACGGTCCGACGTGCTGGAAGCGATCAAGTTGTCGCTGCAGATCGCTGCCATCGCCACCCTGATCGCCATGGTGCTCGGCACGCTGGCCTCGGCGGCCTTGTATCGACGGGAGTTCTTCGGCAAACAGGGCGTGTCGCTGATGCTGATCCTGCCGATTGCGCTGCCGGGGATCATCACCGGTATCGCTCTGCTGGCGACGTTCAAGACCCTGGGCATCGAGCCGGGGATGTTCACCATCATCGTCGGCCACGCGACCTTTTGCGTGGTGATTGTCTACAACAACGTCATCGCGCGCCTGCGCCGTACCTCCCACAGCCTGATCGAGGCGTCGATGGACCTGGGCGCCGACGGCTGGCAGACGTTCCGCTACATCATCATGCCCAACCTGGGCTCGGCGTTGCTGGCCGGCGGCATGCTCGCGTTTGCGCTGTCGTTCGACGAAATCATCGTCACCACCTTCACCGCCGGGCATGAACGCACCTTGCCGCTGTGGTTGCTCAACCAGTTGAGCCGGCCACGGGATGTGCCGGTGACCAACGTGGTGGCGATGCTGGTGATGCTGGTGACGATGTTCCCGATCCTGGGCGCTTATTACTTGACCCGCGGCGGTGAAAGCGTGGCGGGGAGTGGCGGTAAATAACTTGGCCACTGAAGGAACGCGGTTCAAATGTGGGAGGGGGCTTGCCCCCGATAGCGGTGTGACAGCCAACACAGCTGTCACTGAACCACTGGCATCGGGGGCAAGCCCCCTCCCACATTTAAATCCGGTTTCTTCAGGGAAATAACACGCGTTTTTTGGAGGACTCAATCATGCAAACCAAACTGCTGATCAACGGCCAACTGGTACAAGGCGAAGGCCCGGCACAAGCGGTGTTCAACCCGGCCCTGGGCCGTGTGCTGGTGGAAATCAACGAAGCCAGCGAAGCCCAGGTCGACGCCGCCGTGCGGGCCGCCGATGCCGCGTTTGAGAACTGGTCGCAGACCGCGCCCAAGGACCGCTCGCTGCTGTTGCTCAAATTGGCCGACGCCATCGAAGCCCACGGTGAAGAGCTGGCCAAGCTGGAGTCGGACAACTGCGGCAAACCCTACAGCGCCGCGCTCAACGACGAGATCCCGGCGATTGCCGACGTGTTCCGCTTTTTTGCCGGCGCCAGCCGCTGCATGAGCGGTTCGGCCGGCGGCGAATACTTGCCCGGCCATACCTCGATGATCCGCCGCGATCCGGTAGGCGTGATCGCGTCCATCGCGCCGTGGAACTACCCGCTGATGATGGTCGCGTGGAAAATCGCCCCGGCCCTGGCCGCCGGTAATACCGTGGTGCTCAAACCGTCGGAGCAAACCCCACTGACGGCGTTGCGCATGGTGGAACTGGCGTCGGAGATCTTCCCGGCCGGCGTGCTCAATCTGGTGTTCGGCCGTGGCCCGACCGTGGGCAGCCCACTGGTGCAGCACCCGAAAGTACGCATGGTGTCACTGACCGGTTCCATCGCCACCGGCGCGAACATCATCGCCAACACTGCCGACAGCGTGAAACGCATGCACATGGAGCTGGGCGGCAAGGCACCGGTGATTATCTTCAACGATGCGGACATCGACGCCGCCGTTGAAGGCATCCGCACCTTCGGCTTCTACAACGCCGGCCAGGACTGCACGGCGGCGTGCCGCATCTATGCCCAGGCGGACATCTACGACGCGTTTGTCGAGAAGCTCGGCGCGGCGGTCGCCAGCATCAAGTACGGTTTGCAGGATGACCCGAACACCGAGCTGGGGCCATTGATCACCGCGCAACACCGCGACCGCGTGGCCGGGTTTGTCGAACGTGCCGTGGCACAACCGCATATCCGTTTGATCACCGGCGGCAAGGCCGTGGAGGGCAATGGGTTCTTCTTTGAACCGACCGTGCTGGCCGACGCCCAGCAGGACGACGAAATCGTGCGCCGCGAGGTGTTCGGGCCAGTGGTGTCAGTGACCAAGTTCAACGACGAAGCCCAGGTGCTGGGTTGGGCCAACGATTCGGACTACGGCCTGGCCTCGTCGGTATGGACAGCCGACGTAGGCCGCGCCCATCGCCTGGCCGCGCGCCTGCAGTACGGCTGCACCTGGGTAAATACCCACTTTATGCTCGTCAGCGAAATGCCCCACGGCGGTCAGAAACTGTCGGGGTATGGCAAGGACATGTCCATGTATGGCCTGGAGGACTACACCACGGTCCGGCATGTGATGTTCAAGCACTGATTCGCCGCCCCCCCCTGCACGCAGGCGCTTGCAGGGGGCTCATAACAATAATTTTCAGGATTGCCCATGGACATCACCCGCCGCGACTTCCTCAACGGCGTCGCCATCACCGTCGCTGCCGGCATGACGCCGCTGCAGATCCTTCGGGCCGCGCCCGACGGTCGCTATTACCCACCCGCCCTCACCGGCCTGCGCGGCAGCCATGTCGGCGCCTTCGAAGTGGCGCACCAGATGGGTTGGGAAAAGAAAGTCTTCGACACCGATAAATTGCCCATCACCGAGCACTATGACCTGGTGGTGGTCGGCGGTGGCCTGAGCGGCTTGTCGGCGGCGTGGTTCTACCGCGAGAAACATCCGAATGCGAAAATCCTGATCCTGGAGAACCACGACGACTTCGGCGGCCACGCCAAGCGCAATGAGTTCCAGGCCGGCGGCCGCATGATCATCGGCTACGGCGGCAGTGAGGCCTTCCAGTCGCCCAACCACCTGTTCAGCAAACCGGTGAACGGCCTGCTGAAAAAACTCGGGGTGACTATCAAGCGCTTCGAAACGGCCTTCGACCGCCAGTTCTACCCAAACCTGGGGCTGTCGCGCGGGGTGTTCTTCGACAAGGAGAATTTCGGCGAAGACAAACTGGTGACCGGCGACCCGACGCCGATGGTGGCTGACGACATCGCCCCGGACCAGTTGCATGCGCGTGCCCTCGGTGACTTCATCAATGACTTCCCACTGCCGACCGCCGACCGCCAGGCGCTGATCGAGCTGCACACCGCCCCCAGGGACTACCTGCCCGGCAAGAATGCCAAGGAAAAGGCTGACTACCTGGCAGCCACCAGCTACCGGGATTTCCTGCTCAAGAACGTGGGATTGTCGGAAGGTGCGGTGAAGTATTTTCAGAGCCGTACCAACGACTTCATGGCCTTGAGCATCGATGCCGTGGCTGCGTCCGATGCCTACAATGTGGGTTTCCCAGGTTTTGGCGGAATGAATCTGGCACCTATCAGCGAAGAAGCCGCCGCAGAAATGGAAGAGCCCTACATCTACCATTTCCCGGACGGCAATGCGTCGCTCGCACGCCTCCTGGTGCGCAGCCTGATTCCGGGGGTGGCGCCAGGGCACAGCATGGACGATATCGTGCTGGCGGCCTTCGACTACGCCAGGCTCGATCAACCCAAGGCACCGGTGCGCCTGCGTTTGAACAGCACGGTGGTGAGCGTGCGCAATGTCGGCGATGGCGTGCATATCGGCTACAGCCGAGGCGGACAACTCGCACAGGTGCGCGGCAAACGCTGCATCCTGGCCTGCTACAACATGATGATTCCTTACCTGCTCAAAGGCCTGCCCGCGCCTCAGGCCCACGCCTTGAGCCAGAACGTGAAATTCCCGCTGGTGTACACCAAGGTAGTGATCCGAAATTGGCAAGCGTTTCAGAAGCTGGGGGTGCATGAAATCTACGCGGCCACCCAGCCGTACAGCCGCATCAAACTGGACTACCCGGTGAGCATGGGCGGTTACGACCACCCGCGCGACCCCACGCAACCCATCGGCCTGCACATGGTCTACGTGCCCACCAGCCCCAACAGCGGCATGAACGCCCGCGACCAGGCCCGCGCCGGACGTGGCCGCTTGTATGGGCAGACATTCGAGCAACTGGAAGCGCAGTTGCGTGACCAACTGCAACGCATGCTCGGCCCAGGCGGATTCAACCATGAGACGGATATTCTGGCGATCACAGTGAATCGCTGGTCCCACGGCTATGCGTATTTTTCCAACAGCCTGTTCGATGACGCCGACGAAAGCGAAGCGCTGATGAACCTGGCGCGCAAACCCCTGGGGCATGTGAGCATCGCCAACTCGGACGCGGCGTGGAGTGCGTACGCCCATGCGGCGATCGACGAGGCGTACCGAGCCGTGGGCGAAGTGGCCTGAAACACACCTCTGACAGACAATACAAAACTCTTTGTGGGAGGGGGCTTGCCCCCGATAGCAGTGGGTCAGCACTGAAATAGTTGGCTGATACACCGCTATCGGGGGGCAAGCCTGCTCCCACATTGGATTTTCATAATTCTTGAGTAATGTGTTCGTCCACAGCCCCGGAAATGTCTTGTCGCATTTGCAATGCCATCACCCCGCCACCAATCAATTTTCCTCCTCCACCGAACCGCTTAAGCTATCCGGCGTCTGTTTAATGTCCGTAGCGTTTGGCCGAAGGCATGTCCGAACCGTATTTTCTGATCCAGCACGTGCCAGGAACGGCGCGGGATTTGCTCACGACAGGTTGTCTCTATGCATCGCAGGAATTTGCTCAAAGCGTCCATGGCCATTGCGGCTTATACCGGTCTGTCGGCCAGTGGCCTGCTCGCTGCCCAGGCCTGGGCCGGGAACCGCGCCGCCGATGGCAAAGCCGTGGCGTTCGACTTCGAAACGCTCAAGGCCCAGGCCAAACAACTGGCCGCAACCGCCTACAAAGACACCAAACAAGTACTGCCGCCGACGCTGGCGACCATGACTCCGCAGAACTTCAACGCGATCGGCTACGACGGCAACCATTCGCTGTGGAAAGAACTCAATGGCCAGCTCGACGTGCAATTCTTCCACGTCGGCATGGGTTTCAAGACGCCGGTGCGCATGCACAGCGTCGACCCCAAGACGCGTGAAGCGCGTGAGGTGCATTTCCGCCCTTCACTGTTCAACTATGAAAAAACCACGGTCGACACCAAACAGCTGACCGGCGACCTGGGTTTCTCCGGCTTCAAACTGTTCAAGGCGCCGGAGCTGGACCGTCATGACGTGCTGTCGTTTCTCGGCGCCAGTTACTTCCGCGCGGTCGATTCCACCGGTCAGTACGGGTTATCCGCCCGCGGTCTGGCGATCGACACCTACGCGAAAAAGCGTGAAGAGTTTCCCGATTTCACGCAGTTCTGGTTCGAGACCCCGGACAAGAACGCCACCCGCTTTGTGGTCTACGCCCTGCTCGATTCGCCGAGCGCCACGGGTGCCTATCGCTTCGATATCGACTGCCAGGCCAACCAGGTCGTGATGGCCATCGACGCGCATATCAATGCGCGCACCGCAATCGAGCAACTGGGCATCGCGGCGATGACCAGCATGTTCAGTTGCGGCACCCACGAGCGCCGCATGTGCGACACCATCCACCCGCAGATCCACGATTCGGACCGCCTGGCCATGTGGCGCGGCAACGGCGAGTGGGTCTGCCGTCCGTTGAACAACCCGGCCAAGTTGCAATTCAACGCATTCGCCGACACCGACCCGAAAGGCTTCGGCCTGGTGCAGACCGACCATGAGTTCGCCAGCTACCAGGACACCGTGGACTGGTACAGCAAACGCCCAAGCCTGTGGGTAGAACCCACGACAGCCTGGGGTGAAGGTTCGATCGACTTGCTGGAAATTCCCACCACCGGCGAAACCCTGGACAACATCGTGGCCTTCTGGACCCCGAAAAAACCGGTGGCCGCCGGCGATTCGCTCAACTACGGCTACAAACTGTACTGGAGCGCCCTGCCGCCGGTAAGCACGCCGCTGGCGCAGGTGGATGCCACCCGCTCCGGCATGGGCGGTTTTACCGAGGGCTGGGCACCGGGCGAGCATTATCCAGAGGTATGGGCACGGCGTTTTGCCGTGGACTTCAAAGGCGGCGGCCTGGACCGCCTGCCGGCCGGCACCGGGATCGAACCGGTGGTCACCTGCTCCCACGGCGAGGTAAAGGATTTCAGCGTGCTGGTGCTCGACAACATCAAGGGCTACCGCATTCTGTTTGACTGGTACCCGACCAGCGACAGCGTGGAGCCGGTGGAATTGCGCCTGTTCATTCGCACCCAGGACCGCACCTTGAGCGAAACCTGGCTGTACCAGTACTTTCCGCCGGCACCGGAGCAGCGCAAGTACACGTGATAACAAGGGGGGAGCACCCGCTCCCCCCTGACTGGAGGGCGGATCAGAACCGCGACACGCTTTTCATCGCGCCAATCAAATAGCGCATGGCCACCTGATCGTCCTCCGTCAATGCGCGATACTGCGCCAGCAGTTCCACTTCGTCCGAACTCAACCTTCGCCCCCGCAAAGACACCCTGCGCGTCAGAAATGACGTCACCACACCCGCTACACCATAGGACTTGGCCATGGACTGCTTCTCCTGATATCGAACAACTACTCCTTGCGCCCATCACCTGCGTCCCGTGAAGCGCAACGCCCCGACGGCAAGCCGACTGACTTCCTGGGCCAGAAATCAGGCTTACCGTAAGCGTAGAAACAATCTCGCAGCGCGTGGGATTTTTTTAGAGTATTCACTTAAAAAAATACTTGGGTAACAAATACCTACAGCCTTTTCCCCATCGCGAGGCGTAAAAAAACCCACCGGGCCAGGGCAATGCCAGTCAGTTAAGGAGGAACACTGTAACTGTGGTGAGCGGGCTTGCCCCGCGTTGGGCTGCGCAGCAGCCCCAATAGGAGCGTCGCAGTATGCGAGGCAGCTCCGGGACTATGTTTTGGGGCTGCTTCGCAGCCCAACGCGGGGCAAGCCCGCTCGCCACAGGGTACTGGTTGCCCGTTCCGTCTCTTAACTGACCGGCATTGACCGGGTCAGGGTGGGTTTTGAAGCGACGAAGGCTAATTCTTCAAGTCAGACTCATGGATCGGCTGATCCCGATGGGTCGCGCGCTGATATTGCGCCGGCCAGGTCGCCTTGCGCCCGCCCAGGTCGTCGTCGGCATGCAAGGGCCAATACGGATCGCGCAGCAGCTCTCGGGCCAGGAAGATGATATCGGCCTGGCAGGTACGCAGGATGTGCTCGGCCTGCGCCGGCTCGGTGATCATGCCGACGGTGCCGGTGGCGATGCCCGCCTCCTTGCGCACGCGTTCGGCGAAACGCGTCTGATAGCCCGGCCCGGTGGGGATCTCGGCGTTGGCGGCGGTGCCGCCGGACGAGACGTCGATCAGATCCACCCCAAGGTCCTTCAGGCGGCGCGCCAATTCCACGGTTTCATCCGGGTTCCAGCCATCTTCGACCCAGTCGGTGGCCGATACCCGCACGAACAACGGCAGCTCCCGTGGCCACGCCTCGCGCACGGCCTCGGTCACTTGCAGCACCAGGCGAATGCGATTTTCGAACGAACCACCGTATGCGTCCTGGCGCTGATTGCTCAGCGGCGAGAGGAACTGATGCAACAGGTAGCCGTGCGCCGCGTGGATCTCCACTATCTTGAAGCCGGCCGTCAGGGCGCGTTTGGCCGCCGCGACGAAGTCGGCGATCACCTGCTGGATCTGGGTTTCATCCAACGGTTTGGGCTGGGTGTGCTGGGGGTCGAAGGCAATCGGCGACGGCGCGACCGGCACCCAGCCACCGTCTTCAGGCTTGACGCTGCCGTGCTTGCCGAGCCACGGGCGGTGAGTGCTGGCCTTGCGCCCGGCATGCGCCAGCTGGATTCCGGCCACCCCACCCTGGGACGCAATAAAGCGCGTAATGCGTTGCAGCGGTTCGATCTGTTGGTCGTTCCACAGCCCCAGGTCCTGGGCAGTAATGCGACCATCGGCGCTCACCGCAGTGGCTTCGGTGAAGATCAGGCCAGCGCCGCCTACCGCACGGCTGCCGAGGTGCACCAAGTGCCAGTCATTGGCCAGGCCATCGGCGCTGGAGTACTGGCACATCGGCGATACGGCGATGCGGTTGGGCAAAGTCAATTGGCGCAGGGTGTAGGATTCGAGCAGTTGACTCATGGCGCACCTCTTCTGGGTTCTGTGGGCACTCTTCAAAGCGTGCTTAGAGCCTAGTCGACAACGCGCGATCGCACAGGGTTCAGCACAACACGGGCGCCGATGGCCGGCGCCCGTGCTGCGTGGGCTTACATCTCGACCTGGGTACCCAGCTCGATCACCCGGTTAACCGGCAGTTTGAAGAAGCGCAGGTTGCCGTTGGCGTTTTTCAACATAAACGCGAACAAGCCTTCGCGCCAGCGCGCCATGCCCTTGATGCGCGAGGCAATCACCGTTTCACGGCTGAGGAAATAGGTGGTACGCATCGGGCTGAAATCCAGTTCGTCCAGATGACACAGCTTCAGCGCCTGGGGTACGTCCGGCTCGTCGGTGAACCCGAAGTGCAGGATGACGCGGAAGAAGCCTTCGCCGTAGGCATCCACCTCGAAACGTCGGGTGGCCGGTACGCGTGGAATATCTTCGTAGACCACGGTCAACAGCACCACCTGCTCATGCAGCACCTGGTTGTGCAGCAGGTTGTGCAACAGCGCATGGGGCACCGCATCCGGGCGCGCCGTGAGGAACACCGCCGTACCCTGCACCCGATGGGGCGGTTGCACGCGGATGCTGCTGATAAAGATCGGCAGCGGCAGGCCGCCTTCGTCGAGGCGCTCCACCAGCAATTGCTTGCCGCGCTTCCAAGTGGTCATCAGCACGAACAGCACGATGCCCGCCAATACCGGGAACGCGCCGCCCTGGATGATCTTCGGCACGTTGGCGGCGAAGTACAGACCGTCGACCAACAGGCAGCAGACCAGCACCGGCACCGCCAGCACCGGCGGCCATTTCCACAGCAGCAGCATCACCGCCGACACCAGGATGGTGGTCATCAGCATGGTGCCGGTTACCGCCACGCCGTAGGCCGAGGCCAAGGCGTTGGACGATTCGAAACCCAGTACCAGCAGGATCACGCCGACCATCAACGACCAGTTCACCGCGCCGATATAGATCTGGCCCTGTTCGGCGCTGGAGGTGTGCTGGATATGCATGCGCGGGATGTAACCGAGTTGGATCGCCTGGCGCGTCAGGGAGAACGCACCGGAAATCACCGCCTGGGAGGCAATCACCGTGGCCAGGGTGGACAACACCACCAACGGGATCAGCGCCCAGCTCGGCGCCAGCAGATAAAACGGGTTGCGCGCGGCTTCGGGATCGCCCAGCAGCATCGCGCCCTGGCCGAAATAGTTGAGTACCAACGCCGGCAACACCAGCATGAACCACGCGCGGGCAATCGGCTTGCGACCGAAGTGGCCCATGTCGGCATACAGCGCTTCGGCGCCGGTCAATGCCAGCACTACCGCGCCGAGGATCGCCACGCCGATGCCTGGATGGGCCTCGAAGAAACGCACGGCCCAGATCGGGTTCAGGGCATGGAGTACCTCAGGGTGCAGGGTGATGCCGTACACACCCAGGCCGCCCAGCACCAGAAACCAGGTCACCATCACCGGCCCGAACAGTTTGCCGATATGGTCGGTGCCGTGCTTCTGGATCAGGAATAGCGCCACCAACACCACCAGGGCAATCGGCACTACCCATTTTTCCAGGCCATCGAACGCCAGTTCCAGGCCTTCCACGGCCGACAATACGGAAATTGCCGGGGTGATCATGCTGTCACCGTAGAACAATGCCGCGCCGCACAGGCCACAGACCACCAGGAAACTGCGCAGCCGTCTGCGCTCCCCCGCCGCCCGCCGCGCCAGCGCGGTGAGGGCCATGATCCCGCCTTCGCCCTGGTTGTCTGCGCGCAGTACAAACAGCATGTACTTGATCGACACCACCCAGATCAGCGACCAGAAGATCAGCGCCAGAATCCCCAGCACGCCATCGTGGTTGACCTGAACCCCATAACCGCCGTTGAACACCTCTTTAAGGGTATAGAGCGGGCTGGTTCCGATATCGCCATAAACCACCCCGACCGCTGCCACCAGCATGCCAATCGGTTTGGCGTTTGAATGCTCGGCACCTACTGCCTGACTACTTGCCTGACCCATCAACCACTCCTGCCCTTTGACCTGAGGTCTTATATGAACAACGCGCCTAAGCCGACGCTAGCATGCGCCGTTTTACTTCTCGTAACAGACGTTTTATTGACCCAAGGGTTTTACCCATGCGCAACGGCGCGAAGCATAGCGCAGCGCTCGTCGTATTTCCCTGCATAAAGCTGGTCAAGTGCGTTGCCCATCGCTAGAATTGCGCACTTTTTGATCAGAGGCGCGCCAAGCGCCCGTCCGCTGCCCTGCCCTTTGCGGCGGCGGCGTCATTCAATACCGAGGTTAGACATGTCCACCACTCCCGCAACGGCCAACCCCAAGGTCGGCTTTGTATCCCTGGGTTGCCCCAAGGCGCTGGTCGATTCCGAGCGCATCCTGACCCAACTGCGCATGGAAGGCTATGACGTGGTGTCCACTTATCAGGACGCGGATGTGGTGGTGGTCAACACCTGTGGCTTTATCGACTCGGCCAAGGCGGAGTCGCTGGAGGTGATCGGTGAAGCCATCAAGGAAAACGGCAAGGTCATCGTGACCGGCTGCATGGGCGTGGAAGAAGGCAATATCCGCAATGTGCACCCCAGCGTGCTCGCGGTGACCGGCCCGCAGCAGTACGAGCAAGTGGTCAACGCTGTGCACGACGTGGTGCCGCCACGCCAGGATCACAACCCGTTGATCGACCTGGTGCCGCCCCAAGGCATCAAGCTGACCCCGCGCCACTACGCGTACCTGAAGATCTCCGAAGGCTGTAACCATAGCTGCAGCTTCTGCATTATTCCGTCGATGCGCGGCAAGCTGGTGAGCCGTCCGGTGGGCGACGTGCTCGACGAGGCCCAGCGCCTGGTCAAGTCTGGCGTGAAGGAGCTGCTGGTGATCTCGCAGGACACCAGTGCCTACGGCGTCGATGTGAAATACCGCACCGGCTTCTGGAACGGCGCGCCGGTAAAAACCCGCATGACCGAACTCTGCGAAGCCCTCAGCAGCCTGGGCGTATGGGTGCGCCTGCACTACGTCTACCCGTACCCGCATGTGGACGAGCTGATCCCGCTGATGGCCGCCGGCAAGATCCTGCCGTACCTGGACATCCCGTTCCAGCACGCCAGCCCGAAAGTGCTCAAGGCCATGAAACGCCCGGCCTTTGAGGACAAAACCCTGGCGCGCATCAAGAACTGGCGCGAGATCTGCCCGGACTTGATCATCCGCTCCACCTTTATCGTCGGCTTTCCCGGCGAGACCGAAGAAGACTTCCAGTACCTGCTGGACTGGCTGACCGAGGCCCAACTGGACCGCGTCGGCTGCTTCCAGTACTCGCCGGTGGAAGGCGCCCCGGCCAACCTGCTGGACCTGGCCGTGGTGCCGGACGACGTCAAGCAGGACCGTTGGGAACGCTTCATGGCGCACCAACAGGCCATCAGCTCGGCGCGCCTGCAACTGCGCATCGGCAAGGAAATCGAAGTGCTCATCGACGAAGTCGACGAACAAGGCGCCGTGGGCCGTTGCTTCTTCGATGCGCCGGAGATCGACGGCAATGTGTTTATCGACGATGCCAGCGGTTTGAAGCCGGGCGACAAGGTCTGGTGCACCGTGACCGACGCCGACGAATACGACCTGTGGGCCGAAAAACGCGACTGATCGCTGGAAACTTGAAAAAGCCCTGCTTCTGGACAAGATGCGGGGCTTTTTTCGGTCTATTGTTTTGCCCATCGGCGCACACATCGGCAAGAGGCAACGGGCATGCGGCAGCATTCGGTCATTCATACACCTAACACCCGCGATTACCCGGAACTGGTCCGGGTGTGGGAAGCGTCGGTGCGCGCCACCCATGATTTTCTGCCCGACAGCTACATCGTATTACTCAAAGACCTGGTGCTGACCCGCTACCTGGATGCGGTGATGCTGGTCTGCACCAAGGACGCCCGCCAGCGCATCACTGGGTTTGCCGGGGTAGCGGCGGGAAAAGTCGAGATGCTGTTCATCGATCCGCAACACCGTGGCCAAGGCTTGGGCCGCCAGTTGCTGCGCTACGCGGTGGAGTGCATGAACGCCGACGAGCTGGAAGTCAACGAACAGAACCCCCAGGCCCTGGCCTTTTACCTCAAGCAAGGTTTCGAGGTGATCGGACGCACCGAGCATGACGGCCTCGGCCAGCCTTATCCGTTGCTGCGCATGCGCTTGCGCCAGCTGTCGTCGCAGGCGCGCCAGGGCTAAATGAAATGGGGCCGGGATTAACCGGCGCCAGGCAGGTACAATAGCCGCCCCCTTTTGTTACGGCCCTTGTCATGACTGACCCCATACGCCTCTCCAAACGCCTTATCGAACTGGTCGGTTGCTCCCGTCGGGAGGCTGAGCTGTTTATCGAAGGCGGCTGGGTCTCGGTGGACGGTGAAGTGATCGACGAACCGCAGTTCAAGGTCACCACCCAGAAAGTCGAACTCGACCCCGAGGCCAAGGCTACCGCGCCGGAACCGGTGACCATCCTGCTGCACGCCCCGGCCGGTGTGGATGCTGATACCGCGATGGCGATGATCAGCGCCGATACCCTGTCGGACGAACATCGTTTCGGCAAGCGTCCGCTCAAAGGCCACTTCCTGCGCCTGAGCGCCAGCGCCGACCTGCAGGCCAAGGCCAGCGGCCTGCTGGTGTTTACCCAGGACTGGAAGATTCTGCGCAAGTTGACCGCCGATGCCGCCAAGATCGAGCAGGAGTATGTCGTGGAGGTCGAAGGCGAGATGGTTGCCCACGGCCTTAACCGCCTGAACCACGGCCTGACCTACAAAGGCAAAGAGCTGCCAGCCGTAAAAGCCAGCTGGCAGAACGAAAATCGCCTGCGCTTTGCGCTGAAAAATCCGCAACCCGGCGTGATCGCGCTGTTCTGCGAGGCGGTCGGCCTGAAGGTCGTGGCTATTCGCCGCATCCGCATCGGCGGGGTGTCCATTGGCAAGGTTCCAGTGGGCCAATGGCGTTACCTGTCCGGCAAAGAGAAATTTTAAGCTGCTCCCCCTTTCGACAGCGCCCCGCCGGGCGTTGTCCACCGTTGAAAACCAGGATTGCCCACCATGATTCACAACGACGTACTGCGCAGCGTGCGCTACATGCTCGATATCAGCGACAACAAGATGGTCGAGATCACCAAGCTCGGCGGCATGGACATCACCAAGGATGACCTGCTGACTTACCTCAAGAAGGACGAAGAAGAAGGCTTCGTGTTCTGCCCGGACGAGGTCATGGCGCACTTTCTCGATGGCCTGGTGATCTTCAAGCGTGGCAAGGATGAAAGCCGTCCACCGCAGCCGATCGAGACGCCGGTCACCAACAACATCATTCTCAAGAAGCTGCGCGTGGCCTTCGAACTGAAGGAAGATGATATGCACGCCATTCTCAAGGCCGCCGAATTCCCGGTGTCCAAGCCGGAATTGAGCGCGCTGTTTCGCAAATTCGGCCACACCAACTATCGCCCGTGCGGCGACCAGTTGCTGCGTAACTTCCTCAAGGGGCTGACGCTGCGGGTGCGTGCGTAAGCCATGAGTCACCTGGTCTCCCCCGTCGGCTTCGTGCGCTCCTGTTTCAAGGAGAAGTTCGCCATCCCGCGCCAACCGCAACTGGCGCCGGCCGCCCGCGGCGTGCTGGAGCTGGTGGCGCCGTTCGACCAGGGCGAGGCCGTTCAAGGCCTGGAGCAAGTCAGCCATGTGTGGCTGCTGTTTCTGTTCCATCAGGCGTTGGAAGACAAGCCGCGCCTGAAAGTGCGCCCGCCACGCCTGGGTGGCAATACGTCCATGGGGGTGTTCGCCACCCGTGCGACCCATCGGCCCAATGGCATCGGCCAGTCGGTGGTGAAACTGGACAGGGTCGAGCCGGGTCGGTTGTGGATCTCCGGGATCGATCTGCTCGACGGCACGCCGGTGCTGGACATCAAGCCTTACGTGCCTTACGCCGACATCATCGACACGGCAAGCAACCGCATCGCCAGCGGGGCGCCGGCGTTGATTCCCGTACAGTGGCTGAAGACTGCGCTGCAGCAAGCACAAGGCCATGCCCAGCGTCTCGGCGAGCCGTTGGTGGAATTGATTGATCAGTGTTTGGCGCAGGACCCCCGGCCCGCGTACCAGACGCCTGGTCCGGAGCGCGAGTACGGGGTGCGCTTCTGGGATGTGGATGTGCGCTGGCACTATCCCGAGGCTGGGGTGATTTGCGTATTAGAAGTGGTGACAGCAGGATAAACCGCAAACCAACTGTGGGTGGGGACAAGCCCCCTCCCACATTCAGGTCTTCTGTATTGTCCAGTCAGCACATGGTTTGGCTGCTTTATTTCTCGACGAATGCGCGTTCGATCAGGTAATCACCTGGCTCGCGCATGCGTGGCGAAACTTTCAGGCCGAAGCTGTTGAGCACTTCGCTGGTCTCGTCCAGCATGCTTGGGCTGCCGCACAGCATGGCGCGGTCGTCCTCGGGGTTGATCGGCGGCAAGCCGATGTCCCGAAACAGCTTGCCGCTGCGCATCAGGTCGGTCAGGCGGCCCTGGTTTTCAAAGGGCTCGCGGGTCACGGTGGGGTAGTAGATCAACTTTTCACGCACGGCCTCGCCGAAGAATTCGTTCTGCGGCAGGTGCTCGGTGATGAACTCGCGGTAGGCCACTTCGTTGACGTAGCGCACGCCGTGGCACAGGATCACTTTTTCAAAACGCTCGTAGGTTTCCGGATCCTGGATCACACTCATGAACGGCGCCAGGCCAGTGCCGGTGCTGAGCAGGTACAGGTGTTTTCCGGGCTGCAAGTCGTCCAGCACCAGGGTGCCTGTCGGTTTCTTGCTGATGAGGACCTCATCGCCTTCCTTCAGGTGCTGCAATTGGGAAGTCAGCGGGCCATCCGGCACCTTGATGCTGAAGAACTCCAAATGCTCTTCCCAGTTCGGACTGGCAATGGAGTAAGCGCGCATGAGCGGGCGGCCGTTGGGTTGCTGCAGGCCGATCATCACGAACTGACCGTTCTCGAAGCGCAGGCCCGGATCGCGGGTGCACTTGAAGCTGAACAGAGTGTCGTTCCAGTGATGAACACTGAGGACACGCTCGTGGTTCATGTTGCTCATGTACGGGGAACTCCTGGAAATGGGTCTGCGCCAAATGTGAAATGCGCAATTGCAGCGCATTCTAATGGCGGCGACAATATCTGTTAACTGGATTATTAAGATAAGGGTTATCGGTTATATCGATATGCGATTTACTCTCCGTCAACTGCAAGTCTTCGTCGCCGTCGCCCAGCAGGAAAGCGTTTCGCGCGCTGCTGGCCTTCTGGCTTTATCCCAATCCGCCGCCAGCACGTCGATTACCGAACTGGAGCGTCAATCCAGCTGCCAATTGTTCGACCGCGCCGGTAAACGCTTGAGTCTCAATGCCCTGGGCCATCAGCTGTTGCCCCAGGCGGTCGCGCTGCTGGACCAGGCCAAGGAGATCGAAGACCTGCTCAACGGCAAGTCCGGCTTCGGCTCCCTGGCGGTCGGGGCCACCCTGACGATCGGCAATTACCTGGCGACGCTGCTGATCGGCAGCTTCATGCAGCAGCACCCCGAAAGCCAGGTGAAATTGCACGTGCAGAACACCGCACATATCGTGCATCAAGTGGCGCATTACGAAATTGATCTGGGTCTGATCGAAGGCGACTGCAGCCACCCGGATATCGAAGTACAGACCTGGGTAGAAGACGAGTTAGTGGTGTTTTGCGCCCCACAGCACCACCTGGCCAAACGTGGCGTGGCGAGCATGGACGAGTTGACCCATGAAGCGTGGATCCTGCGCGAACAAGGCTCAGGCACACGCCTGACGTTTGACCAAGCCATGCGCCATCACCGCAGCGCACTGAACATCCGCCTCGAACTGGAACACACCGAGGCGATCAAGCGTGCGGTGGAGTCGGGTCTGGGGATCGGCTGTATCTCAAGGCTGGCGCTGCGTGACGCGTTTCGTCGTGGCAGCCTGGTGCCGGTGGAAACCCCTGATCTGGACTTGGCACGGCAGTTTTACTTCATCTGGCACAAGCAGAAATACCAGACCTCGGCGATGCGCGAGTTCCTGGAACTCTGCCGCGCATTCACCGCCGGCGTGCAGCGCAGCGACGAAATCGTGCTTCCCAACATTGCCTGAGGCTTAGATCAGGATGACGACCCACACCAGGGTAATCATGGTCAGGGCCACGAATTGCGCGGCGCTGCCCATGTCCTTGGCGTTTTTCGACAAAGGATGACGATCCAGGGAGATGCGATCGATGGCCGCTTCCACCGCCGAGTTGAGCAGCTCGACAATCAACGCCAGCAGGCATACGGCAATCAGCAACGCCCGCTCGACACGGCTGACATTGAGGAAAAAGCTCAGTGGGATGAGGATCACATTGAGCAACACCAACTGCCGGAATGCCGCCTCGCCGGTGAACGCTGCGCGCAGGCCGTCCAGGGAATATCCCCCAGCATTGAAGATACGTTTGATACCGGTTTGACCCTTGAAAGGCGACATAGATGTAGGCAACTGAACCAAAGGAGTGGGGAAACTAGATCACGCAAAGTCAAAAAAGCGTGAATCGGTGAGATCTTAATGCTGCGAAATTGACTCAAGTTGTTGCAGGAGCAACGCCGCCTGGGTGCGGGTGCGCACGTTCAACTTGCGGAAAATGGCAGTGACGTGCGCCTTGATGGTTGCCTCCGAAACTTTCAACTCGTAGGCAATCTGCTTGTTCAACAAGCCCTCGCAGACCATGGTCAATACCCGGAACTGTTGAGGGGTCAAGCTGGCCAAGCCATCACGAGCGGCCTTGGCTTCGTCGGATACATTGACGTGTTCAAATGCTTGGGGCGGCCAGGACATATCGCCATCCAACACGGCACGCACCGCCTTCTGGATATCTTCCATGGCGCTGGACTTGGGAATGAACCCGCTGGCACCAAATTCCCTGGATCGCACCACCACATCGGCCTCTTCCTGCGCCGAGACCATCACCACCGGAATCTGCGGGTACTGGCCGCGTAGCAACACCAGCCCGGAGAAGCCATAGGCACCGGGCATGTTCAGGTCAAGCAACACCAGGTCCCAGTCGGTTTTATCGGTCAGGCAGCTTTCCAGCTCGGCAATGCTGGCCACTTCGACCAGGCGGACATCCGGCCCAAGGCCCAGCGTCACCGCTTGACGCAACGCACTGCGAAACAGCGGGTGATCGTCGGCTATCAGGATTTCGTATGTGGCCATTGATTAAATGATCCTGTTTTTTATGGGAGCCCCAATGGGTTCAAGGGTTCACCAATACACAAGGCGGCGACCAGGCAGCCATCGCCAGAGGGCGTGCTCGACGCAAAACGACGTCGAATCTCCATGCTGGCGCCTCAATCGGCGCACAGCATGCCCAGCGTAGCCTGGGGGGTCAAGCACTACGCCCCTGGGCAGTTTAGCGGGGGAGCGGGTAAGGTGCCATCATGCAAACGTCGTCTGGCTAAAGCGCTGGGACATAGGGCGCAAGACGCGTGTGCACGACATCCGTCGGGTCCAGCGGCAGCTGGAACTTGGCGGCCAGGTAGTGGGCGCTGAATACGTCAAGGTAAGCGTCCAGCACCTCGCTGGCGACCGCATCCTCGGCCAACTCCAGGCACAGCGCCGCCACTTCGGCGGTGCAGAAATGATCATCGCGCTTGGAGCGCCGCAGTTTGTAGCGCGACAGCTGCTCAGGCGCCAGGCTCAGCACCGGCAGATGTTCCAGATACGGGCTCTTGCGGAACATCTTGCGCGCTTCACTCCAGGTGCCGTCCAACAGGATGAACAACGGTCGTCTGCCCTCTTCCACCGTCACGGCACTGACGACCCGCTCCGGCGCCACGAACTCGCCGGGGAACACGACATAGGGCTGCCACTGTGGGTCGGCCAGCAGGAGCAGCAGCTCCGGATCCACTTCGGTGCGCGACCAGGCGAACGCCGTGGTGTCCTTGATGACATCAGCGATCAGCCAGCCGGTGTTGCTGGGCTTCATCGGTTCGACATCGTGCATCAGCAGGCACATGGCAGACCTGGCGGCGACCTTGGGACGCCAGGCGCACAGGCAATATTGCGCAATCACGCGGCAGCCGGAACAGCGCTCAGCGCGCGAGCCACGATTAACGAAGGGTTTGATGGCGCGCGCCAGACGCTGAGCACGCAGGCGGGAGACGGCGTGGCTCATCGGATGCGCCGCATGGACGGGTAAATCGACACAGGGTCACTCAAAATGGGTTGAAGTGGCGGCAGTTTACCAGCGATACGCCTGGCTGTAGTGGCGACGCCTCACCTATAATCGCCCGCCACTGAACGCACAGCGCAGTGGCGGGTCTATGCACCTGTAACCGAATCAGGAGAATTTCATGCTGCGTTCCATGCTGCGTCTTGTCGCCCCATCCGTCGCGCTTGCGCTGGTCCTGCCCATCGGCGCCCAGGCGGCCTCGCTGCTGGAGGCTCAAATGAACAGGAAGCTGCAAAGTGTCGCTGCTGAAAGCAACAAAGGCCTGCCGCGGGAAATCGACGAAAAAACCCTCGAAGTGGCCTACACCGTTGAAGGTATGCAGTTAATTGACCACCTGAGCGTGATGCCTGACCGCGCCGAACAGATGCGCGCCAATCCCAAGGCTGTGTACTTTCAGTTGGGCCGCAGCGTTTGCACGAACGCGGGCTACCGCGAATTGATGGCCAAGGGCGCGGTGATGCGTTATGAAATCACCGAGAACAAAAGCAACCGTCCAGTGGCCTCGGTGAAGTTTGCGGAAGCGGACTGCCCGGCGCCATCGAAGAAGAAAAAGTAACCTGGCCTTATCCTCGCGCTGCGGTCCCGCGGCGCGCTCCCCCGCTTTGACATTGTTCCTCGCCCATCTGACCGACCAATAAGCGGTTGCCAGACAAGGCTTTTTCGGCCCATGATCAGGCCATCCCAGCCCCCCTTGCACAACGGCGCTCACGCCGTCCTGTAACATTTCCCGGGCACAAGAGGGTTGCCCTCCCGCGGACTTGAAGTGCAAAGGTTTTTAAATCAAAAGGACTATACAGAGCGCGCTTTGCCAACAGGCAAACAGGTACAACGCCTATGGCATGCAGCGACACATGCAGTGTCGTGGCCTGCGGACGATCGATTGCCGTCGGTCCAACCTCTGTGAAGAAGGAGACGTTGAATGCCTTACCAACCGAATGACAGTTTGCTACGCCATTTTGAAGAACACGGGCCCCAGCTCGCACAGCAAGTCGACGCGCAGCTCGAGCAGATAGCCCCCAACAGCCCGAATACCCCTCTTTATCGCGACATGATTCTCACCGTGCTGCGCATGGCCCAGGACGACCGCGACCGCTGGAACGCCAAAATCACCCTGCAGGCCATCCGCGAATTGGATCATGCGTTCCGGGTTCTGGAACAGTTCAGGGGCCGACGCAAAGTCACGGTGTTCGGCTCAGCACGTACCCCCGTAGAAAGCCCGCTGTATGCCTTGGCTCGCGAGGTGGGCGCAGCTTTGGCGCGCTCTGACCTGATGGTGATCACCGGCGGTGGCGGCGGCATCATGGCGGCAGCACATGAGGGTGCCGGCCTGGAGCATAGCCTGGGGTTCAACATCACCCTGCCGTTTGAACAACACGCCAACCCCACCATTGATGGCACGGAAAACCTGCTGTCATTCCACTTCTTCTTCACCCGCAAGCTGTTCTTCGTCAAGGAAGCCGATGCGCTGGTCTTGTGCCCTGGCGGCTTTGGCACCCTGGATGAAGCGCTGGAGGTGTTGACGCTGATCCAGACCGGCAAGAGCCCTCTGGTGCCGGTGGTGTTGCTGGACGCACCAGGTGGCGGGTTCTGGCAAGGCGCCTTGGACTTTATCCGCAATCAACTGGAGGCCAATCGCTACATTTTGCCGACCGACCTTAAGCTGGTAAGGCTTGTGTACAGCGCCGAAGAAGCTGTAGAGGAGATCAATCAGTTCTACGCCAACTTCCACTCCACGCGCTGGCTGAAACGCGAGTTCGTGATGCGCATGAACCATCCGCTCAGCGAGCGCGCCCTCACCCACTTGCAGACGGAATTTGCCAGCCTGCGTTTGAGCGGGGAGTTCCAGCAACTGGCATATACCGGGGAGGAACATGATGAGGCGAAGTTCAGCCACCTGACGCGATTGGTGTTCAACTTCAATGGACGGGATCAAGGTCGGTTGCGGGAGCTGGTGCACTACATCAACCTACCGGAGAACTGGGCGCACGCCCAAGGCACGGCGCAGCAGCGGGTGGCACCGGAGCCGGCGTGAATCCATAAACGCAGAACGCAAAAAAGGCCCGCTATTTTCATAGCGGGCCTTTTTGGGTGTATCAGGGGATCGTATTGAGTGGCTATGGGTTACGTCACAGTTTGTCGGAACAAATCTCCGGCTCTCAGTCGTCCATCTCTCGACCGCTGAGCAAGCGGCTGATCATGTCCATCGGAAACCCGCGATAACTCAAAAAGCGTCCTTGTTTTGCACGTTCCCTGGCATCGATTGGCAAATGACCAGAGAACTTGCGGCGCCAGGTATCCTCCAGTTGCGACTGCCAATTGATACCGCACTCGCGCAACGCGAGGTCGATATCGCCACGCTGCAAACCGCGCTGGCTCAACTCCTCGCGAATTCGCGCGGGGCCGTAGCCGGAACGGGCTCTATAGGACACAAAGCTTTCAAGGTAACGGGATTCGGAAAGCAGACCCTCTTCCGTCAACCGGTCGAGGGCGGTTTCGATCATTTCGGGCTCCGCGCCGCGCTGACGCAGCTTACGCGTCAGCTCGACTCGACCATGCTCGCGGCGAGCGAGCAGGTCCATTGCAGTGCGCCGAACGGCGACGAGTGTATCCAGTACAACAGTCATCGCTGGCTTCAGATGTCGGTATCGGCTTCTTCCATCTCGTCAACCGGCTCACGGTTGGCGGCAGCTTTCACATCTGGTGCTGCGGTCAGCAGCTTGTCGCGAATCTGCTTCTCAAGCGTAGCGGCGATGTCCGGGTTATCCGCCAGGAACTTGGCCGAGTTGGCCTTGCCTTGACCAATCTTGCTGCCGTTGTAGGCGTACCAGGCACCGGATTTTTCAACGAAACCGTGCAACACGCCCAGGTCAATCATCTCGCCGTTCAGGTAAATGCCCTTGCCGTAGAGAATCTGGAATTCAGCCTGACGGAATGGTGGAGCCACCTTGTTCTTCACAACCTTGACGCGAGTTTCGCTCCCGACAACCTCGTCACCTTCCTTCACCGCGCCAGTACGACGGATATCCAGGCGGACCGATGCGTAGAACTTCAACGCGTTACCACCCGTGGTGGTTTCCGGGCTGCCGAACATTACGCCGATCTTCATACGGATCTGGTTGATGAAGATCACCAGGCAGTTCGCGTTCTTGATGTTACCGGTGATTTTACGCAGTGCCTGGGACATCAGGCGGGCTTGCAGACCCACGTGCATGTCGCCCATTTCGCCTTCGATTTCAGCCTTGGGCACCAGTGCCGCCACGGAGTCGACCACGATCACGTCGATGGCATTGGAGCGCACCAGCATGTCGGTGATTTCCAGGGCCTGCTCACCGGTGTCCGGCTGGGAAACCAGCAGGTCATCGACGTTGACGCCCAGCTTGCCGGCGTACTCAGGGTCCAGGGCGTGCTCGGCGTCGACGAATGCGCAGGTGGCGCCCATCTTCTGCGCCTGGGCGATCACCGACAGGGTCAGGGTGGTTTTACCGGAAGATTCAGGACCGTAGATCTCAACGATACGGCCTTTTGGCAGGCCGCCAATGCCGAGTGCGATATCCAGACCCAGAGAGCCAGTGGAAATAGCCGGGATCGCCTGACGGTCGTGATCGCCCATACGCATTACGGCACCCTTGCCGAATTGACGTTCGATCTGACCCAGGGCCGCAGCCAAGGCTTTCTTCTTGTTGTCGTCCATTAAAGTCCTCACGTAATCAATAAGGCCTGACGGCCAACACCTGTATAAGTAGACAGTATTGTTCCACAAAGATCGGAGATCGCCTACCCCTGATTTTCTATTTCTAGTGCAGCTCGTCGCAACAAGCCCTCCAGCGCAGCTTTTACCGTTTGTCGACGGACTTCGTCGCGGTTGCCGGAGAAGTGTTCGCGCTGTGCCGTGACCGCCTCCCCCACGCCGAACGCCAGCCACACCGTACCCACCGGTTTTTCCGGCGAACCACCATCCGGCCCTGCCACGCCGCTGACCGCCACGGCGAACCGCGCCAGACTTTTCTCCTGCGCGCCACGCACCATCGCCTCCACCACCTCCTGGCTGACAGCGCCCACCTTGTTGAACAAGCCCTCCGGTACATTCAACTGTCGAGTCTTCTGCCGGTTGGAATAGGTGACGTAACCTGCTTCGAACCACGCCGAACTGCCGGGAATCCGCGTGATAGCCTCGGCAATACCGCCACCGGTACAGGACTCGGCAGTGGTGACATGAGCATTGAGCACCTGGAGTCGGCGCCCCAGTTCAGCGGCAAGTTGAGTGATTTCGTTCACGGTCGTCTCCGGGAATGAGCGGGCGTTCGCCTACCCTACAGGAGCAAATCGCACACGCAAGCGACAGGCTGCATCAGGATGCTAACGCGCGACGGCGTGCACATACGCCTGGCACGCACGCAAGGCAATCACGGCGTTATCGCCGTCATCGGTGATGGCGATAATTCGTTGAGCATGCGCCGGGTCAAGTCGGGCTCGCGGGGCTGCATGAACCACGCCGCCGGCGGGGGCGGGGGCTGGCACCGAGCTGCCATTGGCGGGTTCGGTGGCGTCGAGAAGGACTGACAACCGCACATCAGCAGTGGCCAGGCGATCACGCAAAACCGCTTGATGACGTTGGGCATCGCTTAACTCCTGAGCATGCTGTCGGTCGCTGGCATTGAGCTGTTGCTCAAGAGCCAGGCGCCTGTCTTGTTCGGCCTGCTGCTGATGCAACGCCTGCCGGGTTTGTTGATCGAGCGCCTGCGCGTGCACGGCCGACAACCGCTCAAGCTGTGCGTCATATCGCCAGGCCTGAACCTGCCAGGTCAATCCCGCCGCCATAACCAGCAGCAGGAAATAACCGAGCAAGCGGTAGGACGCTAGGAAGCGCATAACACCGCCTTCGCCCTCGCCCATAGCTGCATACGATGATCCAGGCCATTGAGGCCGCCATTGATACGTCGAGTAATGGTGGTGAACTGGTCCTTGTCGGCCAACTCGTTCAGGCCGTTGCTCTGCCAGAACCAGGCGGCGGATTCACATGCCCATTGGGGTTGTTCCAGCAGTTGAGGCTGGGCCAATAACCGTTCGTCACCGAACAGCGCCCGACTGCACGCCAGGTAATTGCGACGCCCGGTGATCTGTATCAGCCCCCTGCCCCGGTACTGCTGGCCGTCGCCATCCGCTTCAGGGGTATTGCCCAGTCTGGCGGCAAGGGGTCCGATGTCATATTTGCTCAGGTAGCGATCACTGCCCAGTTCGCGCAGGTACTGCAGTTCGCCGGATTCGTGACCGATCTGGGCGAGGAACGCAGCGATGCGCTGGGGGCTGGTAATCGAGTGCCGGGCCATCGCCGCATTTATGGCAGGCAAAAAAAGACCCGCTGTGAGGCGGGCCGTTGGCATGACGTGGACAAGTTGGGGAAGCGAAATCAGCATGGTTTCTACTCTGCAAAAAGGTCTAGATTGACAACCCACCCGCCACAATCGAACTGCGATACCCCGTCACCGGGTCGCCCACATGGGTAACCTGGATAATCGACCAGCGCCCTTGCATATACGAGGGCCAGCTTTCATCCAGGCGCAGCAACCCTTCAGCGGCGAGCAGCGGGTTGCCAGGGCACTCGATCTGCAGTTTCAAATCTTCCCGGCCCACGCGTCGCAGTTCGGCTTCGGCCACGGCACGGGCTTCGGCTTCGTTCTGGCAGCGTTGGCGCAGGTTTTTGAACGGCGCGATGCCCACCTCCACTACATGCTGCTTAGCCCCCACGGCATCCCACCAGGTCACGCGGCAGCCCATATATTTGGAGCGCGACTGCTCGTCGAGCTTGGCGGTGATGAATGCCCGGTCGCCGGGGCGGTTGTCTTGGGTCACGGATAGCGTCACCTCCGGCAGCAGCTGGCCCGAGAGCGAATGGACCTTGCCGGCTTCCGCCAGCACGTACAGTTCGTTGATCGGTTTGGTGACGGCGCTGTAGCGACTGGCCAGGCGCGTGATAAATGCCATGTCGCTTTCGTTGGATTGATCGATATGGGGGATCGGAATGCTTTCCAGTGCCGGCGCGACGCGGGGTGAATAGCCATGTCGACCGATGACCTGGCGAAACAGCGCGCCCAGGGTGGTGGGGCCGTAACTGGCGGAGCGGCGCTGTCGGTAATGGCTGGGGTCCACCGCGCTGAAAGGTGCGGCGGTAGCGACGATCAGCAGGCGCATCGGAAACAGCACGGGAGTGCGCTGCATGATGACAAACTGGCCTTTTTCCACCAATCCCGACTCCTGATAGCCGACTCGCAGGCCGATCTTGCCGCTCAGGCTCGGCAACCCTTCCAGGCCCTCGATGTTCAGTGTCAGTTCGAGCCTGTCGGCTTTGATACCGGCGGCGTCGGTGTGGCTCCAGTGCATCAAGCGTTGATTGAGCAGCGCCGCATTGACGCCGTAGAACTCGACGATCGGGGTGAATCCCTGTGCCATGCAGCCTCCTCAATCCCACGCTGAAACAGGTTGCGACACCGTCGGCCGCGCGGGCATCTCCGGCACCACCACCCACACGCCGGCCGGCAACACCGGGCCATGCTCGGCCAACTCGGGGTTCAAGCGCCAGAGGGTTTCTTCAGCTGCGTCGTCGCAGCGCCCCAACTCGCGGTAAAGCAACAGGTTGACCGAATCGCCGGCAATACTTCGCACTCTACGCATTGACGAATTCCTCCAATTCAAGGGTCCAGGCCACGACCATGGCGGTGCCGTCATCGATCACGTTGCTTTGGGTTTCCACCAACGAATTGATACGCCACAAGCCCCAGTTACGGCCAATGCCATCGACCAGGGGCAATGGCGCCCGCGCATCCTGCAACGCGCGCAATTCGTCCAGGCGCTGCATGCCCACGGCGTACATCGCCATGCCGCTGAACGAGAGCTTTTCCAGTTGCTGGCCGTTCTGCCGTGACTGCGGCTTGCTGGCAATGATTTCCAGGTTGCTCCAGCCGCCGTAACTGCTATGGATGAGCGAGGCGTAGGCGAAGCCACGGGACAGGCCAAAAATAAAATCGCCCAGTACCATCTGTTGTCGCATCAATCACCTCCTGTATCGGTCAGTGCCGCGTTGCGTCGAATGCCCAGGGAATCGGTGACCATGGGCATGCATTGAAACTGCAGGGCTTGCATCACCTGGTTGACGACCTGCTGGGCCTCGGCGGGGTTGACGCCAGTGATCTGGATACTCGGTGAGATCGTGACCTGGACGTTATCGGTGCGAGCACTATTGAGTTCCTTGCTCAGCGTATTCGGCGCGGGCAGGCGATCACTCGATCCGAACAGTTTGTCACCGATCCAACTGCCCGCTTCGCTGCCCAGCAAGCCGCCAATGGCGCCGCCGACCGCGGTGCCGACTCCGGGAAAAATCAAGGTGCCGATCGCCGCGCCAGCGGAAGCCCCGGCCCAGGCGCCACCGGCGGTGCTGAGACCGGCGCCGACAGCCTTCGCGTCGCCATTGCGCACGCCCTGCACCACGTCAATGGCGGTGTCGACATACTTCAGCGGCCCGAGACGGCGGGCGCCGGCGGACTCCAGCTTACTCATCACTCCGGTCAGCCCGGAGGCCGGTATTTTGGGCGCGTGAGTCACCCCAGGCACGGCTGAACGCTCGTGACTGGAGTTCTGCGTGTGCGGCTGGGTAGTTGCGCGCGCGTCGGCAGGCAGAGGCACGCCGCCACGTTCCAGGTTTTCAATCAGCCCAGGGGCTCTGGCTGGGAGCGATTGGCGCAGGTCGGCGTGGCTCGTTCGGCTATTGACCTGCGCGTCGCGCGGCTGCAGGCCCTGCACCGGGGCAACGGCATGGAAACCTGTGGACTGAGCCGGGAAAAACGGTTGCATCAGGCGCTCAGGCAAACCACGCAGCATCGACATCGCGCCGCGACCTTTCAGGGGTGCAAGCCTTGCGGCAGGCGACCGCGCCCCAGATGCCGGTTTCTTCTGAGGGCCCTGTTTCTTCGACGTGCTCTGCGCTTTGCGGTTTTTCTGGGACTTAGGCTTGGAGGTAGGCTTTTTCCCGGCGGACGGGGCTCTGCGACCAGGACGGCGGCTACTCACCGGGGCTTGGGTCGCGGTGGCGCAGCAGCATGGTTGGCTCTTTTTGAAGCCATCGCTTTTGAAGAGCTTGCCAAGCCCGCCAGGCAGTTTGCCCAGCGTCAGATCGAGCACGTTGCCTGTCACCCGGCTTTTGATCGTGTCTCCCATGCCCGAGAAAAAGCCGGTAATCACCGGTGAAAACATCGGCAGAACCACGGCCTCCGCGGTTTTGACAGTGGTGGCGGCGGCTGGCGACTCGCCGGCCCAGGCGTTGGCTTTGTCGGTCACAGCGGTCTTGGTTCGCAGCCACACGTCTTCCCAGAGTACCGGTGCGGGTTTAAGCGTCGTGGAGAGGCGCTCCTCACTCTTTGCCGACGACTCCCGCAGTTGCGCTATTGTTTTTTCCTTGACGGCCGGCGCAGCGAACGATTGTTGAAAAGCGGCAACGGGATCAAGGGCCTTTACGTCGAGCAGCGTCATAGACTCACGGACCAGATGCTGGTCTTTCGATGTACTCGGCTTAACTTCAGTCGTTGCCTTTTGTTCGGTCCCCTTGCCGATTTTAGACGCCTCACTGTCCACCGCCTTAAGCTGCGACAAGGAGGTTTGCAGCGCGTCCACACTGTCACGCAGTAACCCCAGGGCCAGCGAAAGACCGTTGAGTTGCACGCCGGCGTTGGTCAGCGCCAGACTCATCGAAAACAACGGCGCCGCCTCTGCGTGACTTCCAGACGCCAGAGGGCCTGGGTTAACACTGTCGGCACCCTGCGCGCCGTCTGCGTGGCGAAATACACCCTGGCCATCCTTGACCACGGCATACGCGAGCGAATACTTGTCCTGCATCCCGCTTACTCCTGTTTAACGCCAAGGCGAGTGATCGCAATGTCGTAGCGGCGCAATGCTTTTCCGGCGTCCCAGTCGAGGATCTCCGCCTCGTTGACCGAGTAGATCAGCGGCACCACGTCGAGAATCACCTCGATGTCGCGTTCCGAAAGAAGTCCGCCGGTTGATTTAAAAAATCGTCGATCCGCTCCTGCAGCTCGGTCCAGTCGGGCACGGTCAACCCCGCCAGGTCAGGGATCATCAACCCTGTGCAATGGGCGGTAATAAACTCGGCGCGCTCTTTATTGGTGGCGAGCTTTTTCATCACCTTGGTGGCGCGCAGAGCCGGCATCTCCAGAGGCAGTTCAGTCAGGGTTCGGCCGGCTGCTTCCAGGGGCAATAGCAGTTGGACGGGCTGGTCGTAAGGTGGCGCCTCGTGGGCATTCAGGAAAAACGACGCCGGGCGTGTCGACATATCGTGCACGTATTGAGCGATGCTTACGTAGTCCGGGCGTTTCAGCTGATCCAGCTCTTTTTCCGACAGGCCGGTGGCGAGTTTCGCCAGTTCAAAGAACTGGTCGTCCTCGTCGTCACCGGCCCGGGCCAGCGCATCTTTTTGCGCGGCGTAGTACAGCGGTTTGAGTTGCACCTGCTCGATCGTTGCACCGGTGTCGGCGGTGATCGGAGACAGCAGGTGATGCAGCGGTGGCATCCAGGCCATGAGGCAGTTCCTTGTTCAAACAAGGGGCGAGCGTGCTCGCCCCAAGGGGTTTAAGGCATCAGCACGGCGCGGCGGGCATCGCCCAGAATATCGACACCGTTGAGCACGAATTTCTGGGTGCGCACGTCGATATCAATCACCGGGATGCCATTCTCCAGTCGGGTGTAGGTGCGGCAGGACAACTCCAGCGTAGTCAGGGCTTTGTCGCCCATTTTCAGCTTCGCTTCATCGAGTGATTTGAGCTTGCCGCCGACGGTGTGGTAAGTGAAATACGTTTTGCCGTCCTGGTCCTGGCCGGCCTCACGCACGTTCAGCAGGATGTCGTCGCCCATGCGCACGCCCAGGGCCAGCATGATTTCCGGGCCGGCGCCTTGCAGCACCAGCGTGGCGCCGAGCACCTTGCCGCTCTTGGCCATTTCCTCGGCAATAAAGCGGCCGCCGGACATGGATTCCATCTCGAACTCGATCTTCGGCGGGGTGAACTCTTCCACGGTCGCGGACAACGGCAGGCCTTGGAGGGTGGCCGCAATGGCCTGTCTGACTCGGTTGGTAAACATTAGAGAACGTCCTCCAGGAACTGCTCGATGATTTCATCGCGGGCGTTGAGTTGATAAATCATGTGTTCGTTTGGCGCGTAGCGGCCGTAGTCGATGACGATGAACCAGGTGCCGTTCTTGTACTTCTCGACGCTGTTCAACTCCGGGTGCAGGTACACGCTGCCGCCGGGAATGGTTTCGTCGACGACCAGGGTTTGCAGCCAATCGTTGATGCGCTTGACCTCCTGGTCCATGAAGGACTTGGTGAGGTTCTTGGCCATGGCTTTCTGGCCGGCCTTGACCAGCTTGCGGCTGATGGCATCTTCCAGGCCCACATAGCTGATGAACTTACCGGTGATGGAACGGTTACCCAGCAACGAAAAACCGCCAAGGATGGTGCGGGCGTAGTAGCTGACGCCATAGCGATTGAGCAGGTCGCCTTCGGTGGAGGTATCGAGGATGTTGTACTCGACGACGCGGGAAACGTCCTCGGCGAACGTCACCTGATTACCAGGGCTTTCCCACTGTTTGACCTTGGCAAGCGCAGCGATGGCCAGGGACGACGGCGACAGGAACACGTTTTTCTTCGCCGCCTTGGAGTACACCGACGGCATGTTGTGCACCAGCAGGCAACGGTCGAAACCGAGGTCGGCACCGCCCAGTTCGCCGCTGTAGGTGACCTGGTCGGCAACACTGGCATCTTTGCCATCGAGCACGACACGTGCCTTGATGCGCTTGCCGAACGCGGCGAACTCGCCGGCCACGGCCTTGGTGCCGGTGAAGCCTGGAGCGCCGATGATGGTCAAGTCTTCGGGGACGCTGCTCAGGGCGGCCAGGCCCAGTTTGCGGCCGGTCACCGGCTCGTTGCCGCCGATCACGTTGTTGAGGGTGTCAGCGGGCGTCGCGCCCTCCTCCACAATCACCACGTAGACCGGCACCTTTACGACTTTGAGAATCTGGTAGACGGCGTGGAACAGCGTGCCCGACTCGGCCCCGGTGGGGTCCAGCAGCGCCTGGGTGGTGAAGCTATTGATGCGAAACGGTGCGTTTTTCGGAATCGACGCATGGGCGTTCGGCGCGGTGCCGACCAGACCGATCACGTTGTCACCCAGGCCACCCATGGCCTCGGGGGATTCGGTGGCATTCACGGTGATGCCGTTGTGCTCGAAGTTAAGAACCTCAGCCATGGTTATTCAGCCTTCTTGGGGGTGGAGTTGAGGACGCTGGTCAGTTCCAGACGGCCGGCGGTGCGCAGGGCGGATGCTTCGACGTCCAACAGTTCGAGCTCCTCGCCGACGGTGGACCAATGGCCCTTGCCGGTGGGGAATGGGATGAGGACGGTGTAGGTTTGGCGGTCAGACATGAGTGGAATTCTCCGGGTGTAGAACGCCAAAGCCCCTGCGGGGAGGGGCTTTGGGGAGGCGAAAAAAAACCGCTTTCGCGGTGGTTATTTCAAAAAGGCGGGCTTTTCAGGCCATGCAACGATGAATGGATCTCCAACATTTTGCGGAACATCCCGCAAAGCCTTCCGGTAATTTGCAACTTGAATACGCTGTTCCTCATTAAGAGGGCTGTCCTGAACTTGGGTATGATCCGTTTCACGCAATAATTGGTCTCGACGAACTCGAATACATGCCCACTCCAGGAGTTCCAAACCTGCCTGACTAGGGATACGCGACGGAACAGTATCTGCGGAAAATTCGCTCATTTAGAAAACCACCGTTGGAGAAAGAGAAAGTTTAGATTTTATATCACCCACATCAATCGAATGATAATGACCAATCTGCATAGTATCAATTCGCAAAGAAGTCACGTACACATTAGGAATCTTTATGCGACAGATCGCATTACCTGCAGTGTCCGCATAGATGGCTGGCTCAAACTTTCCAAAGCAAGACTGATTGATAACCGCTCTCTGAGGTGAGTAAACGTAACCTGCAAACGTTTCATCCAACACTAGTGAGCTACCGTAACTATAGCCCCGAATATTCAGCCAAAACATCTGATCATCGGTATTAATGGAAAACGGAAGTTTGAAATGAGCGTAAACGCTCAATGACGACCCGAGATCGGTTGCAACCATTCCTCCAGTAGCGCCGACATCGTAAGGAGCGCCAGTCCCCCATATCAGTCCTTGAAACACACTCATCAGAAGTGTCCCCGGCTCACCAATGGTACCAACGACATCTTTTAGCGCTCGAAACTTATCGAACTCTGCACGCGCCTGATCCATTCTCGCGTCGATAGCATCAATTTTCCCGTTCACAGCATTTGTCAGGTTATTTGAAGCCTGAACCAAGTTTGCTATTTGCGTTTCCGTACTCAAAATAGTAGCTCCTTTACTTACCATTTTTAGGCCTCAATGCACCCTGATCGAGTGACAAATCGCGAGACCCGACATATTATCTAATACTTAAACTATGCCTTGCCTAACTTTCCG
This sequence comes from Pseudomonas sp. lyk4-R2A-8, assembly GCF_030209095.1. Lineage (NCBI taxonomy): Bacteria > Pseudomonadati > Pseudomonadota > Gammaproteobacteria > Pseudomonadales > Pseudomonadaceae > Pseudomonas > Pseudomonas sp. lyk4-R2A-8. The sequence continues at coordinate 167,707 of NZ_JARVSS010000002.1, forward strand.
ACACGAAATAGCAAACCTAGGTGCCGAGCCATATTGTCAATGTTAGCAGTAGCGATCACTGCCAACTCATTAGCAATAAGAACGTTCAAGCTCTCAGTACCCACCACAATCGTCACGCTATCCCCCGGCAACGGCGAAACATCCAGCGTAAACTTCTGCAGTACCCGAGCCGCCGCCGCTTTATACGTCAGCAACTTTCCGGCGACGGAATACACCGCCAACAACGTCCCACTGGCGAGATAAAAACCAAACTCGCCAATTTCATATTCACCGTCGCCATCAAACAGCGCGGCCATCCTGAGTTGGTGGTTGCCCAGGTCTTCATAATCCACGATGGCGACCCGCTGGCGTTCGTCGCGCAAGGCCACTTCGCTGCCGTCCGGGTTGTAGCGCCCGGTGCCGGCGCCAATGTGGGTTATTTCACCTTTCAAACCCTGGTTCTTTGCCTGCAGCACTTCATCCAATCCCTTGGAGGTGAAGCGCACCAGGCGCGTAATGTCATCTGTCATGGCTGCGCCCTGAGGTCGTAGTCGTTAATGGTGTAGTGCCGGGCGACGCCTGCACTGTTTAGCCCAGCAACCAGCGCCAATTCAGGCAATGCGCCGCTGAGCGAAAACTCCCCGTCGCTTAAGGGGGCCTCGAGGACTTGCGCAAACGCAAGCTGACCTGCGGTTTCATGCACGATGGTGATCGTCGCCTGATCCCGCTCGCTCTTGGCAGCGTTGATACGCCGGATCAACCGGTTATGGTCGCCACTGGACCAGCTGCGCCCAATAATGGCCTGCACGTCGAACGTATAGGGCACACCCAAAGGCCGCTGCTGGTACCAAGCGCTGATGTTGGGAGTAAAACCCAGTGACTCCACCGCATGGCTCAACGCCTTGGGTGTGCCTGCCTGACGCTGAATCTGCCAGGACAGGCCCACGGTCAGGCGCTTCTCTGTTTCGGTAGCGTGTGCATCCCATTCGCTGACACCGCGGTCGGCCGCCAGGTAGGGAAGAAACTCGACGGGCGTCAGCAGCGGGTTCATTAAGGCGGGAAACGGCGGTATAACGCGGTCGAGCAATGTGCCGAAGCCTACGTCCAACGCCTTCTCCAACGGTGAGCTATTGGCCGGCAACAGGCTCGCGGTGATGTCACTCATAGCGTGCGTACCTCCACCTCGACACCGGTGCAGTAAGGGGCCTGGAAGGCCGTGGTGACGATAGGCTCCAGGGGTTCGAGAATCTGCAATTGCGCCGCGCCGGCGCTGTGAATGGCGTAGTCGATCCAGCTGGGGTCGACGCGTCCTTCAAGGCGATGGCAGGATTCCGCATAGGTTTGCAGCAGACGTTGCGCCGCGACCTGGGTCAAGCCGGAGTCCGGACCGGCGTTGATCCTGGCCACTACGCGGATCTTGTAGGGAAGGATCTGCGCACTCTGCACGCTGACCAGGTCGGTTTCCGGCCGCACATCCGGCCGTGCGAAATGTCGTCGTACACCGTCAAGCAAATCGGCGGAAGCAGTGCCATCACCCTCTCGGGACAGCACGGTGACCATCACTTCGCCTGGGGCGGTGCGTCGTCCATTGCCGTCCTTGACCTGGGCTGCATAGCCGTCCGGATCAAAGGTGTAGCTGACCGTGACCAGCCCCGGTGTAGCGCTTTGCACCTTCACCGACGGCCGCTCGCCCAGGGTGAAGACCTCGCGGCGGTACTGCATCCGCGAACCCGCCGCCGGCGCATGGGGCGCCAGGTAATAGCGCAGGCGGGCATCGTCGTCACTTTCCAGGGTCGGCGGCACGGGCGGGAATGCCGCCGGGTCGCCGGGGTCGAGCACCTGGCGCTCCAGCCCCATGTCGGCCAGGCGTGCATCCAGGTTGCTGCCGTTGGCCCACCAGGCCAGCATCTGCTTGATGCGGGCGTTGTATTTGCGTTCATGGGTTTGCAGGCGCACGCAGAACGCTTCCAGGGCCAGGGTCAGCAGTTCGCTTTCATTGTCCAGGCTGACCTTGAGCTTGGCCGCGCTCTGCGGCGCACGGCTGGCAACGTAGTCGATGACGAACGCTTTGAACTCCGCCAGCAAGGGTTCGAACGCATCCACGGCGATAAGGGCCGGCTCCGCCAGTTGGTTCTGGCCTGGGATCAACATACTCATGTCACGACCTCGAAGGTTTGTTGACGGTTTTTCCAGGTGCCGGCAAAGCGCAGCAACAGGCCGGCGCCTTGCCGCGTGGCGACGATGACGTCGGGTTGAAAGTCGGCGATGCCGTTCTGGGTGTTGTAGAACGCCTGTGCCGCGTGGCTCTGGGCGAGGATCAGCAGGTCGTCGCCCAAGTTCCGGCCGAGCAACTGCGGGATCAGCGAGCCGTACAACGGACGTTTCTGGCGACTGCCCACGGGGGTAGTCAGCGCTCGGGTGGCACGCTGCACAAACTGCAGCCAGTCATCGACGGCTGCCCCGGTATTCCTATCGATTCCGATCATGGCAAATCCTTATGCGCTGCTGATCACGCGGCCCTGGTGATCCACCACCGGGCCGCTTAAATGCACGCCGCCGGCATCCAATCGCAGACCGGCAGCGCCGAGTTGCAGAGTGATGCTGTCGGCCATCATCACCAGATTGGCGGCGCCGACGTTTACGATCACTTGTTCACGAGAGCCTGTGACGGTGGTGGGACCATTACGCCAATTGAATACGTGACTGGCGTCGTCATATTCGCTTTGAGTACCGTCCTGATGCTGGCGACGGGTCAAGGTTGCAAGGCTGGAGACCGGTGGAAACAGACTACTGTTCAGGCCGAACAGGGCTACGGACTGTGCGCCGCCTTCCCCGCTGCCATAGTTGAGCAGCAGGCACTGTTCGCCCACTGAAGGGATGCGGGTTTCCGTCTGCGCACCGGCACTGGGATTGAAAAAACGAATGGCCGGGGTGAGCAGATCGCCGTGGCTGACCTTGCAGGTATGACTGGCGGCGTCGACTTGCTGGCATGTGCCGATGCGGCAGAAGCTGTCGGCGCGGCGGTACAGGTCCTCGAGCTGGGTTTCCATTTCCGCCAGCCGTTCGATGATCGGCCCCAGCTGCATGCGTAGCAGTGCTTCGAACATGGACTACTCCTGCAGTGGGCGGTATTGATCGGGGTCGTCGATATTCGAGACTTCCCAGATGCGGGCAACCAGCGGTATGCCCGTGGGATCGTCGAGCAACGACGGGCCGAGGTAGAGGTTTTGGGTAAAGGAAACCGTCCAGGTGTCGTAGTCCGTTTCGCTACTGACGGATATCGAGGGCGCTGCAACGATGGACATGGGCAGGTCGCAATGCTCGGGCGGCAAGCCCCAGCGGTTGTCCAGGGCCAGGTCCATCAGTTGACTGGCCAGGTCACAGGTATCGAAAGGCGCCGAAGCGTTGGTGATGGTGGCCGTGAGCGAGACCAGCAAGGCATGTGCCTTGCGACCTTCAAGGGTGCGAGTGCCGGAGCCGTTGCGCTCCACGTTGATCAGGATGCCGCTTGTATCCGCAGCGCCCGCGAAGTCCCGGTGATTGCCCACCCTCAAGTGCGGAAACACCGACTTCAATACCGCTGCGATCGCGGCAGGCAACTGGGAAGGTTTTTCGATAAGTGTCATGTCGTTGCTTCCTTGCAGCGATTACTGCTGATCCGGGCGTGAAGTCGGCGTCTCGTTGACCCCAATTCGTTTGGCCGCCCAACGCTCGTAAAGACCAATGGCCACGTCGGCCCCCGCCATAGCGGTGAGGCATCCGATGGCGCCGGCGGTCCAGACCGACATTCCGGCGGCGTAACACAGCATCAGGGCTGAAACCCCACAGACCATGCACGCTCCGGACCTCAAGGCCAGACGTCGAATCAACGACCAGCCGCGGGCACCCTCTTTGTCGGCGCGCCACATTTCGCCGGACACTCCGCCGATCAGGGCCAGTGCGATCACCAGCCAGATAGGCATTTCCGCTAACGCTTGCTGCTCGTTTGTCATGTCACGCCTCCTGGCTGAGCAATGCCGGCTGAACGCCGGTTTTCCGGGTAAATCCATTTATAGGTAGGCATTCCAAAAAGCCCGGTCGCCCGGGCTTTTCAGTAATGCTGTCCTCGAACGTTCGGCGCTACTGGCGCGGTACGGTTCTTTCCTCAATGTTTTTCCGACCACGATCCCTGTCTGCCGGATAACTGCTTCTGGTGCTTTACGCTGCACACCCGGGTCAGTTGCCAACCCTCTGAACCGTTAAGGCCGGTTCATCGCTGCCTGTTCTTGTAAAGCAGTGCCACTAAAGAGCGTCGGCATCCTTGCCGGTGTTGCCTGGCCTCCCTGCCATCGCTCGGATGGCGTCCTTGCCAGTGTTACGTGCCTTCCTTGTCTTCCTTGGCAGCATCCTTGCCGCCTCCACCAGGCCTTGTCGGCTGGCTTGAGACACAGAATATGCATGTATGCATATACAGTCAATGCGTAAATGCATTTATTTTTGCTCAGCATATGCTCCAATGCATTTTTGCGTAGGCGTTCAAGGGGTTGCCAGCTTTTTGCAGGCGAAAAAAAACCCGCAGCTTGGCGGGTTTTGTCCTATTGAACTGGGTTAACGAGCGTACATGCCCCACCAGAACACATGGCCGAGGATACTGATCTGCTCGTCCTGGATGTCCTGGAAGCTATAGTCCTCGTCCGGATGTTCGTCACGATTGAAACTGCGCAGACGAATGCCGGAAGGCAGGCGGTAGAGCTGCTTCACACGCAACTGACCATTGTGATTGATGGCATACAAGTCACCATCAACGATGTCGCCAATGCCGCTCTTACCGGCATTCACCCCGACAGTCGCGCCATCGCGCAGCACCGGCAACATACTGTTGCCTCGCACCGTCACGCACTTGGCCTGGTCGAACTGCACGCCATTGTGCCGCAGGCTGCGCTTTCCAAAGCGCAGGCTGGCCTTCTCGCTTTCCTCGATGACGAATCTTCCTGATCCAGCAGCCAATTCAACCTCGCGCAGAAAGGGGATCGACACCTCATCGTCATTGATAGGGGTGTCGTCGTCCCACAGGCTTATGTCCTTGAGTTCCGAGTGCACCGGGTCGCGCCCTTCGTCCCGCGCCGCGCCCACCGACATGCGCCCGCGCAGTTGGTCGGTGCTCACGCCGAAGTATTCGGCAATGCGGGAGATATGCTTGTCCGACGGATCGACGATCTTGCCGCTGAGGATCCGGGACAGCGTGGATTGAGGCACGCCGGTGCGCCGGTGAAGCTCCGTGGGGGAGATCCGGTCGCGGTCCAGCAGCTCTCTTAGTACGATAGAAACGTTGCGTTTTTGCATAACCGGGATAGTGAACGGAGTTTTTAACGTTGGCAAATGCTATTTTGCATATTTTATGCATAAAGGGCAGATAACCCGTGGCGCCGAGTTTGTGTTTTACCCGGCTGTTTGCGAACTGCGAAGGGCCGACCTCGCGTGTTAACCTTGCGCCCATCGCAAAAAATGCTGGGCCAAGCGCCCCCTTTGCCCCATCACTTTCAACGAATTTGCCTACTACCCAATGAGTAAAAACACGTCCGACCTGTCCTCCCACACCCCGATGATGCAGCAGTACTGGCGCCTGAAAAACCAGCACCCTGATCAACTGATGTTCTACCGCATGGGCGACTTCTACGAGATCTTCTACGAAGACGCGAAGAAGGCCGCCAAGCTGCTGGACATCACCTTGACCGCGCGCGGGCAGTCGGCGGGGCAGTCGATTCCGATGTGTGGGATTCCTTACCATTCGTTGGAAGGCTACCTGGCCAAGCTGGTGAAGCTGGGCGAGTCGGTGGTGATCTGCGAGCAGATCGGCGATCCGGCCACCAGCAAAGGCCCGGTGGAACGCCAGGTGGTGCGCATTATTACGCCGGGCACGGTGAGTGACGAGGCGCTGCTGGATGAGCGTCGCGATAACCTGATCGCGGCGGTGCTGGGTGACGAGCGTCTGTTCGGCCTGGCGGTGCTGGATATCACCAGTGGTAATTTCACGGTGCTGGAGATCAAGGGCTGGGAGAACCTGCTGGCGGAGTTGGAACGCATCAACCCGGTTGAGCTGATGATCCCGGACGACTGGCCCAAGGATTTGCCTGCGGAAAAACGTCGTGGGACAAAGCGTCGCGCGCCGTGGGATTTCGAGCGTGACTCGGCATTGAAAAGTCTGTGCCAGCAGTTCTCGGTGCAAGACCTTAAAGGCTTCGGCTGCGAAACCCTGACACTGGCCATCGGCGCCGCCGGTTGCCTGCTCAGCTACGCCAAGGAAACCCAGCGCACCGCCCTGCCGCACTTGCGCAGCCTGCGCCACGAGCGCCTGGACGATACCGTAGTGCTCGACGGCGCCAGCCGGCGCAACCTGGAGTTGGACACCAACCTGTCCGGCGGACGCGACAATACCCTGCAATCGGTGGTCGACCGCTGCCAGACCGCCATGGGCAGCCGTCTGCTGACCCGCTGGCTGAACCGCCCGCTGCGGGATTTGAAGGTGCTGCAAGCGCGCCAGTCCTCCATTACTTGCCTGCTGGACGGTTACCGTTTTGAAAAGCTGCAACCGCAGCTCAAGGAAATCGGCGATATCGAGCGCATCCTGGCGCGGATCGGCCTGCGTAACGCACGCCCGCGCGATCTGGCACGACTGCGCGACGCCCTTGGCGCCCTGCCGCAACTGCAAGCCGCCATGGCTGAACTGGACGCGCCGCACCTGCAGCAGTTGGCCGTCACCACCAGCACATACCCTGAACTGGCGGCGCTGCTGGAAAAAGCCATCATCGACAATCCTCCGGCAATCATCCGCGACGGTGGCGTGCTGAAGACCGGCTACGACAGCGAACTGGACGAACTGCAGTCGCTGAGTGAAAACGCCGGGCAGTTCCTGATCGACCTGGAGGCCCGCGAAAAAGCCCGCACCGGCCTGGCTAACCTGAAGGTCGGCTACAACCGGGTGCATGGCTACTTTATCGAGTTGCCGAGCAAACAGGCCGAGCAGGCACCGATCGACTATCAGCGGCGCCAGACGCTCAAGGGCGCCGAGCGCTTCATCACCCCGGAACTCAAAGAGTTCGAGGACAAGGCACTGTCGGCCAAGAGCCGAGCCCTGGCGCGGGAAAAAATGCTTTATGAGGCGTTGCTCGAAGACCTGATCGGCCAATTGGCACCGCTGCAGGACACTGCCGCCGCGCTTTCCGAGCTGGATGTACTGAGCAACCTCGCCGAGCGGGCGCTGAACCTTGACCTCAATTGCCCGCGTTTTGTCAGCGAGCCGTGCATGCGCATCGTGCAAGGGCGTCACCCGGTGGTGGAGCAGGTGCTGACCACGCCGTTCGTCGCCAACGACCTGTCGCTGGATGACGATACTCGCATGCTGGTAATCACCGGTCCGAACATGGGCGGTAAATCCACCTACATGCGTCAGACCGCGTTGATCGTGCTGCTGGCGCACATCGGCAGTTTCGTGCCGGCGGCCAGTTGCGAGCTGTCCCTGGTAGACCGGATCTTCACCCGGATCGGCTCCAGCGACGACCTGGCCGGTGGCCGCTCGACCTTTATGGTGGAAATGAGCGAAACCGCCAATATCCTGCACAACGCTACCGACCGCAGCCTGGTGCTGATGGACGAAGTAGGTCGAGGCACCAGTACCTTCGACGGCCTGTCCCTGGCCTGGGCAGCGGCCGAACGCCTGGCGCATCTGCGCGCATACACGCTGTTCGCCACCCACTATTTCGAACTGACGGTATTGCCGGAAAGCGAACCCCTGGTCGCCAACGTGCACCTGAATGCGACCGAGCACAACGAGCGCATCGTGTTCCTGCACCACGTACTGCCTGGGCCGGCGAGCCAGAGTTACGGTCTGGCCGTAGCGCAACTGGCCGGCGTACCAAACGATGTGATCACCCGCGCGCGCGAACACCTCCGTCGCCTGGAAACCACGGCCCTGCCTCATGAAACCGTGGTCGCGCGCCCATCCAAGGCCGCCAGCAAGCCCAGCGCACCGCATCAGAGCGATCTGTTCGCCAGCCTGCCCCATCCAGTGCTGGATGAGTTGGCCAAGCTTGACCTGGATGACTTGACGCCGCGTAAAGCGCTCGAAATGTTATATGCACTGAAGACTCGGATATAACGCATATGCGTGCAAGCTGGTAGACTCTCGCGCGGTTTGGGATGCTGCAGACTCTTAGCCTGGCCTGCAGACTATCGCTCCCGAACCTCGCGAGCCCTGCCATAAAGGGTTTCGCTGCCGCCGCCTGAGGAGAAAATTAGAAATGACCTTCGTCGTCACCGACAACTGCATCAAGTGCAAGTACACCGACTGCGTAGAAGTCTGTCCGGTGGACTGCTTTTACGAAGGCCCGAACTTCCTGGTCATCCACCCGGACGAGTGCATCGATTGCGCCCTGTGTGAGCCAGAATGCCCGGCCAACGCGATCTTCTCTGAAGATGAGGTGCCTGCCGGCATGGAGAACTTCATTGCGTTGAACGCTGAGCTGGCTGATATCTGGCCCAACATCACCGAGAAGAAAGACGCGCTGCCTGACGCCGAAGAGTGGGATGGCAAGCCAGGCAAACTCGCCGACCTCGAACGCTGACAGCGTCACCGTTCGTCAAAAGGCCCCTTGCGGGCCTTTTTGCATTTATTGGCATCTGTTTTTACTTTTCTACAGGCAAAAAAAAGGGGCGGTATGACCCGCCCACATTTTTTCCCTAGTCCCTGTATTCCTTTTCATCATCCTGATGAATCGCGTCCTGCGATATTCCTTGAACCATCGTTCCGTGATGGCCGTGCCAATCCGTGGACACAGGGCTGATGTTAGAGAGTTCCAAGGGAAGTTCAACGGGATGCTACATCCGCACCAGCACCCGACACCATTCAAGCGCACCTAAATAATTGTTATTTTTCAATTAGATAGAAAAAGACTGCATGTTTTTTAGCGTCTTGGTTCGGCTAAAAAACCCATTCGCTTACGAAAAAGTAAGCGAATGCTTACACGTGCAATTGGGCAAAAGCGTAACGACTCCCTACACGCTTCAATCTTCGCTGACGGTAATTGTCGGCATGGCCGGCATTGCGGCTTCCTGCAAGACAATCCGCGCGCCCACGTGACGGGCCAGCTCCTGATAAATCATTGCGATCTGGCTGTCGGGCTCTGCCATCACCGTCGGCTTGCCGCCGTCGGCCTGTTCGCGAATCAGCATCGACAGCGGCAGCGACGCCAGCAACTCGACACCGTACTGAGTCGCCAGCTTCTCGCCACCACCCTCGCCAAACAAATGCTCGGCATGGCCGCAGTTGGAGCAAATGTGCACCGCCATGTTTTCCACGACCCCCAACACTGGGATGTTGACCTTGCGGAACATCTCCACGCCTTTTTTCGCGTCGAGCAGCGCCAGGTCCTGGGGCGTGGTAACGATCACAGAGCCGGCTACCGGTACCTTTTGCGCCAGGGTCAGCTGGATATCGCCGGTACCGGGCGGCATGTCGATAACCAGGTAATCCAGGTCGCCCCAGGCGGTCTGGGTGACCAATTGCAGCAATGCACCGGAAACCATCGGCCCACGCCACACCATGGGTGTGTTGTCATCGGTAAGGAACGCCATGGACATCACTTCCACGCCCAGGGACTCGATAGGCACGAACCACTTCTGATCCTTGACCTGCGGCCGCGTGCCTTCGGCTATGCCGAACATGACGCCCTGGCTCGGACCATAGATATCGGCATCGAGGATGCCCACCCGCGCACCTTCGCGAGCCAGGGCCAGGGCCAGGTTCGCCGCCGTGGTGGACTTGCCCACGCCACCCTTGCCCGACGCTACCGCTACCACGTTCTTGACGTTGGCGAGGCCAGGGATCTGTGCCTGGGCCTTGTGAGCGGCGATCACGCAGTGGATGTCGACGCTGGCCGAACGCACGCCGTCCAGGCCTTCGATGGCCATCTGCAGCATCTGCGCCCAACCGTTCTTGAACAGGCCGGCGGCGTAGCCCAGCTCCAACCGGACCGAGACCTGATCGCCCAGGACCTCGATGGAACGCACACATCCGGCACTGACCGGGTCCTGGTTCAAATAGGGGTCGGTGTACTGGCGAAGAACGGCTTCCACCGCTGCGCGATTCACGGCGCTCATGGGCTACTCCCGAAAAAGACTGACTGAAACAGGCGGCTATCCTAACCGTTCCAGGCGCTTAACGGCATGCTTTCGACAGTTTGCAGGAGGCTGAAACAGCACCACGGGGTGAAATAAATTTGCCGGCGCTTTATAGTGGCCGACCTCCGTTTCATCAAGTAGCCGAGCCCCATGTCCGAGCCACGCAAGATCCTCGTCACCAGCGCCCTGCCCTATGCCAATGGTTCCATCCATCTTGGCCATATGCTTGAGTACATCCAGACCGATATGTGGGTGCGCTTTCAGAAGCATCGCGGCAACCAATGCATCTATGTCTGCGCGGACGACGCCCACGGTTCGGCCATCATGCTGCGCGCCGAAAAGGAAGGCATCACCCCGGAACAACTGATCGCCAACGTGCAGGCTGAACACAGCGCCGACTTTGCCGAGTTCCTGGTGGACTTCGACAACTTCCACTCGACCCACGCCGATGAAAACCGTGAGTTGTCGAGCCAGATCTACCTGCGGTTGAAGGACGCCGGGCACATCGCCACGCGCTCGATCACCCAGTATTTCGACCCGGAAAAGAAAATGTTCCTGGCCGACCGCTTCATCAAGGGCACCTGCCCCAAGTGCGGCACCGAAGACCAGTACGGCGACAACTGCGAGAAATGCGGGGCCACCTACGCCCCCACCGACCTGAAGGACCCGAAGTCGGCAATCTCCGGCGCCACCCCGGTACTCAAGGATTCTCAGCACTTCTTCTTCAAGCTCCCGGACTTCCAGCAGATGCTGCAGACCTGGACCCGCAGCGGCACCTTGCAGGACGCCGTGGCCAACAAGATTGCCGAATGGCTGGATGCCGGCCTGCAGCAGTGGGACATCTCCCGCGACGCGCCGTACTTTGGTTTTGAGATCCCGGGCGAGCCGGGCAAGTATTTCTATGTATGGCTGGACGCGCCGATCGGCTACATGGCGAGCTTCAAGAACCTTTGCGACCGCACGCCGGAGTTGGACTTCGACGCGTTCTGGGGCAAAGACTCCACCGCCGAGCTTTACCATTTCATCGGCAAGGACATCGTCAACTTCCACGCGCTGTTCTGGCCGGCGATGCTTGAAGGCTCGGGCTATCGCAAGCCGACCGGCATCAACGTACACGGCTACCTGACCGTCAACGGGCAAAAAATGTCCAAGTCCCGTGGCACCTTTATCAAGGCGCGCACCTACCTGGACCACCTGTCGCCGGAATACCTTCGCTACTACTACGCCTCCAAACTGGGCCGTGGCGTCGACGACCTGGACTTGAACCTGGAAGACTTCGTACAAAAGGTCAACTCGGACCTCGTAGGCAAAGTCGTAAATATCGCCAGCCGTTGCGCCGGGTTTATCCACAAGGGCAATGCGGGCGTGCTGGTGGCCGAGAATGCCGCGCCGGAACTGACCGACGCCTTCCTGGCCGCCGCGCCAAGCATTGCTGATGCTTATGAAGCCCGTGACTTCGCCCGCGCCATGCGCGAGATCATGGGCCTGGCCGACCGCGCCAACGCCTGGATCGCCGACAAGGCGCCGTGGTCGCTGAACAAGCAGGAAGGTAAAGAAGCTGAGGTGCAGGCGATCTGCGCCACCGGCGTCAACCTGTTCCGCCAACTGGTGATCTTCCTCAAGCCGGTACTGCCCCTGCTGGCCGCCGATGCCGAAGCGTTCCTCAACGTTGCGCCATTAACCTGGAACGACCACGCCACCTTGCTCGGCAACCATCAGTTGAATGCGTTCAAGCCCCTGATGACCCGAATCGACCCCGTGAAGGTGCAGGCGATGACCGACGCGTCGAAAGAAGATCTGGCCGCCAGCCAGACCGATACCGGCGAAGCGACTCCGGCCGGCAATGGCGAACTGACCAAGGACCCACTTGCCCCGCAAATCGATTTCGACGCCTTCGCCGCCATCGACTTGCGCGTTGCCCTGATCGTCAAGGCCGAAGCCGTTGAGGGCGCCGACAAGCTGCTACGCCTGACGCTGGATATCGGTGACGAGCGGCGCAACGTGTTCTCGGGCATCAAGAGTGCTTACCCGGACCCGTCCAAGCTCGATGGACGCCTGACCATGATGATCGCCAACCTCAAGCCGCGGAAAATGAAGTTCGGTATTTCCGAAGGCATGGTGATGGCGGCAGGGCCTGGCGGGGAAGAAATCTACCTGCTGAGCCCCGACAGTGGCGCCAAGCCGGGTCAGCGCATCAAGTAAGTCTGCACAACAGCCCTGTCGTTTCGGCGACGGGGCTATAGAGCAGGTCCCCCTTCTTGCCTGCCGGATAATCAGGCTCTGTTTGGTTCAATCAACCGGCATGCAAACGATCTCAGCATGAACCTCATTCAACATATCGACGCGCTGCTGCCTCAGACCCAATGCGGCAAATGCGGACACCCAGGTTGCAAGCCTTACGCAGAAGGCATTGCTAAGGGCGAAGCAATTAACAAGTGTCCGCCTGGTGGTCAGGAAACCATTGCTGGGCTTGCGCAATTGCTGAGCGTGCCGTTGCTGGAACTGGACACCAGCCGAGGCAACGCTCCAGCCCAGATCGCCTACATCCGCGAGGCCGAATGCATCGGCTGCACCAAGTGCATCCAGGCCTGCCCGGTGGATGCCATCGTCGGCGCCGCCAAGCTGATGCACACGGTGATCATCGACGAGTGCACCGGCTGTGACCTTTGCGTGGCGCCCTGTCCGGTTGATTGCATCGAGATGCGTCCGCCGCTCGGCACCGTTGTGCTTGTGGGTGGTGTGGCGAGCAACGATAAAGAACGCTTTGAGCGCGACGCCAAACGCAGTCGCGCCCGTCGCCGCTTCGAGCAGCGCAATGCGCGTCTGCAGCGCGAAGAAACACACAAACTCGCCGAACGCCTGGCCCGCTCCAAGCGTTCGGCGCCGGTAGAAGCAATGCCGACAGACGCGGCAAACGCTGCACGCGATGCGGCGGTGAAAAAGGCCAGGATCAATGTAACCATGAGCCGCGCCCAACTGCACAAATCCTTGAAAGCCTTTGGGCATCCGCCGACGTTTGAGCAACAATCGCAGCTGGTTGTCCTGCAACAGCAGTTCGAGGCAGCGGAACAGGCCCTGACAGCACTGGAGATCAATAGCGCTCCGGCAGCCGAACAACCCAACAGCAAAACCGCTGACCTTAAACGCGCCAAGATTCAGCTGGCGATGCGCCGCGCCGAGTTGAAGAAGGCCCAGGACCAACAGGCCGACGCGCAGCGACTGGCGGATGCACAACACAGACTCGATGAAGCCCAACGCCAGGTGGATAGCCATGGCGACTGAGCTGTAACAGGCACTGAACCTGGCGCCATTGGCCTTTCGACGCGCAGCCTCAGACATCACATTGATGCCCGTCGGGTTTATTCTGCTTGAACTGTCGTCCATAGGCCCCCCCACATAGGGGTGCCCCACTCGACATCCCGCTGACCGCCTGTAAGGAACACTTCGCCCCATGAATGCCGCAAAACGCCTGGAAATTTTTCGCAGGCTCCACGAAGACAATCCGGAACCCAAGACGGAGCTGGCTTACTCGTCACCGTTCGAGTTGCTGATTGCGGTGATTCTGTCAGCCCAATCCACAGATGTGGGGGTCAATAAGGCCACGGCCAAGTTATTTCCCGTGGCCAATACCCCCGAAGCCATCTATGCCCTGGGGGTTGAAGGGCTGTCGGAATACATCAAGACCATCGGCCTTTACAACAGCAAGGCCAAGAATGTGATTGAAACCTGTCGTTTGCTCGTTGAACAGCATGGCAGCGAAGTACCGCAGACTCGTGAAGCGCTGGAAGCCCTGCCAGGCGTGGGCCGCAAGACCGCCAACGTGGTGCTCAACACCGCCTTTCGACAACTGACCATGGCCGTGGATACGCATATATTCCGGGTCAGTAACCGCACCGGTATCGCTCGCGGGAAAAACGTAGTGGAGGTGGAGAAGCAGCTGATGAAGTTCGTGCCCAAGCCTTACCTGCTCGATTCCCACCACTGGCTGATCCTGCACGGGCGTTACGTGTGCCAGGCCAGAAAGCCGCGCTGCGGCAGCTGTAAGATCGAAGATTTGTGTGAATACAAAGACAAGACTTCTGACGATTGAGGAATTGTTGACTTTCCATATCCTTCGATTGAAAAAATCTTTTTTACCCATTCGCAGATTATCGCTATAAGGAGCGCCAACGGCAGTCTTAGCCTGGAGTTAACCTTATGAGCACTGGCAAAGAAGAATTGGAAATCGAAGACGACCTTGTGGAGTCGGAGGAAGATGGAACTGATGCACCTGTTGCGGAAGTGGCCAAGACCAATCTGAGCAAACGCCGCACCATCGACAATCTTCTGGAAGAGCGACGCTTGCAGAAACAATTGGCCGATTACGACTTCGACCTTTGATCAAGCGGTCGACGACCGGAAGCCTCCCTGACGGAGGCTTTTTTCTGCCGGACACCCTGAGCACGCAGGGTGTTGCGCCCTCCTCTAGACCAGACCGTTGCGTTGAGCCAGCTCGATCAGATCCACCAGGGAACGGGCATTGAGCTTGAGCAGCAGGCGAGTCTTGTAGGTGCTGACAGTTTTGTTACTGAGGAACATGCCGTCGGCGATCTCTTTGTTAGTCTTGCCGCGGGCCAATTGCTGCAACACCATCATCTCGCGCCCGGACAGGCGTTCGACCATGTCGGCTTCACTGGCGTTGCCTATGGTGGAGCGCACCGAGTTGAGCGCCTGGTTCGGAAAATAGCTGTAGCCCGACAGGACAGCCTTGATCGCACTGAGCAACTCGGTCAGGTCCTGTTGCTTGCATACATACCCGGCGGCCCCCGCCTGCATGCAGCGCATTGAAAAATGGCCAGGGGCCTGAGAGGTGAGTACCAGCACCTTGAACGGTGAAGGTTGCTTGGTGGAAGACAAGCGGCATATAACTTCCAGCCCATCCAGTTTGGGAATTCCAATATCCAGTATGACGATATCCGGCATATGTTCCCGTGCAAGTTGCAACGCATCGACACCGTTATCAGTCTCGGCAACGACTTCATAACCATGACGCTCCATTAGCATACGCACAGCAAGACGAATGACAGGATGATCATCCACGATCAGCACTTTATTCATGAGAAAGTCCAATTTCGCTGTTCGAATTATTCAGAGCAAGCACAATAGCCTAGTCGTTTCCTAGTTGGCATAGCGCTCCCCCCCGAGCAACAGCAAGCAGAGACCCAACCCACAACGATAAAGGAATTGCCCTACAAAAAAACACCAACTCGGATGTATCCAGTTTTATGGAGCCTTTCAGACCTTTCCGGGGTTTTACATATTTCGAGTGAAATCTCCTTTGAGAGAGGGGCTTGAGGTAAACGCGGCGCACAGGACTTTCAGCAAATGCCCCTTGCCCGCAGGCACGGGAAGCTGCGGCACGCAGCAAATATCTGATTGTTTCAGTTCCATTCAACATATTTATTTACATCCATTTTTCCTACAGAACTTTCTATGACTTACAGGTCATTACGTTTACATGAGTGAATTTCCTGTAAGACCAGTTCCTACATGGACATAAAAAAATAATTAATTCCTACAAAAAGCTTATGGAGCTCATACACGCCCTCTAGTCTGATAGGCATTATTTGAACCAAGGACTTGTTTTTTAAACAGGAATAAACATCGAACAATGGCTAAAAAAGCTCAAAAAAAATGGCCCCTTGAAAAGGGGCCATTTTCACAACGGGTTCACTCAGAACAACGAGCGGCCCTTATTGGCAGCGATACGCATGCGCAGCGCATTCAACTTGATAAAGCCCGCCGCATCCGCCTGGTTATAAGCGCCGCCATCTTCTTCGAAGGTGGCGATGTTGGCGTCGAACAACGACTCGTCGGACTTACGCCCGGTGACGATCACGTTGCCCTTGTAGAGCTTCAAACGTACCACGCCATTTACGTGAGCCTGGGACGCATCGATCATCTGTTGCAGCATCAGGCGCTCAGGGCTCCACCAGTAGCCGGTGTAGATCAGGCTGGCGTACTTGGGCATCAGCTCGTCTTTGAGGTGAGCCACTTCGCGGTCCAGGGTGATGGATTCGATGGCACGGTGAGCGCGCAGCATGATGGTGCCGCCGGGGGTTTCGTAACAGCCGCGGGACTTCATGCCCACGTAACGGTTTTCCACGATGTCGAGGCGACCGATACCGTGTTCGCCGCCGATGCGGTTCAAGGTGGCCAGTACGGTGGCAGGCGTCATTTCCACGCCGTCCAGCGCCACGATGTCGCCGTTACGGTAGGTCAGCTCCAGGTACTGCGGGGTATCCGGCGCCTTTTCAGGGGAGACGGTCCAGCGCCACATGTCTTCCTCGTGCTCGGTCCAGGTGTCTTCCAGCACGCCACCTTCATAGGAGATGTGCAGCAGGTTGGCATCCATCGAATACGGAGATTTTTTCTTGCCGTGACGCTCGATCGGGATCGCGTGCTTTTCGGCGTAGTCCATCAGCTTTTCACGGGACAGCAGGTCCCATTCACGCCACGGCGCGATTACCTTGACGCCAGGCTTGAGCGCATAGGCGCCCAGTTCGAAACGCACCTGGTCGTTGCCCTTGCCGGTAGCACCATGGGAAATGGCGTCGGCGCCGGTTTCGTTGGCGATCTCGATCAGGCGCTTGGCGATCAGCGGACGTGCGATGGAGGTACCCAGCAGGTACTCGCCTTCGTAGACGGTGTTGGCGCGAAACATCGGGAAAACGAAATCGCGGACGAACTCTTCGCGCAGGTCGTCAATGTAGATCTCTTTCACGCCCATGGCTTGCGCCTTGGCACGTGCAGGTTCGACCTCTTCGCCCTGACCCAGGTCAGCGGTGAAGGTCACCACTTCACAGTTATAAGTATCCTGCAGCCACTTGAGGATCACCGAAGTGTCCAGGCCGCCGGAATACGCGAGAACGACCTTGTTTACGTCGGCCATGCCATCACTCCACGGGGTTGTACGGAAAGGCGTCGATTCTACCGATCAAAACCGTGAATTTACAGGGGCGCGACAGCAAATGAAGATAAAGCGACAGATTATGTCGAAGGGGCGACCGATGGTCGCACCTCAGGAAGTATGCGCCGGGTTGCTCGGAGCGGTCGCTTGGGGCGCCGGTTTCTCCGGCGCGGCCACCCTTTCCAGCTGAATATTCACGCGGCGGTTACGGGCACGGTTGGCCGCATTGGTGTTGGGGGCCAAGGGATAGCTTTCGCCATGGAAGCGTAAGGTAATCTGAGATTCCGCGATGCCATTGGCCTTGAAGTAGTCCATGACCGCCAACGCGCGTCGGCGCGAGACATCGCGGTTGGTCAGGCGATTGCCGCTGTTGTCCGAGTGGCCGTTCAACTCGATATGGTTGACGGTGGGGTCCGCCTTCATGAACGCCAGAATCACCGACAACTTTTGCTTGGCAGCCGCATCCAGCTCGATGCCACCGCCGGGGAAGCCGACCTCGGTCTGCTTGACCTGATCGTAATTCATCGGCAGCAATTTGGCTGTGCACAGCTGGTAGTCACTGTAGGCCTTGTTGAATTTCACCGGCAGCAAACGAATTTCCGAATAACCGCCTTCACGCCCGTAATGCCGTACGGTGGGTGAGCGGCCCTCGAGCAAGCCCGTAAAAAGACGCCCCGCCTGGGCCTGGGAACTGTTGAACAGGACATCGCCGCTGCCGGCGCGCACCGCTCCCAGGTTAATATCGCCGCGCCCCGGCTGCCACGGAGCCGCAGCGGCCAGCAAAGTGGCCGATCCTGCGCCCAGGGAACCGTTATAGGCTTTGAGTCGAAATGTTGCCTGCTCGCCGGCCCGGCGCACGAACTCACCCGATCCGAAATCCGTGATCGGCTGGGTCAGGCGGCACTCGAACTGATCGCCTTCCACCTTCCACTCAATGTTCTCCAGACGGGTCTGGAACGTGAGTGCCATCGCAGGCAGGCTGGCGAACACACTGAGCAGGGCTAGATAATGCTGGCGCACGGGAGGCTCCACTGGTTTCTACAACACTTCAAAGCGTCATACATCGTTAAGGCATACCCAGAGCTATCGGTCGCATCCTGCAAAACTTGATAGCGAGTGCCTGCACGAGTCTTTTCCGGTAGCATTCCCACCAGATTGACCCGCCTGGAATCCCCAATGTCCGACCGCCTGACCCTGCTGCGTCCCGATGACTGGCACATTCATCTTCGCGATGGTGCCGCGTTGCCCCATACCGTGGCCGATGTTGCGCGCACGTTTGGCCGCGCCATCATCATGCCTAACCTGGTTCCTCCGGTGCGTAATGCCGCCGAAGCCGACGCCTATCGCCAGCGTATCCTCGCGGCACGCCCGGCCGGCAGCCGCTTCGAACCGCTGATGGTGCTCTACCTGACCGACCGCACCCAGCCCGAAGAAATTCGCCAGGCCAAGGCCAGCGGTTTCGTACACGCCGCCAAGCTGTACCCGGCCGGGGCCACTACCAACTCCGATTCCGGCGTGACCAGCATCGACAAGATCCTGCCGGCCATCGAAACCATGGCTGAAGTCGGCATGCCGTTGCTGATCCACGGTGAAGTCACCCGTGGCGATGTGGACGTGTTCGATCGCGAGAAGATCTTTATCGACGAGCATATGCGCCGCGTGGTCGAGTTGTTCCCGACGCTCAAGGTGGTGTTCGAGCACATCACCACGGCCGATGCCGTGCAGTTCGTCACCGAGGCCCCGGCCAACGTCGGCGCGACCATCACTGCGCATCACCTGCTGTACAACCGCAACCACATGCTGGTGGGCGGGATTCGGCCGCACTTCTATTGCCTGCCGATCCTCAAGCGCAACACCCATCAGGTCGCCCTGCTGGATGCCGCCACCAGCGGTAATCCGAAGTTCTTCCTCGGCACCGACTCGGCACCTCACGCCCAGCACGCTAAGGAAGCCGCGTGCGGCTGTGCCGGTTGCTACACCGCCTATGCCGCGATCGAGTTGTATGCCGAAGCGTTCGACCAGCGTAATGCGCTGGACAAGCTCGAAGGCTTTGCCAGCCTCAACGGTCCGCGTTTTTACGGCCTGCCGGCCAACACCGACCGCATCACCCTGGTCCGTGAAGACTGGACCGCCCCTGCCAGCCTGCCGTTCGGCGAGCTGACTGTCATCCCGCTGCGCGCCGGTGAAACACTGCGCTGGCGCCTGCTGGAGGAAAGCAAGTGAGTGAAGACCATTACGACGACGAACACGAGCACAATGGCGGCGGTTCCCGTCACCCGATGGCCGAGCGTTTTCGTGGCTATCTGCCGGTTGTCATCGACGTAGAAACCGGTGGCTTCAATTGCGCCACCGATGCCTTGCTGGAAATCGCTGCCACGACAATCGGCATGGACGAGCAGGGTTTCGTGTTCCCGGAACATACCCACTTCTTCCGTGTCGAGCCGTTCGAAGGCGCCAACATTGAAGCCGCCGCGCTGGAATTCACCGGGATCAAGCTTGATCACCCGCTGCGCATGGCTGTGAGTGAGGAAGCGGCGCTGACCGATATCTTCCGCGGTGTGCGCAAAGCGTTGAAGGCCAATGGCTGCAAACGCGCGATCCTGGTTGGCCACAACAGCAGCTTCGACCTGGGTTTCCTGAATGCCGCCGTGGCGCGACTGGACATGAAGCGCAACCCGTTTCACCCGTTCTCAAGCTTCGATACCGCCACCCTTGCCGGCCTCGCGTATGGGCAGACGGTACTGGCGAAAGCCTGCCAGGCCGCCGGTATCGACTTTGACGGTCGCGAAGCCCACTCGGCACGCTATGACACCGAGAAGACCGCCGAGCTGTTCTGCGGCATCGTCAATCGCTGGAAGCAGATGGGCGGCTGGGAAGACTTCAGCGACTGAAGCCAGACCCTGCGCATAAAAAAACCGGCCTTCACAGACCGGTTTTTTTGTACCTCAACCCTGGCTTACAGCTTGCCAGCGTTCTCGGTCAGGTAAGCCGCAACACCTTCGGTGGAAGCAGTCATGCCTTTGTCGCCTTTTTTCCAGTTGGCAGGGCACACTTCGCCGTGCTCTTCGTGGAATTGCAGCGCGTCAACCAGGCGGATCAGCTCTTCCATATTACGGCCCAGCGGCAGGTCGTTGATGATCTGCGAACGCACGACGCCCTTGTCATCGATCAGGAACGCGCCACGGAAAGCCACGCCGCCTTCGGACTCAACGTCGTAGGCCTTGGCGATCTCGTGCTTCATGTCGGCTGCCATGGTGTATTTGACTTTGCCGATGCCGCCATCGTTGATGGCAGTGTTGCGCCAAGCGTTGTGGGTGAAATGGGAGTCAATGGACACCGCAACCACTTCCACGTTGCGCGCCTTGAAATCGTCCATGCGGTGATCCAGGGCGATCAGCTCGGAAGGGCAGACGAAGGTGAAGTCCAACGGATAGAAGAACACCAGGCCGTATTTGCCTTTGATGGCTTCAGACAGCTTGAAGCTGTCAACGATTTCGCCATTACCGAGGACGGCAGGTACGTCGAAATCCGGGGCTTGTTTACCGACGAGTACGCTCATGGGGTATCTCCTGATAGGTGAAGATTGAAGTAATGGGACCGGACAAAGTCTGCCGTGTTCAAGCGACAGGCCTGTGACGCGGTCACGCTTCGTGAAGACCGACCATCATACACGGAAAAAACCGTTCGTCAGCGCGAGGGCCGCCCCGCGAAAAGTGCACGATTCTACTTTGACAATCATTCTCGTTAACATTAAGATCCAACGCACTTAAGCCCTAAACCCGCGACGGTTCTCCCTTATGTATGTGTGCCTGTGTACCGGCGTCACCGACGGAAAAATCCGCGAAGCAATCTACGAAGGTTGCTGCAGCTACAAGGAAGTGCGTGAAGCCACCGGCGTCGCCAGCCAGTGCGGCAAATGCGCCTGCCTGGCCAAGCAAGTGGTAAGGGAAACCCTGACCCAGTTACAGACAGCCCAGACTGCACTCCCCTATTCAGCAGAATTTACACACGCCTGATCAGACGTGTTTTAAAGAACCGGACTTGATGTCCGGTTTTTTTATGTCTGTAATTCAAACAGTTAGCGCCAAGACGCGGAACACAAACATTCTTATTCCGATTAATTTTCATTTATTATTCAATAACTTAGGTTTGACACCAAAGAGTTCGCCGCTCAAACTCCGTCTTATACACAGCTATTACAGGGCAGGACCCCAGTCATGAAAGGCGACATCTCAGTCATCCAGCAACTTAACAAAATCCTTGCCAATGAACTGGTCGCGATCAATCAGTACTTCCTGCATGCGCGCATGTATGACGATTGGGGCCTGGAAAAGCTGGGCAAGCGTGAATACAAAGAGTCCATCAAGGCCATGAAGGACGCCGATGCGCTGATCAAGCGCATCCTGTTCCTGGAAGGCCTGCCTAACGTTCAGGACCTGGGCAAGCTGACCATTGGCGAGCACAGCCAGGAGATGCTCAGCAGCGACCTGGGCTTTGAACGCAAGAGCCACAGCGACCTCAAGGCCGCCATCGCTCACTGTGAAGCGAGCGCCGACTTCGGCAGCCGTGAACTGTTGGAAGACATCCTGGAAGACCAGGAAGAGCATATCGACTGGCTGGAAACCCAATTGGGCCTGATCGATAAAGTCAGCCTGGAGAACTATCTGCAATCGCAAATGGGTGAGTAATCCTTCGCTGGCAGATACAAAAAAGCCCCGCTCTCTTTCGAGAAGCGGGGCTTTTTAATGCGGTCGAATCAAGCGTCTGTCTTGGCCGCCGCGTTTGCCACTGCGTCTTTGATCAGCGCTTGCAACGAACCATCATCCGCCATCTCGACGATGATGTCACTGCCGCCGACCAACTCACCGGCAACCCACAGTTGCGGGAACGTTGGCCAGTTGGCGTACTTGGGCAAGTTGGCGCGGATTTCAGGGTTTTGCAGGATATCCACGTAAGCGAATTTCTCGCCGCACGCCATGATGGCCTGGGACGCCTTCGCGGAAAAACCGCATTGAGGAGCGTTCGGGGCACCCTTCATGTAAAGCAGAATAGTGTTGTTGGCAATCTGCTCTTTGATCGTTTCGATGATATCCATGGAACACCTCTGCAGGAACTTTGCGACTCACAGGTCGGCACTTTGGCGCATTGTAACGCAAAATTCCAGCACGGTGCTCAGGCAAGCTTACGCCGCCGCTACCTGCACGGGCACGCCATTCAAGGCCGCATTGCCGGATAACTCGTCCAATTGCCGCTCGTCGGTCAGGTCATTGGCGCTGGCCCCTGGCTGCTCGCTGGCAATGCTCATCCGCACACCGGGACGGCCATGGCCCCAGCCGTGAGGCAGGCTGACCACGCCCGGCATCATGTCGAGACTGGCGACCACCTCCACCTCGATCATCCCGATACGCGAGCTGACCTTCACCCGCTGGCCATCATGCAATTGACGACGGGCCAGATCGTCGGGGTGCATGTGCAACTGATGGCGCGGCTTGCCCTTCACCAGGCGATGGTAGTTATGCATCCAGGAGTTATTGCTGCGCACATGCCGACGCCCGATCAGCAGCAACTCATCGGCGGTCGGCACCGGCTGCGCCGCGAAGCGCGCGAGGTCAGCAAGAATTACCGCCGGAGCGGCCTGCACCTTGCCATCCGCCGTTTTCAGCCGCGTGGCCAGATTGGGCCGCAGCGGACCCAGGTCCACGCCGTGGGGATGGTCCGCCAGCATTGCCACCGACAGGTTATGGCTGGAGCCATCGCCGTACGCCCCGGCACGCAGCCCGAAGTCGATCATCTGCGCGGGCGGCAGGGTCGGCTTCAGGGCGGCGCCGGTCTTTGCCGCGAACGCTTGGGCCAGGCCCACGAAGATTTCCCAGTCATGCAACGCGCCCTCGGGTTTGGGCAGGATCGCGCGATTGAACCGGGTGACATTGCGTACCGCGAACATATTGAACGTGGTGTCGTAGTGATCGTTTTCCAACGCCGACGTAGACGGCAGGATCAGGTCGGCATGGCGCGTGGTCTCGTTGATGTACAGGTCGACGCTGACCATGAACTCCAAGCCCTCCAGCGCCTGCTCCAGTTGGCGACCGTTTGGCGTGGACAACACCGGGTTGCCGGCCACCGTCACCAGGGCGCGGATTTGTCCTTCGCCCTCGGTAAGCATTTCTTCCGCCAGAGCCGATACAGGCAGCTCGCCACCGTACTCCGGCCGGCCGGAAACCCGGCTTTGCCAGCGGTTGAAATGACCGCCGCCGGTTGACGCCACCAGATCCACCGCAGGCGAGGTGCATACTGCGCCGCCGACACGGTCCAGGTTGCCCGTCACCAGATTGATCAATTGCACCAGCCAGTGACACACGGTGCCGAACGCCTGGGTCGACACCCCCATGCGCCCGTAACAGACCGCCTTGTCCGCCGCTGCGAAATCCCGCGCCAATTGACGGATCTGCGCGGCCGGTACAGCGCACTGGCGACTCATCGCTTCGGCGGTAAAGCCGCTGATCGCATCGCGTACCTCACCCAGGCCTTCAACGGGCAAATGGCTGGTGCGCGTCAGATTCTCGCTGAACAAAGTATTGAGCACGCCAAACAGCAATGCCGCATCGCCGCCAGGCCGTACGAACAGGTGTTGGTCGGCAATCGCGGCCGTTTCACTGCGTCGCGGGTCGACCACCACCACTTTGCCACCCCGGGCCTGGATCGCCTTCAGGCGCTTTTCCACATCCGGAACCGTCATGATGCTGCCGTTGGACGCCAGCGGATTGCCACCCAGGATCAACATGAAGTCGGTATGGTCGATATCCGGGATGGGCAGCAAGAACCCATGCCCGTACATCAGGTGGCTGGTGAGGTGATGGGGCAATTGATCCACGGACGTTGCGGAAAACCGGTTGCGCGTCTTGAGCAGGCCTAGAAAGTAATTGCTGTGGGTCATCAGTCCGTAGTTATGCACACTGGGATTGCCCTGGTAAACCGCGACCGCATTCTGCCCATGCTGCGCCTGGATGCCCGCCAATCGCTCTGCGACCAGGGCAAACGCATCATCCCAAGGGATCGGCCGCCATTCGCTGCCCACCCGCAGCATCGGCTGGCGCAGGCGATCGGGGTCATTCTGGATATCCTGCAGCGCCACGGCTTTGGGGCAGATATGACCACGACTGAACGTGTCATGTGGATCGCCCTTGATCGACGTGATCGCCAGACTGCCGTCGTCGGCTCGAGTGGTTTCCACGGTCAGGCCGCAGATGGCCTCACACAGATGGCAGGCACGGTGATGGAGAGTCTTGGTCATGGCCAGTCTCTTTATAGGGGCTTTGGCCTGACTATGGGCCGTGGCCGCGGCGGGCGCCAGCATCGTTCGTGCCGTGAATCGACAGGCATCAGGCCGGGCCATGCGGGAGTAAGCATGAGCAAATGTTACAGAACCTGGCACAGGCCCACTGAAACCGACGCGGCCTGCCCCAGCCCCGCCCCCGCACATTGCAAAAGGTTGCAGCGCCAGTGTACAAATGGCCCGCTGCTGTCAGGAAATTGTCTTCAAACGCGCCTCGGCGTCCTGCTTGAACACCCCTAAAAACGTAGCCCCTATTGGTAAGACGCGACATTTAATGTCAATATCGCGCCTTCCCCTATTTCGTCGCCCCCGTGCGGCTTCCGCCGCAGGTCTCGCCCGTTGTCACAATAAACAAGGCTTTGAGAATCTGCGGTCTGTTGCAAAAGGTAGTTAATGATGAGCGCAAGGCACTTTCTCTCGCTGATGGACTGCACGCCCGAAGAGCTGGTCAGTGTGATCCGTCGAGGCATTGAGCTTAAAGACCTGCGTAACCGCGGCGTACTGTTCGAGCCTTTGAAAAACCGCGTGCTCGGGATGATTTTCGAGAAGTCGTCCACCCGCACCCGCTTGTCCTTCGAAGCCGGCATGATTCAGCTGGGCGGCCAGGCGATCTTCCTGTCGCCGCGTGACACCCAACTGGGCCGTGGCGAGCCGATCAGCGATTGCGCCATCGTCATGTCGCGCATGCTCGACGCGGTGATGATCCGTACTTTTGCCCACAGCACCCTGACCGAATTCGCCGCCAACTCGCGCGTGCCGGTAATCAACGGCCTGTCCGATGACCTGCACCCCTGCCAGTTGCTGGCCGACATGCAAACGTTCCTTGAACACCGTGGCTCAATCCAGGGCAAGACCGTGGCCTGGATCGGCGATGGCAACAACATGTGCAACAGCTATATAGAAGCGGCGATCCAGTTCGACTTCCATCTGCGCATCGCGTGCCCGGAAGGTTTCGAACCCAATGCCCAGTTCCTGGCCAAGGCCGATGGGCGCGTACAGTTGCTGCGCGATCCGAAAGACGCCGTGGTCGGCGCCCATCTGGTGACCACCGACGTCTGGACCTCCATGGGCCAGGAAGACGAAACCGCCAAGCGCATGGCCCTGTTCGCGCCCTATCAGGTCAACCGCGACCTGCTCGATCTGGCCGCGACGGACGTGCTGTTCATGCACTGTCTGCCCGCGCACCGTGGCGAAGAAATCAGCCTCGACCTGCTCGACGACCCGCGTTCGGTCGCCTGGGATCAGGCTGAAAACCGCCTGCATGCGCAAAAGGCGCTGCTCGAATTCCTGGTCGAGCCGGCGTACCACCACGCATGAGCCATTCATTACTGCTGAACCTGCGCAACCTGGCATGCGGCTATCAAGACCAACGGGTGGTGCAGAACCTCAACCTGCACCTCAATGCCGGTGACATCGGCTGCCTCCTAGGCTCCTCTGGCTGCGGCAAAACCACCACGCTTCGTGCAATTGCCGGGTTCGAGCCGGTGCACGAGGGCGAAATAAGCCTGGCGGGCGAGGTCATCTCCAGTGCCGGCTTCACACTCGCTCCGGAGAAACGTCGCATCGGCATGGTGTTCCAGGACTACGCGCTGTTTCCTCATCTGAGCGTGGCCGACAACATTGCCTTTGGCATTCGCAAGCATCCGCACAAAGAACGCGTGGTCGCCGAGCTGTTGGAACTGGTCAATCTGAAAAACCTGGGCAAGCGCTTCCCCCACGAGCTTTCCGGCGGTCAGCAACAACGCGTGGCCCTGGCCCGCGCCTTGGCGCCGGAGCCGCAATTGCTGCTGCTGGACGAACCGTTCTCCAACCTTGATGGCGAATTGCGCCGCAAACTCAGCCATGAGGTGCGCGATATCCTCAAGGCGCGCGGCACCAGTGCGATCCTGGTCACCCATGACCAGGAAGAAGCCTTCGCCGTGAGCGATCAGGTAGGTGTGTTCAAAGAAGGCCGCCTCGAGCAGTGGGACACGCCCTATAACCTCTATCACGAACCGCAGACGCCTTATGTGGCCAGCTTTATCGGCCAGGGCTACTTCATTCGCGGGCAGTTGAGTTCGCCGGAATCCGTGAGTACCGAACTGGGCGACCTGCGCGGCAACCGTGCCTACACATGGCCCACCGGAGGCGCAGTGGATGTGTTGCTGCGCCCGGATGACATCGTCTATGCGCCGGACAGCGCGTTGAAGGCAAGGATTGTCGGCAAGACTTTCCTCGGTGCATCGACGTTGTACCGCCTGCAACTGCCGACCGGCGCACAGCTGGAGTCGATTTTTCCCAGCCATGCCGATCATCAGGTGGGCACGGAGGTGGGCATTCGTGTTGCGGCTGAACACCTGGTGCTGTTCCAGGCGTCAGGCAGCGTTGCGGCGCAGATTCCGCAAGTCGAATCCGGCGTACGGCGCTACAGCCCTGTCAGTTGATAAATAGGTGGGAGGGCGGAACGTCCCTCCCACATTGGATTCCCGGCTACTTGAATTACGTCCGGCCAATCTCGGCGAACTTGGCCTGGGTATGTTCCGCCAGCACCGCGGCGGGCAACTCCACTTCCAGCCCTCTCCTGCCCGCACTGACAAAAATCGTCGCGAACGGCTGCGCCGTCACATCGATAAACGTACGCAAGCGTTTTTTCTGCCCCAGCGGGCTGATGCCGCCCAGCAAATAACCGGTCGAACGCTGCGCCGCCGCAGGATCGGCCATTTCGACTTTCTTGACCCCCGCCGCATGAGCCAGTGCCTTTAAGTCCAGACTTCCGACGACCGGTACTACGGCCACCAGTAACTCGCCTTTCTCGCTGCTGGCCAGCAGCGTCTTGAACACCTGCGCCGGGTCAAGGCCCAATTTCTCTGCGGCCTCCAGCCCATAGGAGGCGGCCTTGGGGTCGTGTTCGTAACTGTGAATGCGATGTTCGGCGCGAACTTTTTTCAACAGATCCAATGCAGGGGTCATGGACGCTCCAGGCGTGGCGAACGGATGGCCAATTCTAAGCCAACCCCGCACAAAACGCTCTAGTGCGCCGCCTGCCTTGGCACGCGCCACGCTACGGCGACGTGATCATTCATCAGACCAATAGTTTGAAAGTGACTGACAGTTCACTTTCGACCTTTGACAGCGGTCATTCTTGTCTATATTTTTTCGTTTCCGAATACCGTGGAAATAATCCTACGCATTCGAGCAGTAAGCCGTGACGGAGATGGGGATCCCCGCCACGGTGAAAATCGCGCCAGGCCCAACGAGGCCAAACGCCAGACAAGAAAAACAATTGAGGTTTTCCATGACAACTGCTCTTCAACAGCCTTCACTTTCAAGCCAATGCATGGCCGAGTTTCTGGGCACTGCGCTTCTGATCTTCTTCGGTACCGGTTGCGTCGCTGCGCTCAAGGTTGCGGGCGCCAGCTTTGGCTTGTGGGAAATCAGCATCATCTGGGGGGTCGGCGTGAGCATGGCGATCTACCTGAGCGCCGGGATTTCCGGCGCCCACCTCAACCCGGCGGTCAGTATCGCCCTGTGCCTGTTCGCTGATTTCGACAAGCGCAAACTGCCGTTCTATATCCTCGCCCAGATCGCCGGCGCTTTCTGCTCCGCCGCCCTGGTGTACACCCTCTACAGCAATCTGTTTTTCGATTACGAACAAACCCATCACCTGGTGCGCGGCACTCAAGCCAGCCTCGAACTGGCGTCGGTGTTCTCTACCTACCCCCACGCCCTGCTGAGTACCGCCCAGGCATTCCTGGTGGAAATGGTCATCACCGCCATCCTGATGGGCGTGATCATGGCCCTGACCGATGACAACAATGGCCTGCCACGCGGCCCGCTGGCGCCGCTGCTGATCGGTTTGTTGATCGCGGTGATCGGCAGCTCCATGGGACCACTGACCGGTTTCGCAATGAACCCGGCGCGAGATCTGGGGCCGAAGCTGATGACCTTTTTCGCCGGCTGGGGTGAAATGGCCCTTACTGGCGGACGCGATATTCCTTACTTCCTGGTGCCGATCTTCGCGCCGATTGTGGGTGCATGCCTCGGTGCCGCTGCCTATCGCGGGCTGATTGCCCGCCATCTGCCAAGCGCCGCGCCTGCGGTAATTGAAACACCTGACACGGCTGTCAACGGTAATACCCGTATTTCCTGAAAGCGCCGGCCTGGCGCCCTGCCCTTCGCGGCCCAGGCTGGTTTTTGACTTCCTATTTCGTTCAAGGCAATCGACATGACCGACCTTCAGAATAAGAACTACATCATTGCCCTCGACCAGGGCACCACCAGTTCGCGGGCAATCATCTTTGATCGTGACGCCAACGTGGTTTGCACCGCCCAGCGCGAGTTTGCCCAGCATTATCCGCAGGCGGGCTGGGTCGAACACGACCCGATGGAAATCTTCGCAACTCAGAGCGCGGTGATGGTCGAAGCGCTGGCCCAGGCCGGCCTGCACCATGACCAGGTTGCCGCCATCGGCATTACCAACCAGCGGGAAACCACGGTGGTCTGGGACAAAGTCACCGGCCGCCCGATCTACAACGCTATCGTCTGGCAGTGCCGTCGCAGCACCGAGATCTGCCAACAGCTCAAGCGCGACGGTCACGAACAGTACATCAGCGACACTACCGGCCTGGTCACCGACCCGTACTTCTCCGGCACCAAGCTCAAGTGGATCCTCGACAACGTCGAAGGCAGCCGCGAGCGTGCACGCAACGGCGAACTGCTGTTCGGCACCGTCGACAGCTGGCTGATCTGGAAATTTACCGGCGGCAAAACCCACGTCACCGACTACACCAACGCCTCGCGCACCATGCTCTTCAACATCCACTCGCTGGAGTGGGACGCGAAGATGCTGGAGATCCTCGACATCCCGCGCGAAATGCTGCCGGAAGTGAAGTCCTCGTCGGAAATCTACGGCCGCACCAAAAGCGGCATCGCCATCGGCGGCATCGCCGGTGACCAGCAGGCCGCGCTGTTCGGCCAGATGTGCGTGGAAGCCGGCCAGGCCAAGAATACTTATGGCACCGGCTGCTTCCTGCTGATGAACACCGGTGACAAGGCCGTGAAATCCAAGCACGGCATGCTCACCACCATCGCCTGCGGCCCGCGTGGCGAAGTGGCCTACGCCCTGGAAGGCGCCGTGTTCAACGGCGGTTCCACCGTGCAGTGGCTGCGCGATGAGCTGAAGATCATCAACGATGCCCATGACACCGAATACTTTGCCGGCAAGGTCAAGGACAGCAACGGCGTGTACCTGGTGCCGGCATTCACCGGCCTGGGCGCACCGTATTGGGACCCCTATGCCCGTGGCGCGTTGTTCGGCCTGACCCGTGGCGTACGTGTGGATCACATTATTCGTGCCGCCCTGGAGTCGATTGCCTACCAGACCCGCGACGTACTGGACGCCATGCAGCAGGATTCCGGCGAACGCCTCAAAGCCCTGCGCGTGGATGGCGGCGCGGTGGCCAACAACTTCCTGATGCAGTTCCAGGCCGACATCCTCGGCACCCAGGTGGAGCGCCCGCAAATGCGCGAAACCACAGCCCTTGGCGCCGCATACCTGGCCGGCCTGGCCTGCGGCTTCTGGGGCAGCCTGGACGAGTTGCGTGGCAAGGCGGTGATCGAGCGCGAATTCGAACCTCAGCTGGACGAAAAGGAAAAGGAAAAGCTCTACGTCGGCTGGCAGAAAGCGGTCAGCCGCACCCGTGACTGGGAGCCCCACGAAGGCGCTGAATAAGCCAACGTCGGGTTGTAACTGGCAGGGAGCAGATTCCTGCGTCATCATGGGCCACTTTTGTATGGCAGCCCAAAGGACGCCCCATGAATCTGCCTCCCCGCCAGCAACAAATCCTCGAACTGGTCCGCGAGCGCGGCTACGTCAGTATCGAGGAAATGGCGCAGTTGTTCGTTGTCACCCCGCAAACCATCCGCCGCGATATCAATCAACTGGCGGACGCCAATCTGCTGCGCCGCTACCACGGCGGCGCGGCCTATGACTCCAGCGTCGAAAACACTGCGTACGCCATGCGTGCCGATCAGATGCGCGATGAAAAACAACGCATCGGCGAAGCCATCGCCGCCCAGATCCCCGATCACGCCTCGCTGTTCATCAATATCGGCACCACCACCGAATCCATTGCCCGTGCGCTGCTGAACCACAACCATCTGAAAATCATCACCAACAACCTCAACGTTGCCACCATGCTCAGCGCCAAGGACGACTTCGACGTGCTGCTCACCGGCGGCAATGTGCGACGCGACGGCGGCGTGGTGGGCCAGCCAAGCGTGGATTTCATCAATCAGTTCAAGGTCGACTTCGCGCTGGTGGGCATCAGCGGCATCGACGAGGACGGCAGCCTGCTGGACTTCGATTACCAGGAAGTGCGCGTGTCCCAGGCGATCATCGCCAATGCGCGGCAAGTGATACTGGCGGCGGATTCCAGCAAATTCGGGCGCAATGCCATGATTCGCCTGGGGCCAATCAGCCTGGTGGATTGCCTGGTAACTGATCAGGAGCCGGTGCCGGCGCTGGTGCAGTTGCTGAATCAGCATAAGGTTCGGCTGGAAGTCGTGTAGGACCCTCTCCCACCTCGAATGGGTTCACCCACCAAAATGTGGGAGGGGGCTTGCCCCCGAAAGCGATCGATCCGCCCCACATAGGTTGAGCCTGATACAGGCTCATGTTCACAAATTTTCCTTTCCTCGCCCTTCGATGAGTTTTTTCAATCGAAGTCGGGTGGCTGTGCCCGCGTTTATCAGCTACCATTTTCGCAAATGAACATTAATGTTCGAATTCCAATACGAAAAGATCGCGAGGCCAGCCGATGAACCCTTCTACCTTGCCTGCTCCACCGCTTGCCGAAGTCTATGACGTTGCCGTGATCGGTGGCGGGATCAATGGCGTCGGCATTGCAGCAGACGCAGCCGGTCGCGGGCTGTCGGTATTCCTTTGCGAAAAGGATGACTTGGCCAGCCACACCTCTTCCGCCAGCAGTAAGTTGATCCACGGCGGCCTGCGCTACCTCGAGCATTACGAATTCCGCCTGGTGCGTGAAGCCCTGGCCGAACGCGAAGTGCTGCTGGCCAAGGCGCCGCACATCGTCAAGCAAATGCGTTTTGTCCTGCCGCACCGCCCGCACCTGCGCCCGGCGTGGATGATTCGTGCCGGGCTGTTCCTCTATGACCACCTGGGCAAGCGCGAAAAACTCGCGGGCTCCAAGAGCCTGAAGTTCGGCCCGGACAGCCCGCTGAAAAGCGAAATCACCAAGGGTTTCGAGTATTCCGACTGCTGGGTCGACGATGCCCGGCTGGTAGTGCTCAACGCCATGGCCGCCCGTGAAAAAGGCGCCCATATCCACACTCAGACCCGTTGCATCAGCGCCCATCGCAGCAAGGGCCTGTGGGAAATGAACATGGAACGTGCCGACGGCAGCCTGTTCTCGATCCGCGCGCGCGCGTTGGTGAATGCTGCCGGCCCATGGGTGGCCAAGTTCATCAAGGACGACCTGAAACTGGATTCGCCCTACGGCATTCGTCTGATTCAGGGCAGCCACCTGATCGTGCCAAAACTGTACGAAGGCGCTCACGCGCACATCCTGCAGAACGAAGACCAGCGTATCGTTTTCACCATTCCTTACCTGAACCACTTGACCATCATCGGCACCACCGACCGCGAATACACCGGCGACCCGGCGAAAGTGGCGATCACGGAGGGCGAAACCGACTACATGCTTCAAGTGGTCAACGCTCACTTCAAGAAGCAACTGAGCCGCGATGACATCGTGCACACCTACTCCGGCGTGCGCCCGCTGTGCAACGACGAGTCGGACAATCCGTCGGCAATTACCCGCGACTACACCCTGGCACTGTCCGGGGGCACCGGCGAGGCGCCTATCCTGTCCGTGTTCGGTGGCAAGCTGACCACTTACCGCAAGCTCGCCGAATCGGCCATGGCCCAACTGGCGCCGTACTTCACGCAGATGCGCCCGAGCTGGACCGCCACGGCCAGCCTGCCGGGCGGCGAAGACATGAGCACGCCCGAAGCGCTGGCCGAGGCGATTCGCGCCAGGTTCGACTGGGTGCCGAGCGAGATTGCGCGTCGCTGGTCCACCACCTACGGCAGCCGCACCTGGCGCCTGCTGGAGGGCGTGCAATCCCTGGCCGACCTGGGCGAGCACTTGGGCGGTGGCCTGTACACCCGCGAAGTCGACTACCTGTGCGCTGAAGAATGGGCCACCCAGGCCCATGACATCCTGTGGCGCCGGACTAAGCTCGGCCTGTTCACCACCGAACAGGAACAGGAAGGCGTACGGCGTTACCTCTCCAAGGTTGAGCAGAACCGCAGCAAGATCGAAGCGGCCTGATGACCGCGCTGTACTGAGCGAGCTTGCTCGCTCCCCCCGGAAGGCCGCGTTTATTCGGAATAAACGCGGCGTTTTTGCAGTGCTCACGTAGGAATTCGTACCCGGGCCACTGCAGGACCATTCGGATTTCCGAACGCCACACCCCGAGCTATTCGGTTTGCCGGATCGCAGCGCTGGAAAAAACCTATCATACAAACTTAATCTTTATGTAAATCATATATTTAAGCTTTTGTTTCGAGCCTGGCACGACTCATGCTCTACACTCTTGGACGATTGCCGAGACGCCTCAGGAGCCGTCACGGACATTCGCTGTACAAGAGAGCCGTTTAGCTGGCTTCATAAAAAAAACAAATGTCGAGGAAGTATTGATGCGCATCGTTCCCCATATCCTGGGCGCAGCTATCGCTGCTGCTCTGATCAGCACTCCAGTTTTTGCCGCCGAACTCACCGGCACTCTGAAGAAAATCAACGACTCCGGCACCATCACCCTCGGGCACCGCGACAGCTCCATCCCGTTTTCCTATATCGCGGATGGTTCGGGCAAACCTGTGGGCTACTCCCACGACATTCAGCTGGCCATCGTTGAAGCCCTGAAAAAAGACCTGAACAAACCCGATCTGCAGGCCAAGTACAACCTGGTAACTTCGCAGACCCGTATTCCACTGGTTCAGAACGGCACCGTCGACATCGAGTGCGGTTCCACCACCAACAACGCCGAACGCGCCCAACAAGTCGCCTTCACCACCAACATCTTCGAAATCGGCACGCGCCTGCTGGTCAAAAAGGACAAGGACGGCAAGCCAAGCTACGCCGACTTCGCCGACCTTAAAGGCAAGAACGTGGTGACCACCGCCGGTACCACGTCCGAGCGCATCATCAAGTCGATGAACGCCGACAAGCAGATGGGCATGAACGTCATCTCCGCCAAAGACCATGGCGAATCCTTCCAGATGCTCGAAGGTGGTCGCGCGGTAGCGTTCATGATGGACGACGCCCTGCTGGCCGGCGAAGAAGCCAAGGCCAAGAAGCCGGATGACTGGGTCATCACCGGTACCCCACAGTCTTTCGAAGCCTACGCCTGCATGGTCCGCAAAGACGATCCAGCGTTCAAGAAAGCCGTGGATGACGCCATCATCGGCCTGTACAAATCCGGTGAGATCAACAAGATCTACGCCAAATGGTTCGAAAGCCCGGTTCCACCAAAAGGCCTGAACCTCAACTTCCCGATGAGCGACAAGGTCAAGGAACTGATTAAGAACCCGACCGACAAGCCGGCTCCGGAAGTAAAGATCTAAAAGCTGACTAACCTTATCTCCTGAGGGAGCCAACCCTCCCTCAGGCGTCTGCTACTACCTGCTGGTTTTAACTTGGAACACTCGACCTGGCGGTTTTCGAGCCGATCGCGTGTGCCTGGCGTTCAACGTCAGGCGGGAATGGATTTTCCCCAAGCGGGTGCTTGTACATCGATCGATTTCGAGGGGAGACCCTAATGAATTACAACTGGGACTGGGGCGTGTTCTTCAAGTCCACCGGCGTGGGCAGCGAGACCTATCTCGACTGGTACATCGCCGGTTTGGGCTGGACCATCGCCATAGCTGTCGTGGCATGGATCATCGCTTTGCTGCTGGGCTCCATTCTGGGGGTCATGCGCACCGTGCCGAACCGTTTGGTATCGGGCATCGCGACCTGCTACGTGGAGCTGTTCCGCAACGTACCGCTGCTGGTGCAGCTGTTCATCTGGTACTTCCTGGTGCCCGACCTGCTGCCGCAGAACCTGCAGGACTGGTACAAGCAGGACCTGAACCCGACCACCTCGGCCTACCTGAGCGTCGTCGTGTGCCTGGGCCTGTTCACCGCCGCCCGTGTGTGCGAGCAAGTGCGCACCGGTATCCAGGCGCTGCCGCGTGGCCAGGAATCCGCCGCGCGCGCCATGGGCTTCAAGCTGCCCCAGATCTACTGGAACGTGCTGCTGCCCCAGGCCTACCGCATCATCATTCCGCCGCTCACCTCGGAATTCCTCAACGTGTTCAAGAACTCCTCCGTGGCGTCCTTGATCGGCCTGATGGAACTGCTGGCGCAAACCAAACAGACCGCCGAGTTCTCGGCCAACCTGTTCGAAGCCTTCACCCTGGCCACGCTGATCTACTTCACCCTGAACATGAGCCTGATGCTGCTGATGCGCCTGGTCGAGAAGAAAGTCGCAGTGCCCGGCCTGATCTCCGTGGGGGGTAAATAATGGAACTCGATTTCAGCGGCATCATCCCCGCCATACCGGGCCTGTGGAACGGCATGGTCATGACCTTGAAGCTGATGGTCATGGGCGTGGTCGGCGGCATTATCCTGGGCACGCTCCTCGCGCTGATGCGCCTGTCGTCCAGCAAACTGCTGTCGCGGCTGGCCGGCGCCTATGTGAACTATTTCCGCTCGATCCCCCTGTTGCTGGTGATTACCTGGTTCTACCTCGCGGTGCCGTTCGTGCTGCGCTGGATCACCGGAGAAGACACCCCGATCGGTGCGTTCACCTCCTGCGTCGTGGCCTTCATGATGTTCGAAGCCGCGTACTTCTGTGAAATCGTGCGGGCCGGCGTGCAGTCGATCCCCAAGGGCCAGATGGCGGCGGCGCAGGCGATGGGCATGACCTATGGCCAGACCATGCGCCTGATCATCCTGCCCCAGGCGTTCCGCAAGATGACCCCGTTGCTGCTGCAACAGTCGATCATCCTGTTCCAGGACACCTCGCTGGTCTACACCGTGGGCCTGGTGGACTTCCTCAACTCCGCCCGCTCCAACGGCGACATCATCGGCCGCTCCAATGAGTTCCTGATCTTCGCCGGTGTCGTCTACTTCATCATCAGCTTTTCCGCCTCGCTGCTGGTCAAGCGTCTGCAAAAAAGGTTTGCCGTATGATCTCTATCAAGAACATCAACAAGTGGTATGGCGACTTCCAGGTGCTGACCGATTGCAGCACCGAGGTTAAAAAAGGCGAAGTGATCGTGGTGTGCGGGCCGTCCGGCTCGGGCAAATCCACCCTGATCAAGTGCGTGAATGCGCTGGAACCGTTCCAGAAAGGCGACATCGTCGTCGATGGCACCTCCATCGCCGACCCGAAGACCAACCTGCCGAAACTGCGCTCGCGCGTCGGTATGGTGTTCCAGCACTTCGAGCTGTTCCCGCACCTGACCATCACCGAAAACCTGACCATCGCGCAGATCAAGGTGCTCGGCCGCAGCAAGGAAGAGGCCACCAAGAAAGGCCTGCAACTGCTTGAGCGCGTCGGCCTGTCGGCACACGCCCACAAGCACCCTGGCCAGCTCTCCGGTGGCCAGCAGCAACGTGTGGCGATTGCCCGCGCCCTGGCCATGGACCCGATCGTCATGCTGTTCGACGAACCGACCTCGGCGTTGGACCCGGAAATGGTCAACGAAGTGTTGGACGTGATGGTGCAGTTGGCCCAGGAAGGCATGACCATGATGTGCGTGACCCACGAAATGGGCTTCGCGCGTAAAGTGGCCGACCGCGTGATCTTCATGGACGCCGGCAAGATCATCGAAGACTGCCCGAAGGAAGAGTTCTTCGGCGACATCAGCGCCCGCTCGGAGCGCGCGCAGCACTTCCTCGAGAAAATCCTGCAGCACTAAGCAATTAAGCCCGAGCCAGTGTGGGAGGGGGCAAGTCCCCTCCTACATGGCAGCTCTGGTTGACCCAAGGCATCTGTGATGAAATGCGACCCCAACCAATTTCGCGCCGCACCGCCATCACTTGCCGTGAAACCTCGTCTGATTCGCCAGTTGTTCCTGCCGCCGTTGATCATCGCCCTGATGGTCGGCCTGGGTTACATCGGCTTCTGGATCAGCGAGTACTATGGCATCCGCACCCTCAGTGACAATGGCGAGCGCCAACTGGAACTGCATGCCCGCACCGTCGAAAGCGAGATCAGCAAGTACACCTACCTGCCCAGTCTGCTGGAGCTGGAAACCAGCGTCTCCACACTGCTGGCCGATCCGAATCAGGAAACCCGCAAAGCCGTCAACGAATACCTCGAAGGCCTGAACCGTCGCAGCCGCAGCCGCGCCATCTACGTGATGGACACCACTGGCCGCGTGCTCGCCACCAGTAATTGGCGCGATGCCGACAGTTACCAGGGTGAAGACCTGTCTTTCCGCGCCTATTTCCAGAACGCCGTGCGCGGCCAGCCCGGCCGTTTCTACGGCATCGGCAGCACCAACGGCGAGCCCGGCTATTACCTCGCCCATGGCCTGGAAGAGCACGGCAAGATCATCGGCGTCGCCGTGGTCAAAGTGCGCCTCGAAGCCCTCGAAGAACGCTGGCAGCGCGCGCGCCTCGAAGCATTCGTGAGCGACGAGAACGGCATCATCATCCTCTCCAGCGACCCGGCCCGCCGTCTCAAGGCCGTGCGCCCCCTGAGCGATGAGGTCAAGGAACGCCTGGCCCACAGCCTGCAATACTACTGGGCCACCTTGAACGAGCTGGAGCCCCTGGCCCGCGAGCGTTTGAAGGAAGGCACCGAAAAACTGACCTTCCCGGCCAACAGCGAAGTGGTCAATGACGAGCACGCCGTCAGCTACCTGGCGCAGACTCGTCCGCTCAACGACACACCGTGGAGCTTTACCCTGCTCACCCCGCTCAACGACCTGCGTCGCGCGGCCATCAACCAGGGCATCCTGGTGGCAGTGGCCTTCGGCCTGGTCGCCTTCCTGCTGATCGCCTGGAACGAGCGACGCAAGGTCATCGCCACCCGCCTCGCCGCGCGGGAAGCCTTGCAGGAAGCCAACAGCCAGCTGGAGCGCAGGATTGCCGAACGCACCACCGACCTGCGCGCCAGCAACGAACGGCTCAAGGGGCAGATCCGCGAACGGCGCCAGGCCGAAGAAACCCTGCGCCGTGCCCAGGATGAACTGGTACAGGCCGGCAAACTCGCGGCCATCGGCCAGATGTCCACCAGCATCGCCCATGAACTCAACCAGCCATTGGCCGCGCTGCGCACGTTGTCCGGCAACACTGTGCGTTTTCTTGAGCGCGGCGCGCTGGACACCGCCAGCGCCAACCTCAAAACCATCAACGAACTGATCGACCGCATGGGCCGCATCACCGCCAGCCTGCGCTCCTTTGCCCGGCGCGGTGATGACCAGGGCGAGGCCAGCCTGGCCAAAGCGGTGGACGCCGCGTTCCAGGTGCTGGGCGCGCGTCTGGACAACTTGCCGCTGACCCTGCACCGAGACTTCGCCGACGCTGCCTTGCAGATCGATCAGACCCGCCTGGAGCAGATCCTGGTCAACCTGATCGGCAACGCCCTTGACGCCATGCAGGCGCAACCGGCCCCCGAACTGTGGCTGGAAGGCAGCGGCAGCGAGGGCAAGTACCGCCTGCAGGTGCGCGACAATGGCCACGGCATCGACCCCGAGGCGCGCAAGCATTTGTTCGAACCGTTCTTTACCACCAAACCCGGCGAACAGGGCCTGGGCCTGGGCCTGACCCTGTCGGCCAGCCTGGCGGCCGCCACGGGTGGCAACCTCGCCGTGGAGCATCCGGCCAGCGGTGGTACGGCCTTTGTCCTGAGCCTGCCGTTGGCGGGCGCTCAACCCACTGAGTCGACATGAATACAGACCGCAATGACCTCACCGTCCTGATCGTCGAAGACGACCCCCATGTGCTGCTCGGTTGCCAGCAGGCCCTGGCGCTGGAGGACATCACCAGCGTGGGCGTGGGCAGCGCCGAGGAAGCCTTGAAGCGCGTCGGCGAGAACTTCGCCGGCATTGTCATCAGCGATATTCGCCTGCCGGGCATCGACGGCCTGGAGCTGCTCACCCGCCTCAAGGCGCTGGATAAAAGCCTGCCGGTGGTGCTGATCACCGGGCATGGCGATATTTCCATGGCCGTCGGCGCAATGCGCAACGGCGCTTATGACTTCATGGAAAAACCCTTCTCCCCCGAACGCCTGGTGGACGTCGCCCGACGCGCCCTGGAGCAGCGCGGGCTGGCGCGGGAAGTCTGGGCGCTGCGTCGTCAACTGGCCGAGCGCGACTCCCTGGAAGGCCGCATCATCGGGCGCTCGCCGGCCATGCAGAACCTGCGCGAGCTGATCGCCAACGTCGCCGACACGTCGGCCAACGTGCTGATCGAAGGCGAAACCGGTACCGGCAAGGAACTGGTCGCCCGTTGCCTGCACGATTTCAGCCGGCGTCACGCCCACCAATTTGTCGCCCTGAACTGCGGTGGCCTGCCGGAAAACCTCTTCGAAAGCGAGATTTTCGGCCACGAGGCCAATGCCTTCACCGGCGCGGGCAAGCGACGCATCGGCAAGATCGAACACGCCCACGAAGGCACGCTGTTTCTCGATGAAGTGGAAAGCATGCCGATCAACCTGCAGATCAAATTACTGCGGGTCCTGCAGGAACGCACCCTGGAACGGCTGGGGTCCAACCAGAGCGTGGCGGTGGATTGCCGGGTCATTGCGGCCACTAAATCCGATCTGGACGAACTGAGCCGCGCCGGTCAGTTTCGCAGCGACCTGTATTACCGCCTCAACGTGGTGACCCTGGAGCTGCCGCCCCTGCGCGAGCGCCGCGAAGACATCCTGCAACTGTTCGAACATTTCCTGCAGCAGTCGTCCCTGCGCTTCGACCGCACGGCGCCGGAGCTGGACAACCAGACCCTGTCCAGCCTGATGAGCCACGACTGGCCCGGCAATGTCCGCGAACTGCGCAACGTCGCCGAACGCTTCGCCCTGGGCCTGCCCGCGTTCAAGAAAAGCGGCACCGGCAGCGGCGGCCAGGGGTTGGCCTTTACCGAGGCGGTGGAAGCCTTTGAACGCAACCTGCTGATGGACGCCCTGCAACGCAGCGGCGGCAACCTCACACAGGCCAGCCAGGAATTGGGAATGGCCAAGACCACGCTGTTCGACAAGGTCAAAAAATACGGGTTGAGCCACTGATGGATCTGTTTCTGAAGGCCGCCCTGGGCGCGGCGGTGGTGCTGATACTGGCCGCGCTGGCCAAGACCAAAAACTATTACATCGCCGGGCTGGTGCCGCTGTTCCCGACCTTTGCGCTGATCGCCCACTACATCGTCGGCAAAGGCCGCTCGGTGGAAGACTTGAAGACCACCATCCTGTTCGGCATGTGGTCGATCATTCCGTACTTTGTGTACCTGGCTGCGTTGTATGTGATGGTGGACCGAATGCGCCTGGAAGCTTCTTTAGCCGTGGCGGCGCTGGCTTGGCTGATGGCCGCCACAATCCTGGTGAGCATCTGGGTACGCCTCCATACCTGACCGGACTCGGTCAAAAACTGTGGGAGGGGGCTTGCCCCCGATAGCTGTGTGACAGTCAGCTCATCTGTAACTGGGCCACTGCAATCGGGGGCAAGCCCCCTCCCACAGTTTTATCCCGGTTGAGTCAACGGACGATCTTGTCGACCTGGATGCCCAGCTTCTTCAACCGATACCAGAAGCTTCTCTCGGAAATCCCGATCTTGGCCGCCGCCGCGGCCTGCACGCCGTTGCTCTCCTGCAACGCCGCGAGGATGTAGGCTTTCTCGACCTCGGCCAGCGCCGCATCCAGGTCCTGGGGAATGCCCGGTCCGTCGCTGAGAATCGTCGTCACGCCGCCCTCGCTCGGCTTGGACGCAAACAGATAACCCGGCAAATCAATGTCTTCGATCACCGGCGTGGCGGCCACAATGGTCGCGCGTTCCACGCAGTTCTGCAGTTCACGGATATTGCCCGGCCAGTGATAAGCCGCCATGGCCTGCAACGCCTCAGGGCTGAAGCCGGTGATCCGCTTGCCCGCCGTGGCGCTCAGCGCCTGGGCGAAATGCCGGGCCAGGGGTGCGATGTCTTCCACCCGCTCGCGCAGGGCCGGCAGCGGGATCGGGAACACATTGAGGCGGTAATACAGGTCTTCGCGAAACTCCTTGTTGGCCACCGCCTCCAGCAGGTTTTTATTGGTGGCGGCGATTACGCGCACGTCCACCTTGCGCTCGCGCGGGTCACCCACCGGCTCGATCACCCGCTCCTGCAAGGCGCGCAGGATCTTGGCCTGCAACGCCAGGGGCATATCGCCCACTTCATCCAGAAACAGCGTGCCCTTGTCCGCCTGCTGGAAGCGCCCGACCCGATCCGACACCGCGCCGGTGAACGCGCCCTTGCGATGCCCGAACATCTCGCTCTCCAGCAGGCCTTCGGGAATCGCCGCGCAGTTGACCGCCACGAACGGTTGGTCGGCACGGCTACCGTGCTTGTGAATGGCGCGGGCCACCATTTCCTTGCCGGTACCGCTCTCGCCAGTCAGCAGGATGGTGGCGCTGCTGTCGCGCACCGAATCCACCGCCTGCAGCACCTTGCGAAACGCCGGGCTGTCGCCCACCAGGCTGTCGAACTGCGCATGCTCATCCAGCTCGGCGCGCAGGCGTGCGTTGTCGCGCAGGATGTCGCGAAACTGTAGCGCTTTGGCCACGGTGATATCGAGTTCGTCGATATCGAACGGCTTGGCGATGTAGTCGTAGGCACCGTTACGCATCGACTGCACAGCGTTTTTCACCGTGCTGTAGGCAGTCATCACGATCACCGGCACCTGGGGGTAGCGCGTTTTGATTTCCGCCAGCAGCGCCGCACCGTCCATGCCCGGCATGCGCCAGTCGCTGATCACCAGGTCGATGTCTTCCTGCTCCAACACCTTGAGCGCGTGCAGGCCGTTGCCAGCGGTGAATACTTGAATGCCGTTCTGGCCCAGGGCCGAGGCGAGCAAATCACACAGTTTGGGCTCATCGTCGACCACTAATACGTTATGCGTCATGACTGTCCTCCTCGTCTTCGCCCCGCGCCGGAATGTACAGGCTGAACGTGGCGCCGGCCTCTTTCTCACTTGTGCATTCAATGCTGGCGTCGTGACTTTCCATGATCGAATAGACCTTGGCCAGGCCCAGCCCGGTGCCGGAGGCCTTGGTGGTGACGAACGGCGTAAAGATACGCTCGATCATCTCGGCAGGAATGCCTTGGCCGCTGTCGGCAATGCTGATGACCGTATTCTCGCCGACGCTGCGGATGCCCAGGGTCAAACGCCCGCCGTCGGGCATGGCGTCGATGGCGTTGATAATCAGGTTGAGGCAGGCCTGCTTGAGTTGCCGGGCGTCGGCATACAGCGTCGCGCCCGGCGCCTGGTCGTCGATCTGCGCATCGATGTTATGGGTGGCCAGTTCCGGCGCGCAGAAACCGAGGATCTCCTCCACCAGTGCACGCGCCGGCTGTACCACGCGCAGCGGCGGGTTGGGCTTGGCGAAGTCGAGGAATTCGGTGATCAGGTCATTGATGCGGCTGACTTCGCTGATCACGTATTCAAGGTGGCGCTTGTCGGCGGCCGGCAGGTCGGCGCGACGGTGCAGCAACTGGGTGGCGGTCTTGATGATGCCCAATGGGTTGCGGATCTCGTGAGCCAGGCCCATGGCGACTTCGCCCAGCGCGTGCAGGCGGTCGCGGCGACGCAACTGGGCTTCGAGCTGGTGCAATTCGCCCAGGCGCTCGGTCATGTGATTGAAGGTGCTGCTCAACTGCGCCAGTTCATCGCCGCCGCTGACCTCGACGCGGTGTGCGTAATCGCCGGAGATCACCGCGCTCACGCCCTGGGACAAATCCCGCAGCGGCCGGGTCAGGCGCCGCGACACCAGCACCCCGGCGGCCAGTGACAGCGCCGAGCTGAGCAGGAAGATCAGCACGAACAGGTTGCTCTGGTTGACCAGCCCCACCAGGCTGGTGTGGCGCAGCAACCCGCTGAAAATCACGCCTTGCAACTCGCCGGCATCGTTGAAGATCGGCCAGTACAGCCCGCTGTAGTTATGGGTGAACTGCTCGCTGGGTTGGCGCGTGCTGCGCATCGCCGCCTCGACATCCTTGGGGATCCGCGAGGGGTGATCCTCGAAACGCTGGGTCGAGAAAATCTCCGAGAACCCTTCCGGGTTGGCCAGGTACAGCCGCAGGTCGAGGGAATGCACATCGGCCACGCTGGTGAGGAAGCTGCTGTCCAGGTAGGTGCCGACCAGCAGCACGTAATCCACGCCGTCCTGGGTGGTCTCGAAGGTCGAGACCACGATGCCGGTGGACACGCCGCCCACCTGCACGGTCTGCAAGACGGTGTTCCTGGCCAGGCTGATCTGTTTGACGATGTCGTCGGCGGCAGTGCTGAACACCGGTTTGTTGTCACTGACGCGAATCAGCGCGACCACATCGATGTCGGTGGCATCGGCAATGTCCGCCGTCAGCCGGTCGTGCTTGGCCGCCTGTCTGCTCGCGGGCGGGCTGGTGTAGCGCAGGAACAGCTTGGCCATGCGCGCGTTGTCGTGAAGGATATCGCCGATCTCGTCCTTGACGATCTTGGTCGACTCCTGCAGCCAGATGCGCACGTTGCTG
Organism: Pseudomonas sp. lyk4-R2A-8; assembly: GCF_030209095.1. Classification (NCBI taxonomy): domain Bacteria; kingdom Pseudomonadati; phylum Pseudomonadota; class Gammaproteobacteria; order Pseudomonadales; family Pseudomonadaceae; genus Pseudomonas; species Pseudomonas sp. lyk4-R2A-8. The sequence goes on from NZ_JARVSS010000002.1 coordinate 210,878, forward strand.
TCGAAAATTTCCGACAGCGTGGTGGCGGCCAGCTCCGCCGCGATCATGGTGGGGATCACACTGACCAACCAGAACGCCAGCACCAGCTTGCGCTGGACACTCCAGCGCGAAATGGCAAACGGACGGGCTTTCTGGCGGGTCTTGGTGATCATCGGGATTCGCTTATTGCAGCAGCCATGGCAGGGTCGGAACGATCCGGTCGGATAAACAGTTTTACCAGCGCGAGCAGACCGTTGACCAGGCGGTTACGGTGCCGGAAGAACACCTGGTTGCCCTGGAACTTGCAGCCCAGGCGCAGCTTACTGGCATACCCGGCCTGCCCGCACTCGTACGCTGCAATTTTGTGTTGAATACAGTAGTCGACATTGGTCAGCCAACTGCGAAAGTACAGGTTGTGGTCGCGGGTGAAGGCGACGTCATGCCCGAAGAACTTGTCCACCAGCCGATGTTCGTCCATCAGGATCAGGTTGAACGCCACCAATTGCTCCTCGACCCAGTACAGCACACAGACCGCGCGGCCTTCGAGGCGTTCGAGCACGCCGGTGAAGTAGCTGGCGGGCAGGCGCTCGAACTGCAACTCGGCGCGGGTAAGCGTGGCTTCGTACAGCCTCATGACCTCGGGCAGCACATCATCGATATTGTCTCGCCATTCGACCCGCGGCCCCGGCGCGCGCAGTTTGCGGCGCAGATCCTTGCGCGTGGATTTGCCCAACGAACCGAGGTAGGCGTCCACCGAGCCATAGGGCAGCGGCAGTACGCCAGTAGGCAGGCTCGGCATACTCTGGAAACCGGCGGCGCGGCAGCTTTCGCGCCAGTGCGGGTCGTGGCTGGGGGCATCCTTGACCGCCAGCAGGCCGATGCCGAGGTCATCGGCGTCCTGTCGGGCGGCCTGCAGCAGATGCGTGAGCACCAGCGGGCGGCGCACCTGCGGTACCTCGCTGGCAAACCCGACGTCACAGCGCTCGGCCAGCGGCGAGCCCAAGGCATACAACCCCAGCTGCAACGCCCCCGGCCACAGGCGTTGCAGGCGCGTGGTCAAGCGCTTGCCAACGCCGGACACGGTGGTGTCGAGACGGTAATGGGTAATAAAGGCCGGCGCCACGGCCACCAGCGTTCCATTGTCGTACACGGCCAGGTAGCGCCATTGGAAATCCTCGACGGCGGCGTTTTCCACGGCGACGTAATAGTCCCAATCTTCAAGCGCACCGGGAAAACAATCGTTCCAGGCACTGCGCTGCAGAGCCCGGATGGTTGCAAAGGCTTGGGTGGTGATCACGTGTTCCCCTTTTTTGGCTGAGGATCTGGTTGGGTCAGTTCGAGTGGTGAGCAGGCTTGCCACAGAGCCCGCTCAGCACACCCGTCGCGTTAACCACAACACGCCAACACATCGTCGGTCGCCCGTTCGCGGATAAAAGCGGCGCTCAGTTCGATCACACGCCGGTATTGCAGGTCGACGGTGATCATGTGGTAGCAGTCGTCCAGCAGGATCTTGGTCACCGGTCCGCCCAGGTAGCGCTCGACGTAGTCGGCGTTCCAGCGGCTGGTGATGTCGTCTTCGATCGAATGCAGCACGAGCGCCGGGACGTTGATCGACGGCATGCGTTTCTTCACCACGGCGTTCATCCAGTGCAACTCGCGCACCGTCACCCCTTCCATGGTCAATAACCCCGCCTCGCTGCTTTCACCCTCCTTCATCTGCCGCTCGACGATTGCCCGTAACCGTTGGTTCTTGATGCCGTAGGGCGGCTTTTCAGTAAACCGGAACAGGCGCACGCCGAACGGGATGCGGATCAGCAACGGCGTGATGAACGCCATTTTGCTGATGCTCCAGCCATCGTACTTAAGGGTGGTGGAATACATCAGCAGCCCGGCGACCTGGCCCGGATGCTCCGAAGCCAGGTACATCGACATCACCGCGCCCATGGACAAGCCACCGACGAACACTTGCCCATGCCGCTGGCGCACCTGCACGAAGGTCTTGCGCACGCCTTCGTACCAGTCGCGCCAGCCGGTGGCCTGCAAGTCGCTGTTGCCGCCGCAGTGTCCGGCCAGGGTCGGCACGTACACCGTGCACGTACCGTCCCTGGCCAGGCCCTTGGCGACCTGGCGCAATTCATTCGGGGTGCCGGTCAGGCCGTGGATCAACAGGACCCCGACCGGACCGTTGCCGAGCACGAAACCGGCATCACCTTCACCGAGGTCGAACCCGTGACCGTTCACCGCTTGGTCGCCCGTACCAGCAGTTGTTCCAGCAGCTTGAGGCCCAGTTCGATTTCCGGGTAGCTGATTTCCAAGGACGGCGCCAGGGTGATCACGTTTTTGTAGTAACCGCCCACGTCGAGGATCAGGCCGAGTTTCTGCCCGTCGACCACCATATCGCCCTTCATGCCTTCCTCGACCATGTAGTCCAGGGTCGCCTTGTCCGGGGTGAAGCCATCCGGACCGCAGATTTCGCAGCGCAGGGCCAGGCCCAGGCCGTCCACGTCGCCGATGATCGGGAAACGCTTCTGCAAATCCTGCAAACCTTCAAGGAAGAACTTGCCCTTGGCCATGACCATCGCGCCGTAGTCGACTTCGTTGGTCATCTTGAACATTTCCAGACCCACCGCCGTGCCCAGCGGGTTGGAGGCGAAGGTGGAGTGGGTCGAGCCTGGCGGGAAGATCTTCGGGTTGATCAACTCTTCGCGAGCCCAGATGCCGCCCAGGGGGTTGAGCCCGTTGGTCAGCGCCTTGCCGAACACGATCACATCCGGCTGCACGTCGAAGTGTTCGATCGACCACAGCTTGCCGGTGCGGTAGAAGCCCATTTGGATTTCATCGGACACCAGCAGAATGCCGTGCTGATCCAGTACCTGCTTGAGTTCGCGGTAAAAGTTCATCGGCGGGATCACATAACCGCCGGTGCCCTGGATCGGCTCGACGTAGAACGCGGCGTATTCGCTCTGGCCGACTTTCGGGTCCCACACGCCGTTGTATTCGGTCTCGAACAGCCGCGCGAATTGCTGCACGCAGTGGCTGCCATACTCTTCCTTGGTCATGCCCTTGGGGCCGCGGAAGTGGTAAGGGAACGGAATGAACTGCGCACGCTCGCCGAAGTGGCCATAGCGGCGACGGTAGCGATAGCTGGAAGTGATCGACGAGGCGCCGAGGGTGCGCCCGTGATAGCCGCCTTCGAAGGCGAACATCAAACTCTTGCCGTTGGTGGCGTTACGCACCACCTTCAGGGAGTCTTCAATCGATTGCGAACCGCCGACGTTGAAGTGCACGCGGCCGTCGAGGCCGAATTTGTTCTTGGCGTCGACGGCGATCATTTCCGACAACTCGATCTTGCCCTTGTGCAGGTACTGGCTGGCGATCTGCGGCAGGGTATCGATCTGCTGTTTCAGCGCATTGTTCAGGCGCGGGTTGGCGTAGCCGAAGTTGACCGCCGAGTACCACATTTGCAGGTCGAGGTAGGCCTGGTCTTCGGTGTCCCACACGTAGGAACCTTCACAGCGGCTGAAAATGCGCGGCGGCTCGATGTAATGGACGGTATCGCCGTAGGAGCAGTACTTGGCCTCTTTGTCCAGAAGCACCTGGTCTTCGGCGGTTGCGATGCGGATATCAGACATGATGGAAGAGTTCCTGGGAGTCAGTAGCAAAGGAGGATGTGTTGGCGGCAATGCTCTGCGGGAGCCGCGCCAGCAATGCCGTCACTTCGGCAAAGGTGTCGAAGCGCGCATGGGGGATGGCGTTGGCGACGCAGTACTCGGCGAGGCTGCCCTTGGCGAACACGAAGTCAGCGGTGGAGGCCACGCACATGTCGGACTTGCCGTCGCCGATCACCAGCACCCGCTTGTTGCGCGGGGTGGATTTGCACTTGCAGTTGCCGGACGCGGCGCGGCAGGCATCGCTTGAATAGGGAAAATCGATGCGCCAGCTGTTCTGGTCGACCTGGCGCAGGCGGTTGGCGAGGATCGGCAGCAAGGTCACATAGTTGCGCGACAGAATCCGCGCGATGCCTTGTTCGATGCCGTCGCTGACCACTTCCAGACTCGCCCCCAGGCCGAGGACGTGATCGACGAAATCCGGAAAATCCGGGTCGATCTCGACGCTGTCGAAGTACGTCAGCAATTCGCTGGGCGTGGCCTTGATCAGCGCCAGTTGGCGGCTCAGGCATTCGCGTGAACCGATATGCCCGTCCAGCCATTGCTGCTCGATGGTTTCCCACTCGGGGCCGGCGAAGCGTTGGAGGACGTTGTCGATGACATCGGTGGGCGTGATGGTCCCGTCGAAGTCACACACGATATGCCAGTCAATCATCTGCGTTTACCTTGAAGAGGGCGCGCTGCATGCGCTTGCCCAAGGGGTAGAGCAGAGACTGTGCCAAGTGGCCATCACCCCGTGCAGCCGGGGCTTTGCTCGGGGTGCGGGGCTCATATGCGTCGTGACAGCTACAATTTTTGTAGCTTGCTACAAACAACATGAGTGCTTGCACGGCCACCGTGCTTTGCGCGTTCATGCGCGGGTATTCAATCAAGGAACAGTGACCATGTTGAGGATCACCTGCGCGGCACTCGCCGGTTTGCTTGGCCTGTGGGGCGTTTCCAATACCGCGTTGGCCGACGGCATCAGGGGTGAAGTCGGCGCCGGCCTGAGTTATCAGCCCCACGACCCGACCGGCAGCCGCTACGAAACGCGGCCCGTGCCCTATGTGGATCTGGACTGGGGCAATGTCAGCCTGAGCACCGACGACGGCCTGACCTGGAGCGCGGTGGACACCCACGGTTTCAGCGCCGGGCCGTATATCAATTACCTGCAGGGGCGTACGTCCAACGGCTCGCTGCAGGGGTTGCGCAACGTGTCGGACATGGCCGAGGTCGGTGGCTTCGTGCAATACGCACCGGCTGACTTCTGGCGGGTTTACGCGCAGTTGGGCCAGGCCGTCGGCGGCGGCCACTCCCAGAGCGGCACATTGGGCAAGCTGGGTGGCGAACTGGGCTACCCGCTGGGCGGTGGGATCATCGGCAGCAGCGGCCTGGTGGCGCATTTTGCCGACGCGCGCCAAGCCAATACGTTTTTCGGCGTGGACGACCACGAGGCCGCCGCCACCGGTTTTCGCCCGTATAACGCCAGCGGCGGTTTCCAGAATGTAACGCTGACCCAGAGCTTTGAATTTCCCCTGGCGCCTCACTGGTCGCTGTTGACCAGCGCCAGCTGGGTGCACCTGGTGGGTTCGGCGGCGAACAGCAGCATCGTCAAGCAGACTGGCGATGTGAACCAGGGTCAGGTGCAAACGGCGATCAGCTACAAGTTCGATTGATCCACTGTGGGAGGGGCTTGCCCCTCCCACCCATGAACATCGGGGGGCCAAGCCCCTCGACCATCAGTTCTCTTCGCCTTCGGCCAGCAGGGCGATGCCACCGATGATCACTGCAACCCCCACCCAGTGCAGCGGGCTGATATGTTCCCCCAGCCCCAGCCACGACCCCAGCAGCACCACCACGAACACCAGTGAACTCAGGGGAAAGGCCAGTGACAAACTGCTGCGCCGCAGGATCAGCATCCACACGAAAAACGCGCCGATGTAGCAGGCAATCGCCGCCAGGATGCCGGGGTTATGCGCGACTTCCACCAGCCACTGCCAATTGAAATCCATCTGTCCCAACTGATCGCCGGCGATCTTGGTAAACAGCTGGCCGGCACTCTCGGTGCAGATCAACAAGGCCCACAACACCACCGTGCCCAAGCGTTCGTGCAGCCAACCGGCATTGACGTTTTGCGTACTCATGCCTGCCCTCCTCCAATCGCCACCAACATCACCCCTAATGTGATCACCAACGTGCCCAGCCAGCGCCGGCGGCTGACGGTTTCCCCCAGCACCAGTTTGCCCGCCAGTACCACGCCGCAGTACGCCAGCGCTGCCGCCGGAAACAGCAGGCTCAGCGGCGCGCGGGACAAGGCTTCGAGCCAGACGAAAAACTCGATCACATAGGCGCCGATTCCCGCCCACAACAGCGGCGCGTTGAACACCTGGCCCCAGAACGCATTCAGGCGAAAATCGCCCTCCAGTTCGGGCAAACGGTCCAGGCCCATCTTGAAACACAGCTGGCCGATCACATCGAGCACGATGGAAAACGCCACCAGCACCACCACGGTCAGGCTCACGGGAACAATTCCTCGAACAGGTCGATCAGGGCCGCATTGGTGGCGGCATTGCGCTGCAGATCCTCAGGGCTCCAGCGCTCGGCGGGAGGCTGGTCGGACTTGGCCTCCCAACGCTTGAATGCGTTGCTGAACGTCGGCGTGGCGAACTCGCCGCAGACGTCGATGCCGATGATGCGTTTGTGTGCGGCCAAGGCGCGCAGGGCCTGCAGCAAGTGGGTCAGGCGCATGCCGCCCTGGTCCCAGTTGGTGGCTGCGTCTTCGCTGGCCAGCACGTCTTTATCCACTGTGATCCAGACCGCGTCGGTGGGCAGGCTGCTGATCATCTGTTCGAGAAATGCAGTCCAATCCAGCTCGGCCAGGTTGCGCCAATACAAGTGATCTTCGCGCTGCTGATGCCCGGCGCCATCGCCGATCCGCCCCCATACTTTCGACGGCGCATGCTGCCAGGGAAACAGCTGCAACTGCCCGCGCTTGAGCGCAGCGAGGTTGCCGCCGCGCAGTTGCGGGTTATGCAGGTCATCGCTGCACGGGCCGAGGGTGACAATGCGTTTGATCGCCGGCATCTTCAACGCGCGGTTGACCCATGACCCGCAGTGGCGCTTGGGCGCCAGGCGCACCCAGTCGGGGTGATTGTCAAAGTGGATCAGGCTGACCGGCTCTTTCAAGTCGGCCAGGAACGCCGGCGTGAGGTGGTGGTAATCGCCGGAGCCGACAAACAGGATCTCCGGCCGCGCGTCCGTGGGCCGCGGCCGCCGGGCCAGGCGTTCGACGAAGCGTTTCCAGGTCTTTTCGGTAGACCAGAGGCGCAGCTTCGGGCCCAGGTCCAGCAGATCGATACGCGTCGCCTGTCCGCTGGCCAACCGCCGGGCAATCGGCGCCTGCGCGGTGAGGCTGTGGTCTAGATCGAGAATATTCACGGCAGTGTTCCCCTAAGGCTTTAGGGGGTCAATGCAAGGCGCGGGCCAGCACCTACCCCAAGCACACTGCCAAACCCTGGGGGAGAGGGCTTGCCCTCGCTAGGTGGTTGGGGCGCTACAGGCGCTGACTGACACTCAGCCATCGAATCGTCGCAGCGCCCCTCCCACCTTTGGATATGGGGTTCTAGTTTTTGGCCTCGTTGATGATCTGGCGAATCGCCCCCACAAACGCTTCGGCCGGCTGGCCACCGCTCACGGCGTACTGGTCGTTGAACACGATGGTCGGCACCGAACTCACGCCACGGGAAATCCACAGCTGCTCCTGCTCGCGCACGTCGGCGGCGTATTCGTCGCTGGCGAGAATCGCGGCCGCGCGCTGGATATCCAGGCCGACGCTTTCGGCGATGATCGCCAGGGTGGCGTGGTCGGAGGGGTTCTGCTGGTCGGTGAAGTAAGCCTTGAACAACGCTTCCTTGAGGTTGTACTGCAAGCCTTCAAGGCCGGCCCAATGCAGCAGGCGATGCGCATCGAAGGTGTTGTAGATGCGGCTCTGGCCATCGGTGCGAAAGGCAAAGCCCAACGCCGCGCCCAGATCGCGGATGCGCGCACGATTGGCCTGGGACTCTTCGGCGCTGGAGCCGTATTTCTCGGTGATATGTTCGACGATGTTCTGCCCCTCGGCCGGCATGTTCGGGTTGAGTTCGAACGGCTGGAAGTGGATCTCGGCCTGTACCTCGGCGCCCAGTTGGTCCAGGGCGTCGGTCAGGCCGCGCAGGCCGATGATGCACCAGGGGCAGGACACATCGCTGACGAAATCGATTTTCAGGGGGGTACTCATGCTAGGCAACCTCGCAGGCCATATGCGCCACAAAGGTTGCACCATACACCAATGTCACAGCACCTTCGAAGGTGCCACCGGCTCGATGCGTGCCCAGTGCGCGGCATCCTCGCGATGGGCTTGCAGGTACGGCAGCACCGCCATCAGCAGCGGCGCCTTGAACGCTTCCTGGAACCGGTGGGCCATGCCCGGAATCAGCTTTAACTGGCTGCCCTGGATATGCGCCGCCAGGTGCACGCCGTGCATCACCGGCAGCAACGGGTCGGCGGTGCCGTGGACCACCAGCGTCGGCACGCGCAGCTGGTTGAGCAACGGCACGCGGCTAGGTTCGGCGAGAATCGCCATGATCTGGCGCTTCACGCCTTCGGGGTTGAACGCACGATCGTAGGACAGTGCCGCCTGGTGCAGCAGGGCCTGGCGGTCGTCCTTGATGTTCGGGCTGCCCAGCGCCGCGAGCAGGTCGGCCTGCTGCTCCAGGGCCACTTCGCGGTTGGGCGCACTGCGCCGCGACAACAACTGCACCAACGCCGCGTTCGGCGCCGGCAGCCCTTCGGCGCCGGAGCTGGTCATGACCAGGGTCAGGCTCTCGACCCGCTGCGGCGCCATGGCAGCCAGGTGCTGGGCGATCATGCCGCCCATGCTTGCGCCCAACACATGAAATTGCTGGATCTGCAACGCATCCATCAGGCCCAGGGCGTCATCGGCCATATCGGTCAGGGTGTAGGGCGCCGCCACCGGCAGGCCGAGCTTGTAGCGCAATACTTCAAAGGTCAGATTGGCGCTGGCCGGGGTCTGGCGCCAGGTGGACAGCCCGACGTCGCGGTTGTCGTAGCGGATCACCCGAAAGCCCTGCTGACACAGGGCGACCACCACTTCATCCGGCCAGTGGATCAACTGCCCGCCCAGGCCCATCACCAGCAGCAAGGCCGGGTCGGACGCGCGACCGATGCTCTGGTAGGCGAGGCTCACCTGATCCAGGTCGACCGTTTGGGTCGGGACATTGATATCGCAACGAGAGGCCGCAAAAGACGGCAGGCCGAACAGGAAGGCGGCCAGTAACAGCAACACACGCATGAAAAACACCAAAACGCAGAACCCCAGTAGAGCGCGAGTCTGATGAAGTTTGTTCAAGCGCGCTGCCACAGTTCGATGACAGTTTGATGAAGAGTGCCCGAAGGTCATGGTCGACAGGTTCTACAACATGAGCCAAACTCACGCCATTGTACGCCGTCACAAATTATCTTCATGGAGAGCCCGTGCTCGAGATCCGTCACCTCAAGACCCTGCACGCCTTGCGCGAAGCCGACAGCCTGGTCGAAGCCGCCGAGCGCCTGCACCTGACGCAATCGGCGCTGTCCCATCAGTTCAAGGAGCTGGAGGAACGCCTGGGCATGCCGCTGTTCGTGCGCAAGACCAAGCCGCTGCGCTTCACCAGCGCCGGCCTGCGCCTGTTGCAATTGGCCGATGCCACCCTGCCCTTGCTGCGCGGCGCCGAGCGCGATATCGCGCGCCTGGCCGGCGGCACCGCCGGGCGGTTGCACATGGCGATCGAATGCCACAGTTGCTTCCAGTGGCTGATGCCGACCATCGACCAGTTCCGCGACGCCTGGCCGGAAGTCGAGCTGGACCTGGCCTCGGGCTTTGCCTTCGCACCGCTGCCGGCCCTGGCCCGTGGCGACCTGGACCTGGTGGTGACTTCCGACCCGCTGGAACTGCCGGGCATCACCTATGTGCCGTTGTTCACCTACGAGGCGATGCTGGCCGTGGCCAACCAGCATGCGCTGGCGAACAAGTCCTACATCGTGCCGCAAGACCTGCTCAGCGAAACCCTGATCACCTACCCGGTGGAACGCGACCGCCTGGATATTTTCACGCGCTTCCTGGAGCCGGCCGATGTGGAACCGGCCCAGGTCCGCACCTCGGAGCTGACGGTGATGATGATGCAGCTGGTGGCCAGCGGCCGTGGCGTATGCGGCATGCCCCATTGGGCGCTGCACGAATACAGCTCGCGCGGCTACGTGAAGGCCAAGCGCCTGGGTGAGAAGGGTTTGTTCGCAACGCTGTACGCCGGCATCCGCGCCGACATGCTGGATGCGCCCTATATGCGCGACTTCCTGCTGACGGCCAAGGACACGTCGTTTTCTACGTTGGACGGCGTGAGTGCGGTGCGCTGAGGGGCGAGTCAGCCGACACGGGCCGTCAGGGACGAGCGATAGAACGGCAGGATCAGGTCACGCGTCAGCGGCGCCAGGACCAGGCCGCCGTCGCCGGCCGGGTCGATCCAGCGCACTTCTTCGATTTCGGCGGCGGGCGTCACCGCCACATCGATGTTGACCTGGAACAGCTCGGCTTGCACGGTAAAACCCGGCTCGTTGGCCGCCGGCGCCGAGAAATGGCCCAGGTAGACGGCGGCGTCGGGGTTGATGCGCAGGTTCAATTCCTCGAACAGTTCACGGGCCAGGGCCTCGGCAGGTTGCTCGCCGGCGTCGATCTTGCCGCCGGGTTGCATGAAGGCCTGGGTGCCGCGCTTGCGCACCAGCAGGGTCTGGCCGTCGCCGCCGATCAGGAGCGCGGCAGCGATGCGGATAGTGGTGGACATACGATAAAAAGCCTTGAATTCAAATCAGTAAAAATCACCGCACAAGGCTTACGCCTCGTCCGGTTCCTTGATAAAGACGCTGTACTTGGCACCCTCCATCGCCTCGAACGCAATCAGCTTGTCCACCAGCGGCAGGTTCAGCACCTTGCCGGCGTTGAGCAGCAACATGCCGTTGTCGGCGTTGAGGTTGCGCGCCAGGATCATACCGTCCTGCAGTTCGCGGGTGGTCAGCACCTTGACGGTCGGGTCGCCCAGGGTCACGTCACTCAGGAAGGTGGCGCAGGCCTGCACAAAGCCCTCGACCAGTTCAGGATCATACAGGCGCCCGGCGTATTTGCGGATGAACAACAGCGCTTCATCACTGTTCATCTGCCGCTCCAGGATCAGGCCCTTTTGCAGCTCGATAAAATCCACCGCCAGTTTCAGCAGACGCGAACCGAAGGGGATCGCATCGCCCTTGAGATGGTCGGGAAAGCCGCTGCCATCCCAGCGCTCCTGGTGATGACGAATGATCCGCGCGGCATCTTTCATCGGCTCCAGGGTCATCAGCAGCGATTCGCTTTGGGTGGGATAGCTGCGATAGCGCTCGCGGTCGGTGCTGTGCAGCTTGTCCGAAGGTTCTATCAGCATGCTGTCGCTCCAACTCAGCTTGCCGATGTTGTACAGCGCAGCGGCCATCGCCAGGTCGCGCGAGCTGGCTTCATCGATAAATTGGGCGGCGCAGTACACCCGCACCAGTTCAATCAGCGCGCGGTTGGTTTGCTTGTTCTTGGGCAAGCGCAGGTTGGCCAGCAGCGAGAACACTTCCGTACCGGTCACGTAACTGCGCTTGAGTTCGTCGTAGGCCAGGTCAAGCATGTCGGCGGTCTGCTGCAGCTCGCTGGTGCGCGCCGCCACGCGTTTTTCCAGGTTGGCGTTGAGTTGCTTGAGCTGATCGTTCTGCACCTGGGTCAGGCGCTCCAGGCGCTGGTGCTCCAGGGTCTGGCGCAAGACCAGCTGCAATTCTTCGTCGTTCCAGGGCTTGCTGATGTAGCGGTGGATCTGCCCTTCGTTGATCGCCTTGACGATCGTCGGCAGGTCGGCGTAACCGGTGAGCAGGATGCGGCTGGTGCCCGGGTACAGGCGATGCACTTCGGCCAGCAGCTGCGCGCCGTCCATGCCCGGCATGCGGGCGTCGCTCATTACCAGGTCGATGGGTTGGGCGGCCATGATTTCCAGGGCCTGAGCACCGCTGCCGGCCAGCACCACATCGAACGGTTGACCGCGCAACAGCCGGCGCAGGCTGTTGAGGATCGACTCTTCATCGTCGACCAGCAAAATCGTGGGTTTCGTCGCCAGTTGTTCATCCATGCGTGCTGCGCCTTCAAATTAAACCGAATTGAGCTACATTGAACCGTCGTGCCGAGCCATGATCCCTCGCCGAGGCGCGGGCTTGATTTGACGCCAACTGGCCATCAATTTCAAGGGAGCTCGACTATGCTGTCACAGTAGTCGGCCCCGTTCAGAAGTGAAACCAGGGAAGGAACCGTTATGTCATCGAGCCCTTTGGAAGTACCGGATGCAGGCTCGGCGCGCGCCAACCGCCGCATCCTGATCGTCGATGACGCCGCTTCCATCCATGAGGACTTTCGCAAGATCCTGTGTGCCGACGCAGAAAGCGAACAATCCCTGGACAGCCTCGAAGAGGCCCTGTTCGGCACCACCGCCGCTGTGCGCCAGGCCTTCGTACTGGATTCCGCCTACCAGGGCCAGGAAGCGCTGGCACTGGTGAACCAGGCCCTGGCCGCCAATGCGCCCTACGCTCTGGCATTTATCGACATGCGCATGCCGCCCGGCTGGGACGGCCTGCAAACCATCGAACAGCTGTGGAACGTCGACCCCAACCTGCAGATCGCCCTGTGCACGGCGTATTCGGACTACTCCTTCGAGGCCATCGAGGCACGGTTGAAATACAACGACCAATTGCTGATCCTGAAAAAACCCTTCGACCACCTCGAGATCCGCCAGATGGCCAGTGCCCTGACATGGAAGTGGCAACTGGCCCAGGACGTGGCCCTCAAGGTGATCAGCCTGGAACGCACCATCGAAGAACGGGTGCAGGAACTGCTGAAAGTCTCGCACCTGCTGCAATACGACGCGCTCACCGAGCTGCCCAACAGCACCCTGCTGGGCGACCGCCTGACCCAGGCCATTGCCCTTGGCCGGCGGCACGACACACAGCTGGCGGTGATGTTTATCGGACTCGACCGGTTTAAACGTATCAACAACGCCCTGGGCTACCCGGTGGGCGACGAGGTGCTCCAACAGGTCAGCCACAGCCTGGTCGCAGCGGTGCGCGCGTCGGATTCAGTATTCCGCTACGGCTCCGATGAGTTTGTGATCCTGCTCCACGACGTGCAGCACCCGCAGCAGACCCAGCACATCGCGCACAAGGTGCTCAAGGCCATCAGCGTAACGCGCCACGTGGCCGGGCATGACCTGAGCGTCACCGCCAGCCTGGGCATCAGCCTCTACCCGAACGACAGCTGCAACGCAGTGGAATTGATCAAGCACGCCGAAACCGCCATGCACACCAGCAAGGAACGCGGCGCGAACGACTTCAGTTTTTACACTGAAGACATGAACCTGCGCGCCCAGCGTCAGCAAACCCTGGAGAGCGCGATTCGCCAGGCCCTGGACCGCGATGAATTTGTGCTGCACTACCAACCCAAGCTGGACCTCAAGTCCGGGCGCATCGTCGGTGCAGAGGCGCTGATACGCTGGTTTCAGCCGCGTTCGGGCTGGGTCAGCCCGGTCGATTTCATCCCGGTGGCCGAGGACAGCGGTTTGATCGTGCCGTTGACCCAATGGGTGCTGCGCCAGGCCTGCGAACAGGCACAAGCGTGGCGCGGCATGGGCCTGCCGCCGTTGTGCGTGTCGGTGAATGTCTCGGCCATCGACTTCCGCCAGCGTGATTTCGTCGACAACCTGGCCGCGATCCTCAAGCAAACCGGCCTGCCGCCGGCACGACTGGAGCTGGAGATCACCGAAAGCGTGCTGATGCAGAACGTCGATTACACCGTGGACATCCTGCACAAGATCAAGGCTCTGGGCGTGCGCCTGGCGCTGGACGATTTCGGCACCGGTTACTCCAGCCTCAGCTACCTGCGCCGCTTTCCCATCGACGTGTTGAAAATCGACCAGTCGTTCGTGCGCGGGCTAAACGTAAATAGCCAGGACGCGCAGCTGATCAGCGCTATCATCGGCATGGGCAAGAGCCTGGAGCTGAACATCATCGCCGAAGGGGTGGAAACCCTCGAACAGCTCGCGTTCCTGAAAAGCCAGGCGTGCGAAGAGGGCCAGGGCTTTCTGTTCAGCAAGGCCGTACCGCCGAAGGATTTCGCCCAGTTGCTGCAAGTGGGCAGTCCCACACTGATGCCCAACCCATAGGCCGTGCCTGCAAGGAGTGCTCGCTTGAGCGAAGTCTCACGTTACCGTTTCGGCGTCATGCTGGTGTTGTGCTCGGGCTTGACTCAGTCGCTGGCGGCCGCGCCGCTGGACGAGGCGCTCAAACCGCTGCCGCCGGTGCCCGCGCTGGACCCGGCCAAGGTCGAACTGGGCCGCCGGCTGTTCAATGAACCGCGCCTGTCGGTCAATAACACCCTGTCCTGCGCCAGCTGCCATCAGCTTGAAACCGGAGGCGCCGATAACAAGCCGTTTTCCCTGGGGTTCGACGGCAAGCCGGTGCAGGTCAATACCCCGTCCGTGTTCAATGCCAGCCTGAACTTCAAGCAGTTCTGGAACGGCCGGGTGGACACCCTGCAAGCGCAGATCGAACAGGTGGTCATCAGCCCCATGGAAATGGGCAGCGACTGGAACACCGTGGTGCAGAACCTCACTGCCCTGCCGCTCTACCAACGCGCCTTCAGCCAGGCCTACCCCGACGGTGTCACCGCCGCCAATGTGCAAAACGCCCTGGCCACCTATGAGCGCACGCTGCTCACGCCCAATTCACGCTTTGACCAATACCTGCTGGGCAACACCGAGATCCTGACCCTCCAGGAAAAGTACGGCTACCAGCGCTTCAAGGATTACGGCTGCATCGCGTGCCACCAAGGCATCAATATCGGCGGCAACATGTTCCAGAAGTTCGGCGTGATGGGTGACTACTTCAAGGCCCGCGGCAACCCGGTCGAGGCCGACCTGGGCCGCTACCTGGTGACCCAGGAAGAAGATGACCGTCATGTGTTCAAGGTGCCCAGCCTGCGCAACGTGGCGGTGACCGCGCCGTATTTTCACGATGCCTCGGCCAAGACTCTGGAAGAAGCCGTCGACGTGATGTTCAAGTACCAGTTGGGGCGTAATCCGAACCAGGAAGACAAAGACTTGATCGTGCAGTTTCTCAAGACATTGACCGGTGAATGGGCGGACAAGCCACTATGACGACTCAGTCGCGCCGTCGCTTCACCCAATTCGTGCTTGGTCTGGTGACCGTGCTGCTGGCCTCGACCCTGGTGTTTCTGTACCTGAAGGCCGCCCGCGACCAGACCGCCAGCTACACCCAGTCGCGGGACCTGATCCGCCAGCTGCAACAACTCAATGCGCAGTGGGACAGCGAAGTGCTCAAGGCCAGGATCGCGATCACCCACAATTATGATCCTCTGGTCACACCGCTCACGGAAATGACCCGGATCTGGGCCGAACTGAACCGCCGCGACACCTACCACAACCCAAGCGACCTGAGCGGTTGGCAAGCCACGCAAGCCGCCTACCAGATCGCAGTCCAGGAAAAAGCCCGGCTGGTGGACCAGTTCAAATCCCACAACGCCGTGCTGCGCAACTCCCTGGCATTCCTGCCGACCGCCGAAGACGACATCCAGGCCCAGTTCAATCGCCTGGACGACGAAGGCCGGTTGCAATTGCAAGGCGTGGCCACCGACACCTACGACCTGCTGCTCAGCAGCCTGGAATTCGCTCAGGTCACCAGTGACGATCGGGCCGCCGATATCCTGGTGGGCCTGGGCAAACTGGCCACCAACAAGGAACAACTGCCGAGCGAGTTCCAGGGCCCGGTGGATCTGCTGAGCAATCACATTGCGCTGATCCTGCGCGAACAGCCGGTGGTCAACAACCTGCTTGAGCGAATCGCCGAAGTGCCCGTGGCCGAACGTCTTGACGACCTGACCACCCACCTCGACCAGGATCAGCAGGCGGCTGACCGCATCGACCACCAATACCACCGCTACCTGCTGATCTTCTCGACCCTGCTGGTGGCGATGCTGCTTTACCTGGCGGTGCGCCTGTTGCGCAGCTTCGCCGAGATCAACCGGGTCAACCGCGAATTGCAGGCCGCCAACGAAACCCTGGAACAGCGCGTGGAGCGACGCACCCAGCAGCTCAAGGATGCGCAGAGTGAATTGCTCGACAGCGCACGCCAGGCCGGCATGGCCGAAATCGCGACCAACGTGCTGCACAACGTGGGCAACGTGCTCAACAGCGTGAACATCTCCGCCGATCTGGTCACGCGCAAACTGCGCAGCAGCAAAGCGCTGGGCCTGGGCAAGGCGATGCAGTTGATCAATGAGCATAAAGCGGACCTGGGCACGTTCCTCACCGACGATGAGAAAGGCAAGCTGCTGCCCGGCTACCTCAACCAACTGGTGGACGCCATCGCCTCGGAACAGCAGGCCATGACCGATGAACTGGCGCAATTGAGCAAAAGCGTGGACCACATCAAGGACATCGTCTCTACCCAGCAATCCTATGCCGGCGCCTCCACACTGCTGGAGCCGGTGCATATCAGCGCCTTGATGGAAGATGCGCTGCGCATGAACGCCGGTGCGCTGAGCCGCCATCACGTCACGGTGGTGAAGGAATACGCGCAAATACCGGAAATCCTCGCCGACAAACACCGCCTGCTGCTGATCATGGTCAACCTGATCAGCAACGCCAAGTACGCCATGTCCAAACTCAGCGACCGGCCACGCCAGATAACCCTGAAAGTCCAGGCGCGGGAAGACAACATCTTGCAGATCAGCGTGAAGGACGACGGCGAAGGCATCCCCGCCGAGAACATGACGCGGATCTTCACCCACGGTTTTACCACCCGCAAGGAAGGCCACGGCTTCGGCCTGCACAGCTGTGCGCTGGCCGCCGTTGAAATGAATGGCCAGCTCAGCGCCCACAGCGACGGGCCTGGCCTGGGTGCGGTGTTTACCTTGACGATCCCTATGACCCCTGCCGGAAGCCCCGCATGAACCAGCCTCCCAATCGGCGCATCCTGTTGATCGATGACACGCCGTCGATTCACGACGATTTCCGCAAGATCCTCATGCCAACCGTCGAGAACAACCAGGTTCTCGACGACCTGGAGTCGGCGCTGTTCGGCGACACCAGCAAAACCGAGGTCCAGGCCTTCGAATTGCATTCGGCGTACGGCGGCGAAGAAGGCCTGCAACTGCTCACCGTCGCCATGGCGGAAAAACGCCCCTACGCCCTGGCGTTCGTCGACATGCGCATGCCCCAGGGCTGGGATGGTGCCAGGACCATCGAAGAGTTATGGCAAGTCGACCCCGGCCTGCAAGTGGTGGTGTGCACGGCGTATTCGGATTATTCCTGGGATGACCTGCTGTACCGCCTGAAGGGCCATGATCGCTTGCTGATCCTGAAAAAACCCTTCGACAACATCGAAGTGCAGCAAATGGCCAATACCCTGTCCAGCAAGTGGGACATGGCCCGGCGCGCCTCCTTGAAAACCAGCCACCTGGAACAACTGGTGGCGCAGCGCACCGTGGCGCTGACCCAGGCCAGCGAGGCGTTGCAACTGGAAATCGACGAGCGCAAGCAGTTGGAGAGCCAACTGGTGCAGTCGGAAAAACTCGCGTCCCTGGGGCAACTGGCGGCCGGCGTCGCCCATGAAATCAACAACCCGGTGGGGTTCATCTCCTCCAACCTGAGCACCCTCGACAGTTACTTCAACCAGCTGCAACAGATGCTCGATGCCTACCGGCAGGTCGAAGACAGCCTCACGTCGGCCGAGCAGCGCGACCCGCTCAAAGCCCTGCGCGACGAGCTGGAGCTGGATTTTCTCAAGGAAGACATTCCCATCCTGATCAGAGAGTCCAAGGAAGGCATCGGGCGAGTGGTGCAGATCGTCAAGGACCTGAAAAACTTCTCGCGGGTGGACAATGACCAGACCTGGCAGTGGGCCAACCTGCAACAGGGCATCGACTCCACGCTGAACATCGTCGCCAGCGAACTCAAGTACAAGGCCGACGTGATCAAGCAGTACGGCGCGCTGCCGGAAATCGAATGCCTGGCTTCGCAGCTTAACCAGGTGGTGATGAACCTGGTTATCAACGCCGCCCAGGCCATGGGCCCGGAGCGCGGCACCATTACCATCAGCAACGGCGTGGAGGGCGATAACGTGTGGCTGGAAGTCGCCGACAACGGCTGCGGCATTCCGCCCGAAACCGTGCAGAGAATCTTCGATCCGTTCTTTACCACCAAACCGGTGGGGGAAGGCACGGGGCTGGGGCTGTCGCTGTCGTACGGCATTATCAAGAAGCATCACGGTGATATTTCCGTGAACAGCGAACCGGGCAAAGGTACGACCTTTCGCGTGGTGTTGCCGATTCGGCAGACGGCGGCGTAGGGCTACACACCGCCCGGGCATGCAAACCGGCATCAGCCGCGCCGCAAAACCGGGCACTGCCGATTATCGGAAATACCTGCCGACCTGTTATTTCTGACAGTAGACGCTACCGTTCCTTCCGCTCAAAACTCCAGGCAAGCCACAGGGTTGCCTGACCGCGTAGTACCGATCGTGGTGCCTGGTTACTTTCTTCGAGCAAAGGCCACCATGTCTACGCGCCGCGAGTTTCTGACGTACGCTTCAATGATCGCCCTCCTCACGCCCCTGAGCCGAGGAGCCCTGGCTGCCGACGATGCCGAGCAAGCCAGCGCCTTTTCTTTCGAACACCTGATCGAACAGGCGCAGGCCGATGCCTTGAAACCCTATGTTTACCCCAATCATGCCTCCGCCGCGCTGCTGGCCAAGCTGGACTACAGCGCCCACGGCCAGATCCACTTCAAACCTGAGCAGGCATTGTTCGCCAAAGGGCCGGGGCCGTTTCCGGTAACGTTTTTCCATCTGGGCTCATTCTTTCGCACCCCCGTCAGAATGTATGTCCTGGACAACACCGTGGCACGCGAGATTGTGTACGACCCGGCGCACTTTGACATGCCGGCCGACAGCCCGGCCCACGATCTGCCGCGTAACAGTGGGTTCGCCGGTTTTCGTATCCAGGAGAGCCGCCTGGGCAACCAGGCCAATCTGGCATGGGAAAGGAACGATTGGGTGGCGTTTCTCGGTGCATCGTACTTTCGCGCCATCGGCGAATTGTACCAATACGGTCTGTCGGCACGTGCCATAGCCCTGGATGTGGCCCAGGCCGGTAAAGCGGAAGAATTCCCGGACTTCACCCACATCTGGTTCGAGCCACCCAAGAACGAACACGCCCAATCGATGACCCTTTATGCACGGCTCGACGGACCCAGCCTATGTGGCGCATACCGTTTCGTGATCAGCCGTACCCACGGCGTGATCATGGACGTGGACTGTACGGTTTTCCTGCGTCACAACGTCAGACGATTGGGCATCGCCCCGGTGACGTCGATGTTCTGGTTTGGCGAAGCTGCCAAGCGCACGGCCGCCGACTGGCGACCCGAAGTGCACGACAGTGACGGCCTGGCGCTGTGGACCGGTAACGGCGAACGCATCTGGCGCCCTTTGAACAACCCGCCGCGCACGATGGTATCGGCATTCAGCGATCGTCAGCCGAAGGGCTTTGGCCTGTCGCAGCGCGATCGCAACTTCGACCACTACCTCGATGGCGTGAATTACCAGCGGCGCCCCAGCCTGTGGGTCGAGCCGTTGGGGGATTGGGGCGAAGGCAGCGTGCAACTGATGGAAAACGGCACCGACGACGAGATCCACGACAACATCGTAGCCATGTGGGTGCCCTCGGCGCCTGCGGAAGCGGGCAATCGGTATGACCTGCGTTATCGCCTGCACTGGCTGGCCGATGAGCCCTACCCATCGTCCCTGGCGCGTTGCCTGGCCACGCGCCTGGGCAAGGGTGGTCAACCCGGCCGGACGCGGCCGGCGGGCACACGAAAATTCGTGGTGGAATTTCAGGGCGCGCCCCTGGAAAAGCTCGCGCCCAGCGTCAAACCCGAGGCCGTGATCAGCTGTTCCAGAGGCGAACTCAGCCTGGTCTTGACCGAAGCAGTGCCGAACGGTGTGGCCGGCCATTGGCGCGCTCAGTTCGATCTGACCGTCGACGGTAACGACCCCGTGGAAATGCGACTGTTTCTGCGCCTGGATGGCCAGCCTTTGTCTGAAACCTGGCTGTATCAGTACCACCCCTTCCGCTCGGAATCGACGGCCATCGGTACCCCTTGGCCGGTCGACAACGGCCCACCGACATGAAGTTTTACCGTCAACTGGCACTGATCTACCTGACATTGAGCATGACCGGCGGTGCCGTGCAGGCCATCGAGCAGGACACGGTGGAAGACCTGCTGCGGCAGATGACGCTGCAAGAGAAGATCGACCAGCTCAGCCAGCTCGGCATTCAAACCACGCCGACCGGTCCGGTCATTGACTACGGTGAACTGTCCCCGGCGCCCATCAACACCGTCGGTTCGGTGCTTGGCGCCTATGGCGTCGAGCAGACCCGGCGGTTGCAGGAACAGGCGGTCAACCAATCGCGCCTGCATATTCCGCTGCTGTTTGCCTTTGACGTAATCCACGGTTATCGCACGATATTTCCGGTGCCGCTGGCCGAAGCCGCGGCCTGGGACGCGGACCTGGCCTACCGCACCGCCCGCGCGGCCGCCGTCGAAGCCACGGCCAGCGGCGTGCATTGGACGTATGCGCCGATGGTCGACATTGCCCGTGACCCACGCTGGGGTCGGGTAGTGGAAGGCGCCGGCGAAGACCCGTTCCTCGGTGCCGCGCTGGCGGCGGCCAAGGTCCGTGGGTTTCATGGCGCAGGGCCGCCGGACCGCTCTTTTATGCTGGCGACCGCGAAACACTTCGTGGCCTACGGCGCGGCAGAAGGCGGACGCGATTACAACGTGGCCGACGTTTCAGAGCGCACCTTGCGCGAGGTCTACTTCCCCCCGTTCCAGGCAGCCGTGGCGGCGGGTGTCGACGCGATCATGCCATCGTTCAACGAACTGGCCGGCGTTCCGCTGCACAGCAATACGGCGCTGTTGAGCGATGTGCTTCGCAATCAGTGGCGGTTTACCGGGCTGACTATCAGTGACGCCAATGCCGTCTGGGAACTGAGCCAGCATGGGATTGCCGATGTGCCCGGCGACGCGGCCCGTCTAGCGTTCAACGCTGGGATAGATATCGAAATGGTCAGCCACGCCTACCGAGGATTTTTACCCTCACTGGTGCGCAATGGCCTGGTGCCCGTGGCTGCCGTGGATGACGCGGTGCGCCGCGTCCTCAAGGCCAAGCAGCGTCTGGGCCTGTTTGCCGACCCCTACCGCTACAGCGATGAGGCACGGCAGCGGGCCAGCGTCCTCACGCCGCAGCACCGTGCCCTGGCCCGAGAAGCGGCGCAGCAATCCATCGTGCTGTTGAAAAACACCGACGCGCTCCTGCCGTTGCCCAAGCACCTGCGCAACCTGCTGGTGGTCGGCAGCCTCGCCACGGATGCCCAGGCCACGATCGGCCCATGGTCCGCACAAGGGCGTGCCGACGATTCGATCACCATCCTGCAGGGGATATGCAACGCCGTTGCACCGAACACCGAGGTCGTTTACCTGCCCGACGCCTCCCCGCTCAGTCAAAAGGTTCAAAACCTTCAGGCCATCCGACAGGCTGCGCAGAAAGCCCAGGTCGTGATCGCCGTGCTGGGGGAGAGCGCTGACCAGAGCGGGGAAGCGCACAGCCGCGCCGACCTTGGCTTGCCGGGCAATCAGGACGTTGTATTGCGCGCGCTTCTGGACGCCGGTCAGCCGGTGATCATTGTTCTGATGAATGGCCGCCCGCTGGTGCTCTCTGAGAACGTTCAACGGGCGCCCGCTTTACTTGAGACCTGGTTTCTGGGCACGGAAATGGGCAGTGCCGTGGCCGACATCCTGTTCGGCGATGTCAGCCCCAGCGGTAAATTGCCGATTACCTTTGCCCGTAGCGTCGGGCAAATCCCTCTTTATTACGCACACAAAAATACCGGCCGCCCCCCTCGCGAAGGGGAGAGTTGGGTCAGTGCCTACATTGACACGCCGTGGTCACCGCTGTATCCCTTCGGCTTCGGCCTGAGCTACACCACGTTCAGCTACTCCACGCCTCGGCTCAGCGCTGACCGGATTGCCTCCACCGACACCCTGACGGTGCAAGTCAGCGTCACCAATACCGGCCAGCGCGCGGGCGATGAAATCGTGCAGCTATACCTGCGCGATGACGTCGCCAGCGTGACCCGCCCGGTCCGCCAGTTGCGCGGCTTTCGCAAGGTCCACCTGGAGGCCGGTGAAACGCGGAGCGTGAGTTTTACCCTGGACGCGCAGGACTTTGCCTTGCTGGACGAACACTGGCTGCCGGTGGTAGAAGCCGGTCGCTTCACGGTGTTCGTCGGGGCCGATTCGACGACCGCCAACCAGGCGTGGTTCGACGTCACCGACAGCCGCGCGCTGTCTGAAACGGGGCTGTCCAGGCCGCCCTGAGTGCAGCCTGCGGTTGTCCGGGCCTTCCTTTGCGGCGCAGAATGCCGCACCGACCTGTAAGAGTCCGACCCCAAGGAAACCGTATGAGCCTGTCCTTGCT
This sequence comes from Pseudomonas sp. lyk4-R2A-8, assembly GCF_030209095.1. Classification (NCBI taxonomy): domain Bacteria; kingdom Pseudomonadati; phylum Pseudomonadota; class Gammaproteobacteria; order Pseudomonadales; family Pseudomonadaceae; genus Pseudomonas; species Pseudomonas sp. lyk4-R2A-8. The sequence continues at coordinate 233,200 of NZ_JARVSS010000002.1, forward strand.
AAGCCGTTACGCCTTCTTTGCCGTGTGTGTCCTGTTCACCCTCGCCAGCCTGCCGTTTATCCACCATGACTGGCTGTGGCCGATCACCGGGGTTACCGGCCTGCTCAGCCTGATCGGCCTGTTCGACCTGCTGCAAAGCCCCCACGCGGTACGCCGCAACTACCCGATCCTGGGCAATATTCGTTACCTGGTGGAAGCCATCCGCCCGGAAATCCGCCAGTACCTGCTCGAATCCGACAGCGACGCCCTGCCCTTCTCCAGGGCCCAGCGCTCGCTGGTGTACTCGCGCGCCAAGAATGAAACCGCCGACAAACCCTTCGGCACCTTGATCGACGTGTACCAGTCGGGCTTCGAATTTATCGGTCACTCCATGCGCCCCGCGCCGCTGAGCGACCCCAGCGCATTTCGCGTGATGGTCGGCGGCCCGCAGTGCACGCAGCCGTATTCGGCGTCGGTGTTCAATATATCGGCGATGAGTTTTGGCTCATTGAGCGCCAACGCGATCCGCGCGCTGAACCAAGGCGCCAAGCTGGGTAACTTTGCCCACGACACAGGTGAAGGCAGCATCAGCCCCTACCACCGCGAACATGGCGGCGACTTGACCTGGGAGCTCGGCAGCGGCTACTTCGGCTGCCGTACCAGCGACGGCCGTTTCGACCCGGAACGCTTCGCCGCGCAGGCGCAAAACCCGCAGGTGCGCATGATCGAAATCAAGATGAGCCAGGGCGCCAAACCCGGCCATGGCGGAATTCTACCCAAGCACAAAGTGACGAAAGAGATCGCCGAAACCCGCGGCATCCTGATGGGGGAAGACTGCGTCTCACCGTCGCGCCACAGTGCGTTTTCCACGCCGATCGAGCTGATGCAGTTCATCGCCCAACTGCGTGAACTGTCCGGCGGCAAACCGGTGGGCTTCAAGTTCTGCCTGGGCCACCCATGGGAATTCATGGGCATCGCCAAGGCCATGCTCGAAACCGGCATCCTGCCCGACTTTATCGTGGTCGACGGCAAGGAAGGCGGCACCGGTGCGGCACCCGTGGAGTTCACCGACCATATCGGCGTGCCGCTGCGCGAAGGTTTGCTGTTCGTGCACAACACCCTGGTGGGCCTGAACCTGCGCGACAAGATCAAACTCGGCGCCAGCGGCAAGATCGTCAGCGCGTTCGATATCGCCAGTGTGCTGGCCATCGGCGCCGATTGGGCCAACTCGGCGCGGGGCTTTATGTTCGCCATCGGCTGCATCCAGTCACAGAGCTGCCACACCAACAAATGCCCCACCGGCGTCGCCACCCAGGACCCGCTGCGCCAGCGCGCCCTGGTGGTACCGGACAAGGCCCAGCGCGTGTTCAACTTCCACCGCAACACGCTCAAGGCCCTAGCCGAAATGCTCGCGGCGGCGGGGCTGGATCACCCATCACAACTGTCGGCCAAGCACTTGGTGCGGCGCATGTCGGCGACGGAGATCAAGTTGTTCTCGCAGTTGCATGTGTTCCTCAAGCCAGGGGAGTTACTGAGCGGGGAAGTGAACGGCGAGTTTTATTCGCGCATGTGGCAGATGGCGCGGGCCGATAGCTTTGAACCCCTTGAAGTTGCTGCTGCCTGATCTACGCCCTCAGCCCGCCCAACTTGGGCGGGCTGTCGAGACATTCAGTAATACCCAGCCTTTGCAATTGCTTACAAATACCGCCAACCTGCGCCCGCCCGACATGCGGCGTACGACATCGCCGCCACTTGCCCGCCACGACTAAACCTACTGTTCAAGAGCCCGCTGCCATGCTGAACGGACGCGACCCGCGCATCGATTTTTTTCGGGGCCTGGCGTTGATCTTCATTTTCTGGGATCACGTGCCCCACAACCCCCTCGGCCAGATCACCCTGCGCAACATCGGTTTCAGCGATGCCGCCGAGGTCTTTGTGTTCCTTGCCGGTTATGCCTCGGTGCTGGCCTACAGCAAGGTGCTGCAACGCGAGGGCTACTGGATGGCCTGCCTTAAAATACTGCGCAGGGCCTGGGTGTTGTACGTGGTGCATATCTTCCTGCTGGCGATGCTGATGGGCATCGTGTTCTTCGCCAACAGCAAGGTAGAGACCCGCGACCTGGTGCAGGAGATGGGCCTCACGCACTTCATCACCCACCCGCAGCAGGCGTTGACCGATGAGCTGCTGTTGCGTTTCAAGCCCAACCTGATGGACCCGCTGCCGCTGTATATCGTGCTGTTGCTCGGCCTGCCGCTGGTGCTGCCGATACTGGTGCGGGCGCCGCTGGCGGTGGTGGCGGTGTCGCTGACGGTGTACCTGTTGGCGCCGAAACTGGGCTGGAACCTGGCGGCAATCGCCGACGGTGTGTGGTACTTCAACCCGGTGACCTGGCAATTGTTGTTCGTGCTCGGTGGCGCCGCGTCGATTCACTACCGCGCACCGCGCGCGTCTGACACCCGGCCATTGATGCGCCAGCCGTTGTTTGTGGCAGCGGCGGTGTATGCGCTGGCGGCCGGCGTGATCACCCTGTCGTGGCGCTGGCCACACGTTCACGACGCGCTGATGCCGGCGCTGCTCGGCGAATGGTTGTACCCGATCAGTAAGACCGATCTGTCGCCGGTGCGCCTGCTGCACTTTCTGGCCCTGGCCTATGTCACCGCCAAGCTGCTGCCCACCTACGGCTGGACGCAGAACTGGCCGGCGCGGCAGTGCTGTCGCATGGGGCGTTATTCGCTGGAAGTGTTTTGCCTTGGGGTGTTGCTCGCACCATTGGCGGACATGCTCAACGCCCAGGTCGAGGATGCCTGGCCGATGCAGGTATTCAGTGCGTTGCTGGGTTTACTGTTGATGGCGGTGCTGGCGGCCTGGCTGGAATTGAATCAGCGTTTGAGCGCGCCACGGCCGGCCCCGCCGGGCACCGACCGGTAACGCCGACCTGCGACCGCCTTGCGCGATCGCAGGGTTCACCGGCTCAAGCCGACTGCGCCGCCGCTTGGGTCGGTTGCAGCTTGAACACGTAAAACAGCACGGTCAGCAGCACCAGGAACGCGGGGCCGATATACAACGCCACGCGGGTGTCCGGGAAGTACGCCATCAGGCCCACGACCAGCACCAGGAATGCCAGCGCCAGGTACGAGCTGACCGGGTACAGCCACATGCGGTATTTCAAGGCTTTCTGTTCGGCAGGGCTCAGGCTTTTACGGAACTTGAGCTGTGCCAGCAGGATCATCACCCAGGTCCAGATTGCGCCGAAGGTGGCGATCGACGTTACCCACACAAAGACTTTTTCCGGCACCAGGTAGTTGAGCAGCACACCCAGCAGCAGCGCGGCGATCGACAGCAGCAGCGCCCGGCGCGGTACGCCATTGCTGGAAGTCTTGGCGAAGGTGGCCGGTGCCTGGCCGTTCTGGGCCAGGCTATAGAGCATGCGCCCGGTGCTGAAGATGCCGCCATTGCATGACGACAGCGCGGCGGTGATCACCACGAAGTTGATGATGCCGGCGGCGGTCTTGATGCCCAGGCGCTCGAAGGTCATCACGAACGGGCTGCCCTGGGTGCCGATTTCGTTCCACGGGTAGATCGACAGGATCACGAACAACGCACCGACGTAGAACAGCAGGATGCGCCAGAACACCGAGCCGATGGCATTGGGAATGGTCTTCTGCGGGTTGCGCGCTTCGCCGGCGGTGAGGCCGATCATCTCCACGCCCAGGTAGGCGAACATCACCATTTGCAGGGACATCAGCACGCCGGTCATGCCGTTGGGCATGAAGCCGCCATGGGCCCACAGGTTGGAAATCCCCAGGGCCACGCCGTCGTTGCCGAAACCAAAGGCAATGATGCCGACGCCGCCGACGACCATGGCAATGATCGTGACGATTTTGATCAGGGCAAACCAGAACTCGAATTCACCGAACGCCTTGACCGCGATCAGGTTGATGGTGCCCATGCTCACCAGGGCCGCCAGCGCCCAGATCCAGCGCGGCACGTCGGGGAACCAGACGCCCATGTACACCGCCACGGCGGTGATCTCGGCGACGCAGGTCACCAGCCATAGGAACCAGTAGTTCCAGCCGGTCAGAAAGCCCGCCAGAGGGCCAAGGTAATCCTGCGCATAACGGCTGAACGAGCCGGCCACCGGGTTGTGCACGGCCATCTCGCCGAGGGCGCGCATGATCACCAGGATCGCCAGGCCGCCGATGATGTAGGACAGCATGATTGCCGGGCCGGCCATTTCAATGGCCTTGGCCGAGCCGAGGAACAGGCCGACGCCGATACAGGCGCCCAGGGCCATCAGGCGGATATGCCGTTCACCGAGTTCGCGTTTGAGCGGGCCGCCTTGAGCGGTCTCGCCATGGGGCAGGTGGTTGCCGGAGGGCATAGGGATACAACCTCGTCTTGTTATTGGATTGATCCACCGAGTCGTGGGCGTTCGCGCGGGTGAGCGCGTGTGCCTGGAGAACCGCGCCGGCCTCGTGGGCGGACGCGTCTGACAGAACAATCGGGCAGATCAGCGGGCGTGCAGTATAAAAAGCCCGCGACAGGGCTTTTCACTCAATAAATGGCAAAATTTGGCCAGAACTCGCGGCAAAACCCGCTCACACGGAGGGGCATTAACTACCTGGCGGAGCATTGACCCAGCGAAACGGCGGCGAGTATTGCACAGCCTGGGGGCGGCATCCTATCCCTAGGCGCAGCTTCAGGGCTAACGGCGAAGGCTCTGGATCAAGCCTTTGACCAACACCTGGGCCTGCATCCGACACAATCGCCGATGCCTGGCGAACCCCGCGATGCGAGCCCGTCCCGCATTGGCGACGACGATAAAAAAGGACGTGTACGCACGCCTTGCGCACGCCAATCAGCGTCTAAGCTTCATTCAAGTCCGATCAATCTGCGTGAATGGATCAATCGACTATGGGCGCTTTATGGCAAACCGCTTCAACCCAGTGCGCAGCCTCCACCAGCAGCCTGGATGAGCAGCCATTGCCAAAACGCCCGCGTAGAAAACGCTACGGGTGGCGCATGGCAGGGCTGCTGCTGACAATGCTGCTGATTGCCGCCGGCGTGGCCGCCCATCGGGAAATGCGCACCGCCCAATGGCAGTCCCAACAGCTGAGCCGCCTGGCCGCCACCCTGACCTACCAGGTACAGGCCGGGCCCAGCGATGCGATCGTCTATCCCGGCGCCGGGCCCTTCGACAAGCGCCTGGGCTACAGCGACCTCGACACGTTCCTGCCGCGCCTGCTCAAGCGTAATTACCTGATTGAACGCCAGGCACGTTTTTCCGCGCCGTTGATGGCCTATGCCGAGCGTGGCCTGTTCGTGCCTTACGCCGAAAAAATCCAGGCCGGCCTGTCGATCACCGACTGTCGCGCCGCGCCGCTGTACCAGTTCACCTACCCACAGCAGTCGTACCAAAGCTTTGCCGCCATACCGCCGGTGGTGGTCGACAGCCTGCTGTTCATCGAAAACCGCGACTTGCTCGACCCGAATCCGCTCGAAGCCAACCCGGCGGTGGATTGGCCGCGCTTCGCCAAGGCCGCCTGGTCGCAGGTGGCCAGGCTGTTGCATCTGCCGGGGCAGACCGCCGGCGGCAGCACCCTGGCCACGCAGTTGGAAAAATATCGCCATTCGCCCGACGGCCTGACCCTTTCGGGCGGCGAGAAAATCCGCCAGATGATTTCCGCCAGCGTGCGCGCCTATCAGGACGGCCCGCAGACCTTGCAGGCCCGGCGGACTATCGTGCGCGACTACCTCAACAGCGTGCCGTTGTCCGCCGTGCCGGGGCATGGCGAAGTGCATGGCATGGCTGAAGGCTTGCGGGTCTGGTACGGCGCCGACTTCGACAAAAGCAATGCGTTGCTCGCGAGCAGCGACCCCGGCGACCTCGCGCCAAAAGGCCTGGCCCTGCGCGAAGTGCTGTCGCTGATGATCGCCCAACGGCGGCCTTCGCATTACCTGTCCAAGGGCCGTGAAGAGCTGGCGCAGTTGACCGACAGCCACTTGAGGCTGTTGGCGGCAAACGGTGTGATCGAACCGGCACTGCTCACGGCGGCGCTGGCGAGCAAGGTCGATTACCGCGACTGGCAGCAGCAACCGACGATCCAGATGATCGATACCAATAAAGGCGTCAGCGTCGCGCGCAGCCGGTTGGGCGCCCTGCTCGACCGCCCGCTGTATGACCTCGACCGCCTTGATCTCTCCGCCACCAGCACCTTGCAGGGCCAGTTGCAGGAACAGGTCACGGCGTACCTCAAGCACCTGGCCGACCCCACGTTCGCCGGCCAGGTCGGGCTGTTGGGCGAGCGCCTGCTTACTCCGACCAGCACGCCGCAGGTGCGCTACAGCTTTACCCTGTTCGAACGTACCGACGACAGCGCGCGAGTGCGGGTACAGACCGACAATACCGACCAACCTTTCGATATCAACGAAGGCAGCAAGCTGGAACTGGGGTCCACCGCCAAGCTGCGGGTGCTCACGACCTACCTGCAAATCGTCGCCGAACTGCACGACCGCTACGGCGCCCTGGCGCCGGCGGCGTTGAAGAAGGTCGAGGTAGACGAGCAGGACCGCATCAGCCGCTGGGCCGTGGACTATCTACTGCAAAACCCCGGTAAAACACTGGCGAACATGCTCGACGCCGCGCTCGATCGCACCTATTCGGCCAGCCCCGCGGAAAGTTTCTTCACCGGTGGCGGCCTGCATCGCTTCCACAATTTTCGCAACGAAGACAACGGCCGCAACCCGACCCTGCGCGACGCCCTGCGCGAATCCATCAACTTGCCTTTTATTCGCCTGATGCGTGACCTGGTGCGCTACACCACCTACGCCGGCGCCAACAATACCGCGCAATTGCTCAAGGACGACAGCGAGCCTCGCCGCCAGGAATACCTGGCGCAGTTCGCCGACCGCGAAGGCACTGCGTTCCTGCTTAAGTTCTGGAAGAAGTACCAGAAGAAAGAGACCCAGGCTCGCCTGGAAACTTTCCTCGACGGGCTGCACCCCACGGCCAGTCGCCTGGCCGCCGTGCACCGCTACCTGCTGCCGGAAGCCAGCCGGGAGAGTTTCAACGCGTTCGTGCGCGCCCACCTGGTCAGCGCCAAGGGCCAGCAGGCGCTGACCGACAAACGCCTGGACACGCTGTACGACAGCTATGGTCCCGGCGCCTACGACCTCCCCGATCAGGGCTATATCGCCAAAGTGCATCCCCTGGACTTGTGGCTGCTGGGCTACCTGCTCAACCACCCGCAGGCGACGTTCAGCGAGGTGGTCAAGGCCAGCCAATTCGAGCGCCAGGAAGTCTACAGCTGGCTGTTCAAGAGCCGGCACCAGCGCGCTCGCGACAGCCGCATTCGCACCATGCTGGAAATCGAAGCGTTCCTGGAGATTCACCAACGCTGGAAAGCCGTCGGCTACCCGTTCGACCACCTGGTGCCGTCGCTGGCCACCGCCATCGGCAGCTCCGGCGACCGCCCCGCCGCCCTGGCCGAGTTGATGGGCATCATTCTTAACGACGGAGTGCGCATTCCGGTGCTGCGCATCGACAGCCTGCACTTCGCCGCCGACACGCCCTATGAAACCCGACTGGTCAACAATCCCAGCCAGGGCCGAAGGGTCATGCCCTCCGAAGTCGCCACCGCCCTGCGCGGCGCGCTCTCCCAAGTGGTGGACGCCGGCACCGCCAAGCGCGTGGCCGGCAGCTTCAAACAGGAAGACGGCACCCCGATGGCCATGGGTGGCAAGACCGGCACCGGCGACAACCGCATCGAAGCCATCGGCGCCGGTGGGCGCATCCTCAGCTCCAAGGCGATCAACCGCACCGCGACGTTCGTGTTCTACATCGGCGATCACCACTTCGGCACCCTCACCGCGTTCGTGCCCGGCAGCACCGCGCAGAACTTCACCTTCACCTCGGCGTTGCCGGTGCAGGTGCTCAAGGGCATGGCGCCGTTGTTGATGCCGTATTTGCAGGGGGCTGGGGCAGTGGGCTGTCAGCGGCTCTGAATCTTCTCTCACGCATTTAGATACGCCAATTATTTAAAGCTTCAAGCCAACTTCACCAGCATAGGCTCACGGTTTAACCCACCGACAAGCCAACTCCTATGCCTGACGTAAATACGCTTCACCCTCTCGCCGATCCCCTTCAAACAGCGGCCGCCGATGACAAAGGCCCGCACTATCAGTTGATCAAAACCAAGACCCCAGACTGGCTCGCCAATGCCGATCTGGAGAGGGTCTACCCGCTCAACGACCTGGCCCTGCATCGACCCAACTGGCATGTGAACGCCAGCCTGCAACAGCAAGCCACCCTCAATGCGCTCAACGGCCAGGCCTGGGCCGCGCAAAACAAGGTGGACCAGAAACTGCGTCACGTGCAGGACGTTTATGCTTTCGCCGAGCCGTTACTCACACGGGCGATCAAGGACCAGTACGGCCTGGACCTTGATGTCAAAAACACCTATCTGCATATTTACACGCCCAAGCAGCTGCCCTGGTATGCCTTGGCGCTATCCAATGGCGTCACGTCCAGGGACGTGTCCTTACTCGACGCTGCGCTGCATAACTTTGCCCGTCACGAAAGGTTCGAACGGTACTCCTGCTACATCACCCGGCCCGACTATCGCGGCCACTTCAACATCCTGCGCCTGGAGCGCACGATGAGCCTTGAGCAGTTCAAGCAGTTGTGTCGCGGCTTGGACCTTGGAGCGCGCTATCAACGCCATCTCAACGAAAGCCTGCTACCGTCTGAACCGGTAGCCCAGGCGTATCTGCAACTGCACGTTATCGCCAGTCAGAAAGCCGCGCTCAAGGCTGCCGCCCAAGTGGCCCTGATGAAAAATGACCTGGACGCGTCCGGCCATGCGGTCGTAATGGGTGTGCTCGATGGCACGGAAAAACGCGCCACCTTCTACCAACTGAATATGCTCGACACGCCGCTCACCGGAATCCTGTTGATCACCAGTGATCTTGAGAAAGCCAGCCACATCGCCAAGGTCATCGCCTACATACCCCATGACCCGGTCAGCCCGCTCAAGCAATACGCTTCAACCGCCGAGTTCGCGCTGGAACTGTCGCGGCGCCTGCAACTCAACGCGGCACTGGCGTCCAGCAAACACCTGCCGCAACACACCTATCAGCAGTTTTTCAGCCAGTTCGTGCCCCACTCACGGCGCGGCCTGTTTTTCGCCACGCTGGCCGAGCGTTTGTACCACGTGCAATGGCATGAACGCGGCCCGCTGGACCCGGCCCCCGCCTGGTGCGAAGACCCGGTGAGCAAACCTTTGCTGCAATTCGACGTAACCCCGATAACCGGTGACCTGTGGCGGCAGCTGTACCAGGCCAGCTTCAACAAGATCCTCAACGACGCGCGCAGCCTTGCCGTCTCCACGGCCCAGGCGGATGACAATGAGCGTCGCAGGTGGTGGGACAACACCCTGAAGATCGCGTCAAGCCTGTTGAACATGGCGCTGTTGGTGGTGACCCCGTTCGTGCCGTTGCTGGGCGAACTGATGCTGGCGTACACCTTGTACCAACTGACCGACGACGTGATGGAGAGTATCGTCGAGCTAAGCGAGGGCCAGGCTGACGAAGCGGCCCAGCATGTTATCAGCGTGATCACCGACGTGATGCAACTGGCCATTCTGGGCACCGGCGGGGTGCTGGCCAAGGAGGTGCTGTTCAAACCGTCCACGTTTGTCGACAGCCTCAAGGCGGTCACAGTGAACGACCAACCGCGCCTGTGGAACCCGGACCTGACACCTTATGCGCGCAAAGACTTGAGTGTGCCGGAAGGCAGTCAACCCGATGCATCAGGCCTGTATGAGCACCAAGGGCAAAAGGTGCTGCGTCTTGACGACCAGCACTTGATCGTCGAGCACGACGCGCAGAGCAACCTCCACCGGGTCAAACACCCGAGCCGGCCCGGTGCTTATGCCCCCTTGATCGAACGCCATGCCAGTGGCGCCTGGGTGCATGAAGGCGAAGCCCCGGACACCTGGGGCAGCGAGACACTCCAAAGCCGCCTGGGACCGTTGGTCGAGGGGCTCACCCCCGCTCAACGCGAACTCGCCTGCGAGATCAGCGGCACCCACGACGGCGCGTTGCGCATGATGTACGCCAATCGCGACAGCGTGCCGCCCCTGTTGGCCGATAGCCTCAAGCGTTTGAAGCTGCGTGATGAAGTCCAGCTTGGGCCGGAAAAAATCCGCGCCGGGGCCGCCATCGAACTGCCCACCAACTGGTCGGTGCAGGTCACCAGTGAGCTGCCGGGCTGGCCGGCGGGCAAGGCCATCAAGGTGTTCACGAACAGTGATTTGAGCGGCTATTCCATGACCTACGGCGCCATCGACGCGACCGAGGCCAACACCCTGAGGATCAGTCACCAGGCCGTCGAAGCGAACCAGCTACCCGAGCAGCTAAGCGGCTTTTTAAGCGAAGCGCAATTTCGCGCCTTGCTTCCGGGCGCCTTGGCTGAATCCTCGGCAGAACGAACCCAGGCCTTGCGCAACTATCTGGCCGATAAGTTGGAGCAGGAGAACATCGTCATCTTCAACCACCTCTACAGCACCGGTGAGGTACTCGACACCGTTCAGGGCCAACTGCTCCAGCAACAGTTCCCGCAACTGCCCAAAGACCTGGCGGCCAGCCTGCTGCTGCGAGTCTCGCCCCGAGAGCTGGCGGTGATGAGCAGCGAGCAACGCATCCCCCTGCGCCTGAAAAACCTTGGCCGGGCACTGGCCAACGAAGTTCGGGCCAGCCACGCCAGTGAAGGGTTCTACAACGACGCCTGGCTGACACCGGATACCGAGCGCATGGCCCTCAATATCCTGCGCCTGCATACCGATGCGCTGGGCGACCTGACCATTGCCATCCACGAGCAGACCGCCAACGGCGCCTTGCGTTGCCAGTTGGGTCCGGCCGAGGCCGGCAGTCAGAGCATTCTGTTGTACAAGGGACAGGGCCGATATCAGATTCATGAGCCACGGCAACCGGCGCCCCAGGCGCAGTACAGCTTTTATGAGGCGGTGCTGCGTGCCGTCCCGCCGGACGCGCTCGACTACCGACCTGGCCAGGGCGCGATCTTCAAGGCGTGGTTGAAGGAGAAACTGGAGCCACCGGTTGAACGGCGCACCGTGCTGCAAGCGGCGACGCGACGCCGGGTCGACGAGCGTACAGTGCAAACCTTGTTGCAAAGACCCCTGTTCAAAACCTTCCGCCGCTGGCTTCGGGATGACCCGCCCAGGCAACGCCCGACGGTTAAACAGACCTTGACCCGATTGTGCCCTCGCCTGAGCGAGGAACAGATACAACAGGTGACGGCATCGCTGAACACATCGCAAGGCGAAGAACTGCTCAACGCGCTGGAAGCTGACCACACGAAGCTGCTTAAAGAACTGGAAAAGTTCCGCAACAGCCACCCCACACTCGTGCGAGCAGAAGACCTCCTTACGCTTGATGAACGGCTCATGCGAGCCAAAATCATCATTGAATTGCGAAGCAACTGGGAAGACGGCGCCTATCTGCGCATGCTCCCTGCGCAACCGAGAGCTCGCGGCACCCTGCTGGACCTGAGCGAACTGGTACTGGGCCGTTACATACGGCGCCTGGAGCCGCTGGCGGCTGATTTCAGCCATGTCACCCGCTTGAATCTCAGCGGCACGAGGCTGGGGGACGGGGACAGTACCTTCCTGGAAAACTTCCCCAACCTGCGGGCCGTGGACCTATCACACAATAACCTCAGCGCCCTACCGCCCCAACTGCCGAAGATGAATAACCTGCGCGCGCTGAACCTGAGCGAGAACCCCATCGCCTGGCGCCCCTCCGACTACGCGATCCTTGCACAATGTCCACACCTTCGGTCATTGAACCTGGAAGGCAATACCCAACTGGAAATTGCGCCGGACATCAGCCACATGAAGGACCTGCGCCAGCTGGTGCTGCGCCGAACCCGCATCAGCCAATGGCCGAACGGGCTGGAAAGCCCCAGGCTCGATATCCCGGAACTGGACCTGAGCAACACCGCGATCACGACTGTTCCCGAGTTCGCACTGGATTCGGTGGGCGCCCGGATCGTGGCCAGCAGTTGGTTGGACCGCACAAAGCTTGAACGCCTTGATGAAGACCGGTTCGTCAGCTATCGCCGAGGCTTCGGTATCGACCCTTACCGCACCGTTCCGCGCGGCGGCAGGGCTGCCAGCCAGTATTGGGTCGCGGGCCTGGAGGGCGAATCGCTCGCCGTCGCCAGAAAAGTATGGGATGACCTCGAGCGGGAACACGGCTCCCAAGGCTTCTTCGACGTGCTCAGGCTGTTGCAACCGCCCGAACAGTTCCAGACCGAACTCGATGCACAGCTCTATGAGGCGGGCCGCTCGGACCTTTCCATCCGAGTCTGGCAGATGCTCTTCGCGATGGATGAGAACCCACAATTCCGTGAACGGATGTTCAGCCTGGCCGGCGTGCCGGACAATTGCGCCGACGCCGGCGCGTATACGTTCAATCGCATGGGCGTCGAGACCCTGCTGGAAGAGATACACCGAGACAACAGCGCGCCAGGGTTGGCCACCCGGGAAAGCCGCCTGGCACACCTGGCCATGCAGTCCTGGCGACTGGATGAGGTCAACCGTCTGGCCGGCAAGGAAATCGAGTACCGTGTCAAACCCGTCAGCAAGGGCGGACTGGGGTTGGCCTTTGGCAGCGGTGCCAACGAGGTCGACGATGTGCAGGTGCACCTGGCCTACCAGACCGGGCTCAAGACGCGCCTCGACCTGCCGTGGTTATCCGAACATATGGTGTACCGCAACACCGCCAGGGTCACGCAGACACACCTCGACAACGCGGCCATCAAGATTGCCGCGGCCGAAGAAGGCGACGGCCTGGTCGACGGCATGCTGAAACAGCCGTTCTGGAGCGATTATTTACAGGACACGTATCTGGAAGCGTTCAACACTCGACGCGAGGCTCGCAACCAGGCAGGCAGCCAACTGGAAGACTTGCTGGACCTGCAAAAGCAATGGGCCGACGCGTCCGTATCGACTGAGCGCAAAGCCCGCCTGCGCGAGCAACTTGTCGCACTGGCGGACGCTTTGGAGATCGCACAGGACGAGGCGCTGAGCGACCAACCACTGGCGGACGACACCGTGCTGCGGCTCTACACCCATATCCAGCGTGATTACATCGAACTGGGCCGGCAACTGACGCACCAAGCCCTGGCCGACATGATTTGACCGGCATAGGTATCTTCACAAAGGCTTGTCCGCGGTGGCCGTCAATATCTACATAAACCGCACAGGCTGCCACACCACGCTGTGGTGAGCAGGCTTGCCCTGCGCTGGGCTGCGAAGCGGCCCCAAACCCAGGCACCTCGGTGTGTCAGCTAAACCACTTCGCCTCAAATGGGGCTGCTTCGCAGCCCAACGCGGGACAAGCCCGCTCACCACAGCAAGCCCGCTCACCACAAGAACCTCATTTTCTCAGGCTATGTTTTCACCGAAGATGTGTAGCCACCAACCCTAACCACGATGCGAAGCGAGCCGCTCTTGCTCTCGCTTTTGACCTCAGGCGCCCCGTTAACCACGCTGGCCGGAATTCGGCATTGATTTGGAGGGTAAACCGGCAGGGATGCCGGTTTAGCCGCCCCGCGCCATGGATGGCGCGGGGCGGCGGCCCCCCAAATCAATGTCGGATTCCGGGCACACCAAGCCTGAGCGAGGTGCCGAGTGGTGGGGCGAAGCGTTTTTGGTTACTTTTGGCGCTCTTCCAAAAGTGACCCGCCGTAAGGGCGGAACCCATAGCCGCCATGACCGCAGCAACGGATATGTACTCGGTCTGACCCAACATCCTGGTCGGCTGTCAGGCCGCCATCGGGGGCAAGCCCCCTCCCACAGTTAGATTCCTCTGGGTCAGAGAGGGATCACCACTCGCTACATCCAAACACCTAACTCAGCAACACCGCGCCATCCGGCGACTCGGTGCATTTGGCCCCGATAGCCATAGATATCTACACACGTTTCAAAGGTTGAAATAACTCTGTGGTGAGCGGGCTTGTCCCGCGTTGGGCTGCGAAGCAGCCCCATTTGAGACGAAGTGGTTTAGCTGACCCAGCGCAGGGCAAGCCCGCTCACCACAAAAGAATCGCTTATTTTCACCGCAGAAATGTAGATACCCGTGCTGTGCGCCGTTTAGCCGTTCACCTCCACAAGCCTTTGGCTGTCGCCTTCGACCAGATAAAAACGATACGTGCGCCCGGCCTGTTTTTCGAAGCTGAAAGTACGCCCCGGAAAGATATGGTTCTTGGTGGTCGGCGCGCACGACGTGCGCTTGGCCACCGAGCAATCCTTGAACTCATCCACCATCACCACGGTGTTCCCGGCGTTGCGCAACGTATAGCGCTGCCCGCCGTTTTCGATGCGCGTATCGAAGCGGCTGTTATCGGGCCGCACAAAGAATACCGTGCCATACCCAGCCATTACCTGGACACCGCCCACTACGGTTTCTACATAAGCTTTGCGTTCCTCCTCACTCACACCAAACTCGTCGCCTTTCTCCGGCGCAACCGGCAGGTAGCGCACGCGGAAGTAGCGTTCGCGCTGACGGTCGCCGATGAACACAAACCGCGTACTTTGCATGCCATCAGCCGGCACGATCAGGCGCGCGGGGCTGGCGATCAGGCCATTGCGCGTACGGCCGTCCGGGCCGACCTCCAGTGGCACTTCATCGTAGGTGCCGTTGGGCTTGTAGAGCATTTCGCTGATGTTGACCTTGACGAAGGCAGTGGAAGTGCCGCCGTTGTATATCCGCTTCAGATAAGTGCCTTTGTCGCCCGGCAAATAGTCGTAGAAATCGCCGACGCTGATGTTCGGCCCCGCCTGAGCGCCCAGGGAACACAGCAATAAAGCCAGGCCCGCACATACACGTTTCATAATGACTCCTTGGAAAACCATCACGGCCGCACCGCATCGAACAGCAGCTCGACGCTGCCGTAGTACTCACCCGGGGTAAAACCGTCCGCCGGCTGCACCGCCGAGATGTCCAGCAGGACACGCTTGCCCAGCCGCGCCTCGTCATGGGACACCACCAACCTGTCGTCCAGGCCCAGCACCTGGCCGTTGAAGGTCACGCTGAGGTCGATGTAGGTACGCCCTCCATTGAACAGCGTGGGCAACGCGCCCAGGCGTGCATTGATGCCGCCCGCCGAGCTTTTCACGTCGAAGTGTTCGCGCAGCGGCCGCAGGCGCCCCGGCACCAGCTCCCAGACCATCTGCTGCTCACGCTCCAGGAACCCTGGGTCCACCGGCAACACGTAGAAGTCCTGGGTAGGAATGGTCACCGAAACGTCGAACACCTCGACTTCGCGAATCGCCTGCGCCGGGGTGCTGAGCAATACGCCCACCAGCAACACCAGGCCCATCAGGATTTTGTACAGCGCGTCATACGCTGGCCGGGGCCACTCGGGTTGGATTTTTTCACTGACCATCAGCCTTTGACCTCATAGGTTTTTTTCTCGCTGCCTTCGATCAGGCTGAAGCGGTACACCCGCCCCGCCTGCTTATCAAAGCCGAACGCACGGCCCGGCAAAATGTGGTTCTTGGTAGTGGGCTGGCAGTCCGTTGGGTCGGCGGTGGAACAGTCCTTGAACTCATCGACCACCACCACGCTGTTGCCGGCGTTGTTCAACTGATAACGGCCGGCGCTGTCGTCGACGCCGGTTTCGAACCAAGCGGCCTTGGGCCGCACGAAAAACACCGTGCCGTACCCCGCCAGCACCGTAACCCCGGCCGACAAGGCGCCTTTGTAGGCTTCGCGTTCTTCCTCCGGGAGGGCGAACTCGTCGTCCTTCTCGGGCATTACCGGTACGAAGCGCACGCGGAAATAACGCTCTTTTTCCCGCTCGCCGAGGTACAGCAAGCGGGTGCTCTGGACGCCATCGGCCGGCACAATCAGGCGTGACGGGCTGGCCATCAGCCCCTCCCGTACGCTGGGGTCTGCGCCGGGCTTGAGCTCCACCTCTTCGGATGAGCCGTCGGCGTTGTAGAGAATTTCCAACACTTGAATACGCACGAAGGCGGTACTGTCGCCGGCGTTATAGACCCGTTTGAGGTAGGTACTTTTATCGCCGTCCAGGTAGTCGTAGAACACCCCGACGTTGAGGCTGGGGCCAGCGTTCGCGCACAGCGGAAAACCGCACAATGCGCCCAGCACCAATAGATATCTGATCCACATGACTCTCTCCAATAAGACGCGGTACGCCATTACAAATCCGAATCCCAAATCACCGTGGCCTGCCCGGAATAGGTGCTGCCGCCCTGGGTGAGCATGGCCTCGACGTGTTCCCTGGCGACTTCGAAATGCAGGGTTCCAGGACGACGGTTCACGTAGTACCGAGGGTCGAACTGCTCGGTGCCGGCGCCGCTGAGCAGCAAGGGCTGGCGACTGACGGCGGAGCCATCGGGGCGGTTTAGGCCGTTGGGCAGGCTGACGCTGAGGTTGAGCGGCACCTGGTGGCCGGCGGCGTTGCGCAGCGCGCAGGTGTCGCCCATCACGCGCTCGCATTCCAACTGCATCTTGAAACGCGATGAGGCCGAGATCGTGAAGGTCTGGTCGCGGAACAACCGCGCCGGTTTGCGGCCCTGGTTCAGCCAGGCTTGCCAGCCGCCCTGGGGCACCAGTTCAATGCGATTACCGCCGGGGGGGACTTCGACTTTGAGGTCATGTTCAACCCTCAGCGTGAAGTTCAGCGTGAGCAGCGAGTCGTTGGGCAGCATTACATCGCCCATATCGAAATCCTGATGCGGCCCTAGGGTGTACTGATAAGTCCCCTCGTATTCCCCAGACGACATGCCCAGCGGATTAGGCGTGATCAACTCGTAGGTAAAGTCCAGGTAGTTGTAACGCAGCCAGGGAATATCGAAACGGGCCGGCTTGGCACAGACCCCTTCTACAGGCGTTCTCCAGAAAAAAGTGTAATAGGTATCTGTATACGCCGCGAGCCCCGACCCCGTGCAGGGAGGCGCGCTTCTGAGCCAGCCCCCGCCAGTCCATAAGAGCCCGTGTGCCCCGGCAGCGGGGACACCGCCACCTACCAGATCAATCACGTTTTCCGTCACATATGACGAGCCGAAGCCTGCCATGCGTATCTTTACCGTTTCCTGCTCCTGCGTCTGGCGATGCACGACAGTGAGCTCCCTCCATTCAGTCGGGGCGTCGAACATGGCACCTTGCCGGGGATCGGTATGGAGCGCCGCGATGGGTTGGCTGGAATCAAACCGAATGGGCGCCCGCAAGCTGAATATCCCAAGACTCTGGCATTGCGTCGGATACGATGCGCAGTAACCACTGTTGGGTGTCTTGTTTTCAAACTTGTTCAAGTGAGGGTTGGCAGGGTCCGGCTTGAACTCTGCCTCAATGGGCATATCCACGCCCGATGCCGGCATTGCCAGCAATGCCAACAGCAGGCAGGCGCCTGCGCCCAGACATTGCTCTATCGATTGCGATACGTTCACGTGATTGCTCCACATACGTGTCAAAGCTCTGAATCCCAGATCACCGTGGCCTGCCCCGAATAGGTGCTGCCGCCCTGAGCCAGCATGGTCTCGGTGTGTTCCCTGGCGACTTCGAAATGCAGGGTTCCAGGACGACGGTTCACGTAGTACCGAGGGTCGAACTGCTCGGTGCCGGCGCCGCTGAGCAGCAAGGGCTGGCGACTGACGGCGGAGCCATCGGGGCGGTTTAGGCCGTTGGGCAGGCTGACGCTGAGGTTGAGCGGCACCTGGTGGCCGGCGGCGTTGCGCAGCGCGCAGGTGTCGCCCATCACGCGCTCGCATTCCAACTGCATCTTGAAACGCGATGAGGCCGAAATCGTGAAGGTCTGGTCACGAAACAGCCGCGCCGGTTTGCGGCCCTGGTTCAACCAGGCTTGCCAGCCGCCCTGGGGCACCAGCTCGATCCGGTTGCCGCCGGGGGGCACTTCAACCTTGAGATCGTGTTCCACGTTCAGCGTGAAATTCAGCGTCAGCAAAGAGTCGTTGGGTAACATCACGTCGCCCATATCGAAATCCTGATTGGGCCCCACGGTGTATTGATAACTGCCGGTGTACTCACCGGATGACATGCCCAGAGGGTTGGGCGTGGTCAGTTCGTAGGTGAACTCCAAGTGGCTGTAGGTCATCCTTGGGATATCGAACTTGGCCTGTTTGGCGCAGACCGAGCCATCGGGCACTCTCCAGAAAAATGCATAGGACTCTTGTCCAAAGAATGTCCCCCACCCGGTACCCAGGCACGACACCGGCGGGTATACCCAACGCCCGCCCCATAACAGCGAGTGAGCCGCAGCAACGCCGACGCCTCCTCCGACCACTTCAATCAGATTCGGCACGCCATACGTAGAGCCAATCCCGACGATGCGAACCTTCACGGTCTCCACTTCCTGCGTCTGCCGATGCACGACGGTCAAATCGCGCCAATCGGTGGGGACTTTGAACATCGCGCCTTGCCTTGGGTCCGTGTGCAAGGCAGGAATAGTGGCGACGGAATCAACCCGAATGGGCGCGCGCAGGCTGTGAATGTTCAAACTCGTGCATTGGCCGGGGTAGATCACACAAAACCCCACGTTCGGCGTCTTGTTCTCGAACTTGTTCAAATGAGGCTGTGCGGGGTCCGGCCGGAACTCTGCGCGTATATCCAACTCGGCCGCCATGGCGGGCAGTGCACCGGCCCCGCCTAACAGCACGGCTTTCAGCGCAAACCTCAACAACGTCGATGCGTTCAACAGCTTCACCCTCATCACCCCGCCGTTCCAGTGTTAAAGCTTGAGTCAGCCAAGGTATCCGGCGTGCAACGCAGGTCGCCGATCATCAGGACGTTGCTCTCAATGCGCGCCTTGGACGGATCGAGTCGGAACTGGCACAGCAATTGGTTATCGCGGCGAACTTCGAGGGTGGGCGAGCTGGCGTTCATTTCCAGCGAGAAGAAGCCGTCGACCTCACTCACCCCGCGCGTGGCGTGATTGATGATGTGCAGGCCCTTGAGCGGCTTGCCTTGGGAGTCGACCATGCGCCCCAGCACCGTCACGGTCTGCATTACGCTGATCTTGCGATACTCCACGCCGCCCTTGTTCAGGTGATAGCGGGTGCGGGGTGGCTGGATAGCGGCCGACGGCGCGTGATTGCCTTCGAAGTCGAACGCTACCGAGCTGCCCTTGTAGGCGGTGATCGGAATGAAGTTGCGCCCAGGGCGCAGGGCCACGCTGCCGCCGCTCATGTCGTCGGCCCGCAGGGCGATGTCGTCGAGGTCGGTCTCTACGTCGACGATCAGCCCGGAGCCACCGCCGTGGTACTGGCTGGTAAGCACCATCTGGCGTTGCCCCACGGCAAAGGTGCTGTCCAGGTTCAGGCCGCCGCTGAGCTCATCGTTGAATGAAGAGCGCTGGACGAAGCCGTCGCCCCGAACGAAGTCATTCTCGAAGCTGGCCATGCCGGACAGACCGACGCCGTAGGTATCGGTCGTCGCAGTGGCGGAGACGCTCTGCAGCACGTGGTCCTGCAAGTCTTTGCGGTAGGTCAGCGAGGCATTATTGTCGCGCGAGCCATCGCGGGCGGTGCGCGTGCCGATGCTGGCGGACCACTGCTCGCCCGGCGCGCCGAGGGCCAGGCTGACGCTCAGGTCGACCCCGCGATTGCGCTGGTCGCCGGTACTGGCGGTGGCTGGTCGGTCGAACACCGACAAGCGCCAATGGGCATCGTTGTCGAACAGACGCGTACGCTCGGTCCAGCCCAAGTCCAGGCCGACGCCCTCGACATTGCCTTCGCTGTACGAGAGACGGCCATTGATCGAGCGCAGGTTACTCAGGCGGTGATTGACGGACAGCGACGAGTTGCTGGTCTGGCCGACGAAGACATCACGCTGGCGGATGCGCGTGCCATCGGGCAGGGTCTCGTAGGTGTTGCGGGTGTCGAGCCAACTACGGGTGTGGTTGAACACCACGCTGCCGGCACCGTAGTTGTACAGGCCGTTAAGGTCCAGGCCGGTGCCATACTTTTCGGTCCGGTAAATGTTGGCATACAGGTTGGCCTGGTCGGCGACCGTCCAGTCCACCGAAGTACCTAACTGCATGTTGTCCTTGACCTGGCGTCCGGACACGCCCAGCACCACGCGCGGGTGGGCCAGGTAGTTGACGGACACACCGGCGGTGGCGCTGCCGCTGGTCTGCTCGTCGAAGTTACTCAGCAGCTTGCTTTCCTGGCCGGCGAACAAATTGTAGCGCCAGCGCTCTTCGTGGTTGCTCCAGTTGTTGGGCTTGTACACCAATTCCTGGGTGGTGCTGGTGATCTGGCCGTCCTCTACCAGTCGCACCTCCACTTCATAGATGCCGCCAGGCAATGACCGGGTATCCAGGCTTTGCAGGCCGCTGCCAACGGCCTGGGTATTGAGCAACAGGCCATTGCGGTAAATCTCCACCGAAGCCTGGCGGCTGGCGGTGACGTAGATCGGGAACACGGCGGGCTTGGCATTATTGATCATCAAGCTGTCGGAGCTGCCGTACATCACGCCGATGGCTGTATCCGGGCTGGCGCCGAAGGTACGCAACTGGCGCGTCAGCCCTTCGGCATTGGGGGTGAAGTAGCCCAAGCGAAAGAAACGGCCTTCCAGCTCGCGCTGGGTATAAAGCGAATAAACGGCATGGTTGAGGTCTTTGTCATCCGGCCCGCTCAGTCGTGAAAACTGCATGTTCAGGGTCTGGCTCCACAAGCCCAGGCTGCTGCTGGCGTCGATGCCGAAGCGGCCGCCGACGTCCTGGTCCTGGCCACCGGTGAGATTCAACTGGTTGCGTACGATCAGACCGGTGCTGCCACCGGCAGGCAGGAAGTAATAACGCTGCGCCTTGTCGTCGCGCTCGACGTTTTCGGTGAGCAGGGAAACCGTGGAGTTTTCCAGGTTGTAATGCACGGCCATGAGCCTTTCGGGGCAGGCGCTTTCACATGTGCCCAGGGCCACGCCCTGTTTTAGGTATTCGGCCCAACGGTCGCGCTCTTCATCCTGGATCACGCTGCCGTCGTGGTCGGTAAAGTCGAGCAATGTCAGGCGGTCATCACGGGACAAGACAATCATTGCCTCGGAGACAAACTCTCTATCCAGTTCAACCCTGACCGCCAGTGGCACATCGAAAAAGTGCTCTTCAAAGTCCGCCGGCAAACCCTTTGCCTGGGATAACAAACTACGAGGTGTCGTGCCGTCGGTGGTGCCGGCCGCGAGCGCGCCGGCACAAAACAACAAGGCAAGCGCTGCCGCGATGGGAGTCATCGGGAACATGAACTGAATTCTCTGAATTTCGGACTTCATGGGAAAACCGGTCGACCGACAGAAGCTGCCTGTCGACCGGTATCGCTACCCGGCAATAAAACGGTGCTTATTGCTCAGTTGGCTATGCCTCAAGGGGTTACACGTGGCTCGTGGTCAAACACCACGGTGTAGCTGGTGGTGAACAGACCGGCAATGCCAGCCGCTGGCTTGGCGGCAGTCACCACCATGTCGGCTTGGGTACCTGGGGTGGAGCTGGGGTCATCGACCACTTCCAGCGGCGAACCGGTGAGGGTTACGTTGTTGAAGGTGGTGGTCAGCGCGATGGAGTCGGTGCCGTTGGTCAACGACGCTGGGCCGCCTTCGATGTACGCCTTGATGGAGCCGTCGGTGTTTTTCACGTTGTAGGTGGCGCGCAGCGAACTCAGGTCACCGGTGACGGTGTTGTAGTTCATGGTTTCATCGCGACCCCAGTTCGGATCAACCGGCTGTGCATGGAACTGCTGGGTCGGAATCGTCGCCTTGATGTTGATGATGCTGGAGGCTTCACCGGCAGCGAATACGCTGGAGGAGCCGAAAGCCAGCGCCATCAATGGCAGTACGAAAGCGGTCTTCTTAAGCATTTTAAGTACCTGTTTTATCACGTCAGAAAGTTAGTTGAACAACGCATTTCCGTGCGTCGCACAGCCCAATTCGAACCGGGTCTTGCGAAGCACGTAAATAGTCCCTCGAAAACCAACTTAATGAAGCCAGCCGTTTCGCATTAAAGCGTAGTAATGCACAACATGAGCAGAAGGAAAAAAATCATTAAATTCAATATGATGAATAATTACTGTAGTCCGATTACCACAACTAATTAAGCCCAGATACTACTTATCTAATGCACTTAACTGTAAGAAATGTACTACACGCCACAGCCTGCCTGACCATTACTTGTTTTAGAGTAATAACTCCAACTAACAACTGTAAGCGTTATTCACGAAAATGCTATTTATTTAATCGACAACTCTCGATATAGGCGCGGCTTCTCCCTGCCGTTTTCCGTTCTTCGACGCGGGGTGCGGCAGTCGATACCGCTGGTCAGACAACGTTGCTCTTTGCGTAAGATATATCTTAAGTTGTATCTAAATCAGACAGAGGCTACGACCATGAGAGACCCTCATCATCACCGAGACCACGGTGACAGCCGCGACGGCTTCGAAAAACGCCCCGGCCGCGAACGCGGCGGACGTGGCCCACGTGTATTTGCGCCGGGTGATCTGAAATTGCTGCTACCGGCACTGATCGCCGAGCAGCCTTGCCACGGCTATGACCTGATCCGCAAGATCGAAGCCCTGTTCGACGGTGCCTACAGCCCCAGCCCGGGCGTGATCTACCCCACGCTGACCTTCCTGGAGGAAAGCGAATTGATCAGCGGCGACGCCGAAGGCGGAAAAAAACGCTACACCATCACCGACGCCGGCCGTCTCTTCTTGAGCGAACAAGCGGTTGCCCTCGATGGCATTCGCCTGCGCATGGACGTAAGCAAGCGCTCGCTGCGCGGGCATGATCGTCCGCCGGAAATCCACGAGGCGGTGCATAACCTGCGCCACGCCTTGCATTCGCACCACGGGCGCTGGAGCCCGGAAGAAATCGTGCGGGTCGCCGCGTTGCTCAACGGCACCGCCCAAGCCATCGCTGACGGGAAAGCTCAATGAATAGGCCAGTCATCCACCGCGTCACCCACGAAATCAAACGCCGCCGCCTCGACGTGCTGCGCGTTGTCGATATCACCCCACGCATGCGCCGCATCACCCTGGGCGGGCCGCAGCTGGCGGGCTTTATCAGCCTGGGCAGCGACGACCACGTCAAGCTGTTGTTCCCGCGCGACGCCGCCGAACAGGCCGCACTGGAGAGCCCGACGTTCAACATCAAGGGCGATGGCCCGCAACCGGCCATGCGCGACTACACGCCACGCCGCCATGACGCGCAACGCGGCGAACTGGACATCGACTTCGTGCTGCATGGCGACGGCCCCGCCTCCACCTGGGCCGAACAGGCCACACCCGGCCAGCACCTCTACATCGGCGGGCCAAGGGGCTCGTTGATCGTGCCCGACATATTCGACAGCTACCTGCTGATCGGCGACGAAACCGCGCTGCCGGCCATCGGTCGACGCCTGGAAGAACTGCCGGCCGGGCGCACGGTATTGGCGGTGATTGAAATCGCCGATGCGGCGGAGCAACAGCTACTGCACAGTGCAGCCAATGTGAAGGTCATTTGGGTGGTGCGTGGCCAGGATGACCTGGTTCAGACGGTGCAGAACCTGAGGATGCCTGAGGGTTCGCTGTACTGCTTCGTGGCGACCGAAACCAAGGTGTCGCGCCAACTGCGCCGGGTGCTGCTCGACACGCACCGTGTGAACGAGGAGTACCTCAAGGCTGTCGGTTACTGGCGCGCCGACGGTAGCGAAGAGGAATAACTCGTCCCTCCAGAACAGAGGATGATCCAATCCCGATAGCAGCATGTCAGCCAACGATGAACCGGCTGACATGCCCACATCAGAGCGATGGCGACCGCAAAGACTTGTCCACCCCCACCACCACTGCCGCAATCAGCACAAACCCCGCCAGAATCCCCCCGGCATTCACGAACACCTGGGGATAACCCAGCGTACTCACGTCGATGAACGGGTACTGATATTGCCCGAGCAGATCGCCACGCAGCAGCGCGTAGCCGAAATACACCAGCGGGTAGATCACCCACAGGCCGATGTGCGTAAAGCGCAACTGCCCCTTGGGCACGTACCGCCACCAATACACCGCGAACAGCACGGGCATGACGTCGTGCAGCAGTTCGTCGGCAATGAATTGGAAACCTTCGGGCTGCCACAAATGCCGCAGCAACAGGTTGTAGGCCAGGCCCACCACCACGATGCTCACCGCGATGCCACTGCTCACCGCTGGCGCGAGAAAAAATCGCCGCGCCGCCGAGGGGCGATTGACCAGGACATAGCTGAGCACCACCACCGCCAGGGTGTTGGTCAACACGGTGAAGAAACTGAAAAAGTTGATCAGCCCACCCATCAGGCTGGCGCCGGACGTCCAGCGCGAATAGAAAATCAGGTACTGCTGAATCGCCAGGCCCACCCAGCCGGCCAGTGCCGCTGCCGCCGCATACCGCTTCATGGGTTCAATCCAACGGTCGTTTGGTGCGCATCAGCTTCACGTATAGCCCTTCGACTTTTTCCCGCGCCCATGGGGTTTTGCGCAGGAAGGTCAGGCTCGACTTGATGCTCGGGTCGCTCTTGAAACAGCGAATATCAATGCGCTCGGCCAGGCCTTGCCATTCGTAATGCTCCACCAATGTGGTGAGGATGTGTTGCAGGGTGACGCCATGGAGAGGGTCGTTGCTTGTCGCGGTCATGCCAGGCCTATGAAGAATCGGGTCGGAAGGGTGCACACCTTATCACCCCGTCAGACCAGGTAAAAAAGTTCCCGTTCCCCGGCAAAAAGGAATGTTATATTGTAACTATAACTTTCAAATCTTTTCGTCGCTTTTCCAAGGAATGTCCGATGTCCCTCCCCTCCTTCTGGCGCTTGACCCCACTCGCCGCCGCGCTGCTGATCTGCACCGAAACCCACGCCCTTGAGCTGCCAACCCAGGTGGTCACCGGCAACCCGCTGGGCAGCGAACAACTGGCCTCGCCCACCACCGTGCTGGAGGGCGATGAACTGACCCTGCAGCAAAAAGGCAGCCTGGGTGAAACCTTGAATAAACAGCCGGGGGTGTCCTCGTCGTACTTTGGTCCAGGTGCCAGCCGGCCGATCATTCGCGGCCAGGATGGCGACCGCATTCGCCTGCTGCGCAATGGCGTGGGCGCGCTGGATGCGTCGTCGCTGTCCTACGATCATGCGGTGCCGCTGGACCCGGTCAATGTGGAGCGCATTGAAATTGTGCGCGGCCCGGCGGCGCTGTTGTATGGCGGCAGCGCCATCGGTGGCGTGGTCAATACTTTCGACAACCGCATCCCCACCGAAGCCATTGAAGGTATCCAGGGCGCCGGTGAGCTGCGCTACGGCGGCGCGGACACCACCCGCAGCAGCGCCGGCAGATTGGAGGCCGGCAACGGTGCGTTCGCCCTGCACCTGGACGCCAGCGCGCGGGCGTTCAACGATCTGAAAATCCCCGGCGACGCACGCAGCCGGCACGCACCGGACAGCGACGACGGCCCCGGCAGGAACGGTCGCCTGGGCAACAGCGACGGGCGTCAGGACGGCGGCGCGGTGGGCGGTTCCTACACCTGGGACGACGGCTACGCCGGGCTGTCCTACAGCAACTACGACAGCAACTACGGCTCGCCCGCCGAACAGGACGTGCGTATCCGCATGCAGCAGGATCACTACGCCTTCGCGTCGCAGATCCGCAACCTGCAGGGGCCGTTCACCTCGGTAAAACTCGACGCGGGCTACACCGATTACGAACACCGCGAAATCGAAGGCGGCGAGACCGGCACCGTGTTCAAGAACAAAGGCTACGAAGCCCGAGTGGAAGCGCGGCACCAGCCTATCGGGCCGCTCAATGGTGTGGTCGGCGCGCAGGTGACGCGCAACGAGTTCTCGGCCCTGGGCGAAGAAGCCTTTGTGCCGCAAACCGACACCACCGCTGGCGCGCTGTTTATCCTCGAAGAACTGCAGGCCACCGAACGCCTCAAGCTCAGCCTTGGCGGGCGCCTGGAGCACACCCAGGTCGACCCCGACGCCAAAGGCAACGCACGTTTCGCCGGTGCCGACCAAAGCAATACCTTCACCGCCGGCAGCCTGTCGTCGGGCGCGGTGTATACGCTGACGCCAATCTGGTCCCTGGCCGCGACCCTGGGCTACACCGAACGGGCGCCGACATTCTATGAGCTGTACGCCAACGGTGCGCACGTCGCCACCGGCACCTTTGAATTGGGCGATGCCAACCTGAAAAAAGAAAAAGCCGTGTCCAGCGACCTGGCGCTGCGTTTCGACAATGGCACTCACAAGGGCAGCTTCGGCGTGTTCTACAGCCACTTTTCCAATTACATCGGTTTGTTGGGCACCGGTCGTACGCTGAACGACGAAGGTGAAGAAGATCCGACGGGCATCCCCGAGTACGAATACTCCGGTGTGCGTGCGCGATTCGCCGGCTTCGAAGCCCAGGATCACTGGAAACTCGGCGAAAGCGCCTACGGCAAGTTTGCGCTGGAATTGTCAGGCGATTACACCCGCGCCACCAATCTGGACACCGGCGAAGCCTTGCCGCGCATTGCGCCATTGCGCCTGAACAGCGGCCTGCTGTGGGAACTGGACCGCTGGCAGGCGCGCATCGACGTGGAACACGCCGCCGGCCAGGGCCGCGTACCGGATAACGAAAGCGGCACCGACGGCTACACCACCCTGGGCGCCAGCACCGGTTACCGCTTCAATGTCGGCACCAGCCAGTGGCTGGCATTCGTGAACGGCGAAAACCTCACCAACCAGACCGTGCGCTATGCCAGCTCGATCCTGCGCGACATCGCCCCGGCACCGGGCCGTAGCGTGCAGGTGGGCGTTCGCACGACCTTTTAAAAAGCCGAGGCTCTTGTGGTGAAGGGGCCGGCCTCGCGCGAGGCAAGCTCGCTCACCACAAAAAAATCGCTTCTTTTCAGCAAAGAAAATGTAGACACCCGTGCTGTGCGCTGTGGGAGGGGGCTTGCCCCCGATGGCCATCGAGTCTCACAGGCTGACCCACAACGGTGTGGTGAGCGGGCTTGCCCCGCGCGGGGGCAGTTCGTTCGCCATTCAACTCAAGGCTGAAACCACCGTGTATGCAGCGACGTTCTGTCACTGTTACCAAATCGGAAATGATGCATCTTGCGATTTGCGCTTTCTCTCGGCGCGTCATCTCTTTATCCTTGCCGCAACAAACTGAAACGTTTCACGCCTGCGGTCGATCCCATCTTGCCGAATATCTCCCATACCCAAGACAGCGCTGTCTTATCTCGACCTGCGCCTGGGGTTCAATCGCCCGCCGGTGGATAACCCGCCATCCCCCACAAAAACCGAAATAACGCTGAACCAAGCCCGCGCCGAATCGTCATCTACAGTGAGTGAAGCACGGGGTTACACAACTATTCCAACGTCACGGAGAAACACACTATGAGCACTGATGGTGCTTCGAGCCCAAGCCGCCTGCTGCCTAGGCTGCTCGGCGTCTTGCTGCTGATCATGGGCCTGGCCCTGCTGGCCGGCGGTATCAAGCTGACTACGCTCGGCGGGTCGCTGTACTACCTGTTGGCCGGTATCGGTATTACCCTCACCGGCGTTCTGCTGCTGGCCACCCGCCGCGCGGCGCTGGGCCTGTACGCACTGGTGCTGTTTGCCAGCACCGTGTGGGCATTGTGGGAAGTCGGCCTGGATTGGTGGCAACTGGTACCGCGCCTGGCGCTGCTGTTCGCCCTGGGCATCGTCATGCTGCTGCCGTGGGTTCGCCGTCCGTTGCTGCGCGGCCAGCCTGCGCCGCTGGGCACCGGCGCGCTGAGCGTGGCCGTGGTGCTGGCCGGTGCGACCGCCCTGGCCAGCCAATTCACCAACCCCGGTGAAATGGTCAAGACCGGCGAACTGGACCGTGACGCCGTGCCGGGCATGGCCAGCGCTGCGCCGGCCCAGGCCGATGGTGACTGGAATTCCTACGGCCGTTCGGCCTTTGGTGATCGCTACTCGCCGCTGGCGCAGATCACTCCGGAGAACGCGCACAAACTGGTGCCGGCGTGGACCTACCGCACCGGCGACATCCCAGGCCCTAACGATCCGGGCGAGACCACCGCGGAAAACACCCCGCTGAAAGTCAACGGCATGCTCTACGTGTGCACACCGCACAGCCAAGTGATCGCGCTGGACCCGGACACCGGCAAGGAAATCTGGCGCTTCGATCCGAAGATCAGCAGCCAGGGTGCCGAGAACTTCAAAGGCTGGGCGCACATGACCTGCCGTGGCGTGTCGTATCACGATGACGCCGCCTATGCCTCCGAACAGAGCCCGACCGGCAGCGCCAGCCCGGCCGCCGCGCCGAATGCCTGCCCGAAACGCATCTTCGTACCGACCGCCGATACCCGCCTGATCGCCCTGAACGCCGACACCGGCAAAATGTGCGAAGACTTCGGCGACAAAGGCCAGGTCGACCTGCGTGCCAATATCGGTAGCTTCGCCCCAGGCGGTTACTACTCCACTTCGCCACCGGCCGTGACCAAAAACCTGGTGGTCATCGGTGGTCATGTGACCGACAACGTTTCCGTCGACGAGCCAAGCGG
This sequence comes from Pseudomonas sp. lyk4-R2A-8, assembly GCF_030209095.1. Taxonomy (NCBI): domain Bacteria; kingdom Pseudomonadati; phylum Pseudomonadota; class Gammaproteobacteria; order Pseudomonadales; family Pseudomonadaceae; genus Pseudomonas; species Pseudomonas sp. lyk4-R2A-8. The sequence goes on from NZ_JARVSS010000002.1 coordinate 261,764, forward strand.
TGTGATCCGCGCATTCGACGTGCACACCGGCAAGCTGGTGTGGAACTGGGACAGCGGCAACCCGGACGACACCACCCCGTTGGCCGAGGGCAAGACCTACACCCGTAACTCGCCGAACATGTGGTCCATGTTCGCCGTGGACGAAAAACTCGGCATGCTCTACCTGCCGATGGGCAACCAGATGCCCGACCAGTATGGCGGCGACCGTACCGATGATTCCGAGAAGTACGCTGCGGGCCTGACCGCGCTGGACATCGACACCGGTCACGTGAAGTGGACCTTCCAGTTCACCCACCATGACCTGTGGGACATGGACGTCGGCGGCCAGCCTTCGCTGATCGACATCAAGACCGAAGCCGGCGTGAAGCAGGCGGTGATGGCGTCGACCAAGCAGGGCAGCATCTATGTGCTGGACCGTGCAACCGGCCAGCCGGTGGTGCCGATCCACGAAGTGGCTGTGCCGCAAGGCGCAGTGGCGGGCGACCGTACCTCCCCGACCCAGCCGAAGTCCGAGCTGAACTTTATGCCACCGCCGCTCAAAGAGCGTGACATGTGGGGCGTGACGCCATTCGACCAGATGCTGTGCCGTATCGATTTCAAATCCATGCGCTATGACGGTCCGTTCACCCCGCCGTCGCTGCAGGGTTCGATCGTGTACCCAGGTAACTTCGGCGTGTTCGACTGGGGTGGCATTTCCGTCGACCCGGTACGTCAGATCGCGTTCGTAAACCCGAGCTACATGGCGTTCAAATCCAAACTGATCCCGGCCGCCGAGATCGCCAAGCAAGGCCCGCGCGTCAGCGAAACCGAAGGCGTGCAACCGAACAAAGGCGCGCCGTACGGTGTGATCCTCGAAGCTTTGCTGTCGCCGATGGGCTTGCCTTGCCAGGCGCCGGCGTGGGGTTATGTGGCGGCGGTCGACCTGACCACCCACAAAACCATCTGGATGCACAAAAACGGCACCGTGCGTGACAGCTCGCCGGTTCCAGTGCCGCTGACCATGGGCGTACCGAGCCTGGGCGGCACCTTCACCACCGCCGGTGGTGTGGCGTTCCTCAGCGGCACCCTGGACCAGTACCTGCGTGCCTATGACGTGAAAAACGGCAAGCAACTGTGGGAAGGCCGCCTGCCAGCCGGCGCCCAGACCACCCCGATGACCTACACCGGCAAGGACGGCAAGCAATACGTGCTGGTCATGGCCGGCGGTCACGGCTCCCTGGGCACCAAGCAGGGTGATTATGTGATGGCGTTCAAACTGCCGGACTAAGCGTTACCGGCAGCAAGATAAAGGCGGCTTCCCTTACGGGTAGCCGCCTTTTTCATGGGTTCAATACGGCTGCTGGTCAGCCAATAAAAAGTTCTCACTGCCCCGCCGCCATAGGGGCACAGCTATCTACAAGCCTTCGAAAACATGCGGTTCTTGTGGTGAGCAGACCTGCTGTGGTGAGCAGGCTCACCACAAGGTTGTGGGTCAGCCTGTGAGGTTTATATAGATGCCGCAGGCCATCGGGGGCAAGCCCCCTCCTCCACTGGAAAGGGGTTGGAGCTGAAGTCAGTGCTCGATCACTTCGCCGCGCATGGGCGCCAGGCGAGCGAGCAGGCGGTTTTGTGTGGGCACTGGGATCCCTTCGCTGTCCATCGCTTTGATCAGATCCTCCACCAATGCGTTGAAGTCACTGCGGCTGACGTTCTGGCCTTTGTGGCTCTCGGCCATGCTGTCGCCGGTGTAGGTGCATGGGCCACCGGCTTCGACGCAGAACTGTTCGATCAGTTTGTTGCGCAGGCGCTGGATGTCGATACGCCGGAAGCGCTCGACGATGCGGTCGTCGCGGGCGATGTTGAGCAGCATGCCTTCGACGATGCGAGTGATGCCGGGCATGGCACCGAGGTCGCGGTAGAGGCTGTCGTCCTTGGGCGGTTGCTGGGCGCAGGCGCTGAGCAGCGCCAGCAGCAGCACGGGTAATACACGCATCAGAAACTCCCCTGGACAGACAGGTAGGTGCCGTTCTGGTTATCCAACGTGGCGATCTCGCCAAGGCGGGCATAGGCCAGGACAAACGACACCTGCTTGCTGGGGAAGTAAGCCAGAAACACATCCGCCCAGTCGCTTTCACCGGCGAACGACAGGTTGTTGGGTTTCTCGCGGTACTCCACGCCCAATGCCCAGCGTGGGTTGAACAACAGCGCCACCGAGCCCTCCTTGAGCAGGCTGCGACGGTCGCGGCGGTCGCCACCGAAGCCGAGCAGGCCGGTTTCATTGGCGCGGCTGTAGCGCAGGCCGCCGTTGACCAGCACGTTGTAGCCAAAGGCTGCGCCCATGAACAGACGGCTGGCGGCCAGGTAGCCTTCCACGTCGCTGTCACGCTTGGCGCCGACCAGGCGCGGAATATCGAACGTATTCTGATGCTTGTATTGCAGGCCCAGTGAAACCTGGGGCAAGCGGTCGTAGATCACATCGCCGAGCAGCCGCACTTTTATCCCCAGCACATCCTGGCCGAGGTGGTCGTCGGGTAGGTTCAGCTTATGCACCAAGGTGCCCAGGTCAAAACGTTGCCGAGCGAAGGAGACTTCCACGCGGTTGTCGTAGGCCAGCGCCAACCCGGCGACATCGAGCCGATAATCCGGCAGATTGACCGTGGTGGCGAACGCCGTCGCGCCCCACTCGTGTTGTTCGCCATAACCGCTGAGCACCGCCCACGGCGTGATGCCGCCACCCGCCGCGCCCTCCAGGCTGCTGGCGCCGCCGGTGGCGATCAGGCGACCGTTATCGGCCAGGGCGGCGGGCAGGCTCAGGCTGGCCATGCAACCGATCAGTAGAGAAAGACGCACGTCATAGCCCTCAATGCACCTGCGAAGTTTGCGCACTGAGAGGCAAGGCCACCCAGGCTTCAAAAGCGTCGGCGCTCAAGGGCCGACTGATCAGATAGCCCTGCGCCGTATCGCACTGCCAGCGCTCCAGCAGGCGCAGGCTGTGGGCGTATTCGACGCCTTCGGCGACCACCTTGAGGCCCAGGTTGTGGCTCATCTCGATGGTCGAGCGCACGATCACCGCGTCTTCACTGGTTTCATCCAGGTTGCGCACGAACGACTGGTCGATCTTCAGTTCCTGCACCGGCAGGCGCTTGAGGTGGGCCAGTGACGAATAGCCGGTGCCAAAGTCATCCACCGACAGGCTGATGCCACAATCACGCAGCAGGTGCAGCACCTTCAGGGCCTTTTCCGGCTCGCGCATCACCGCACTCTCGGTGATTTCGAACACCAGTTGTTCGGCCGGCAGGCCATAGCGCCGCAGCAGCGTCGAGACGCGGTGGGCCAGCTCATCGCCGAGCAAGTCCTCGGCCGAGATGTTCAGCGACAGTTGCAGGTACAAGCCGCGTCGGTTCCATTCGCACAACTGGCGGATACCCTCCTCGATAACCCACTGGGTCAGCAACTGAACGCTGCCCGAGCGCTCGGCCAAGGGAATGAATTCCGCCGGCGAGACCATACCGAACTGCGGATGCTGCCAGCGCAACAGGGCTTCGGCCTGGCGCACGTGGCCCTGGCGAATATCCAGTTTGGGCTGGTAATGCAGCAGCAGTTGCCCCTGGCCGGGCGCATGGCGCAGGTCGCGGATCAGGGTGATCTGACGACGGTGGGCGAGGTCGCGCCCCGGTTCGTACACCTGCAGGCGACCGGGCATCTGCGCGGCATCCTTCATGGCGATCGCCGCGCGCTCAAGCAGGCTGTGGGCGGTGTCGCCATCGGCCGGATACGCCGCAATGCCCAGGCGGCAGTCGAGTGCCAGGTCGTGGTCGCCGATACGTTGCGGACGCAACAGCAGTTGCTGGAGCTTGTCGGCCAGGCCTACCGCTTCGTCGCGGCCCGCGCCATCGAGCAGCAGTAAAAACTCGTCGGCCATCAGGTGCGCCAGCGTATCGCGTGGACGCAACGCGGCCTGCAGGCGCCGGCTGACGTTGAGCAGCAGCGCGTCGACGGCCTCCGGCCCGGCGGTTTCGCTGGCGGCGCGCAGGTTGTCGATGCCCAGGCAAATCAACGCCATTGGCCGCTGCATGGCAATCGCACTGCCCAGGCGCTCCACGGCCAGCGCGCGGTTGGGCAACCCGGTGAGCCGGTCATGCAGCGCATTGTGGGCCAGTTGCCGCTCGCGCTCGGCGATGCCGCTTTGCATCGCATTGAGCGCCAGGGCCAGGCGACCCAGTTCATCGCTGCGGGTCAGGGTCACCGGGGTCTGGTAGTTGCCCTGCCCGATGCGCTCGGCCGCCTGGGCCAGTGTCTGCACCGGCCGCGATACACCACGCGCCAGCAGCAAGGCGCCGATCAACGACGCCGCCAGCGCGACCAGGGCGATGGCGAGGATCTTTTCGTCCAGCGGCACAAAGGCTTGCATCGCCGAATCCAGTGGGCTTTGCAGCAACGCCAGCACCTGACTGTCGGCATTGGTGGCCAATACCAGCGATTGGCTGAGAAAACGGTGTTCGAGGTGCTCGGTGGTGGACACACCCTCATGCCTGGATGGCCCGAGCATCAGGCTGACGATACTGTCGCGCAGTACCTGGGGTTGGGTGCTGACCAGCGTTCCCGGCTGCTGGCGGTCGATGGCCAGGAACGACACCTCCAGGTTGCTCAACGAGCGCAATTCATCGGCGAATGCCGTGTCCATGCTGAAGCCCATCACCACCCGTGCGATCGGCAACGGCGCCAGCACCGGCGCTTCCACCAGCAGGTGCGGGGTGCCCTGCAATGGCACGATCAACAGCGCGGCCTGGCGCTGGCGGCGCATTTCGCGCAACGCCTGGTCATAGCGAAAACTGGAACCCTCGGCGACTTCGTCGACGGTGCTGGCCAGGACTGTGCCGTCCATGCCCAGCAGGATCATGTCGCTGGCATTGATGCGTTTGCCGTGGTTGAGCAGCACCGAGCGCATCGTCGCCGAATCGCCACTGGCCACGGCATCGCGAAAGCCGAAGTCGGCGGCCAGCAATTGCACACCGTCGGCCAGGCGCCGGCCGCGTACATCCAGCAAACGCTCGAACACCCGCGTCCCCACCTCCAACTGTGCCGATGCCTGGCCCTGGACAGCCTGGCGGGTGGCGACCTTGACGCTGAAATACAACGCACCGATCACCACCAGCAGCAGCAGGATCAGGACCGTGGCGACCCGCGCCTGGTAACTACTGCGCAGTTTCACGGGCAGCTCGATTGAAAGCGTCGCCGAAGGCCGTCGGGGCCGGGGGCAGGTCCGCCGACGCGGGCTCAAGTGTGAGCAGCATACGGTGGCTCAGGCCTGCGGCGGGAATATGCAGGGTGCCACCGTCCATCGGCTGCAGATCGGCCAGTTGCGGGTGCCACACCGTGGCGCGGTAATCGCCCGGAGTCAGTTGCTCCAGGCGCACGCGGCCCTGGGCATCACTGACGCCGAAGTGCGGATCGTCGGTCACGTAGATGTAGCCGAGCATCCAGTCATGGATATTGCAGCCCAGCACTACCACACCCGGCTTGTCGAACAGCAGCGGCGCCGTCGGCGTGCCTTCGTACAGGCGCAGCTCGAAGCGCTTGGCGGTCGAAAAGGAATACACCTGGTGGCGAATATTGTCGCTGTTGGGGAACCGCACCTGCGTGCCGGTATGCACCGCCAGCACATGCGGCGCGAAGCGCTGGCCGCGTTGGTCCATCTCGGCGCTGGATACGACGGCCGCCGCGCCGGCCGGGCCTTGCAGCGTCACCACCGCGTCGGCGACCGGGCGCCCGTCGGCCTGCTGCATCAGCACTTCAAGGGTCGCTGCCGAAGCAGGACCGGCCGCCGCCAGCAACAGTATTAGGTGGGATAACAGGTGAACACATCGGGCCATGGGAGATCCGGTAGAAAACGGCCAGCCTTGGCGAAAAAGAACGATCACAGCCATGATGCCGCAATCAAGGCAAATTGCCACCATTGAGCCACGGGAGACGCCAAACCGTTGGTCGGTAAAAAACGCTGCAATCGGTCAGGCTGCATCACTGTTATCGACCCTCTGCGAAAAAGCTGAAGCCGGCCAAGGCGATTGCTAGACCGCCGTGCGTTCGCGCCGCATCCACATTTCAAAGGCCATCGCGTTGAGTGGCCGGCTGATCAGGTAACCCTGGGCGGTATCGCAGTTCCATTGCTTGAGCAGCCTCAGGCTGGGTTCGAACTCCACGCCTTCGGCGACCACCTTGAGTCCCAGGTTATGGCTCATCTCGATGGTCGAGCGCACGATCACCCCATCGCCGCCATCGCTGTCGAGGTTGCGCACGAACGACTGGTCGATCTTCAACTCCTGCACCGGCAGGCGCTGCAACTGGGCCAGAGAAGAATAACCGGTGCCGAAATCATCCACCGACAGGCTGATGCCGCAGCCACGCAATTGCTCGAGTACGCTCAGGGCCTGCCGCGGGTCGTGCATGATCGCGCTCTCGGTGATTTCGAACAGCATCTGGCGGGCCTCCACACCATGCTGCGCGAGCAACGTGGTCACACGGATCGCCAGGTCGTCGTCGGCCAGGTCGTCCACCGAGATGTTCACCGACAGTTGAATCAGCAGGCCTCGCCGTGCCCAGTCGGCGATCTGGCGGATGGCTTCCTCGATCACCCACAAGGTGAGGCTGGACATACTGCCGGTGCGCTCGGCCAGGGGGATGAACTCGGCGGGCGAGACCAACCCCAGCCTGGGATGCTGCCAACGCAGCAGCGCCTCGGCCTGGCGGACCTGGCCGTGCTTGAGGTCGAGCTTGGGCTGGTAGCACAGGTGCAGCGCGCCTTCGGCGGCGGCGCGGCGCAAGTCGCGGATCAGGGTGATCTGGCGTTGGTGGGCCAGGTCGCGGTCCTGCTGATAGATCTGCAGATGGCCCGGCAGGGTCGCCGCGTCGTGACGGGCGATGGCGGCGCGGCTGATCAGCTCTTCCACCTGCTGACCATCGGTGGGGTACGCCGCGATGCCGATGCTCACTTGATGGCGCAGTTCGTCGCGGCCGATGCGCTGGGGTTCGGTGAGCAGCGCATAGAGACGGTCGGCGCGGGCCACGGCACGGTCGACCTGGGTATTTTCCAGCAACAGTAGAAATTCGCTGCCGGACACACGTGCCGCCGTGTCGCTGGCCAACAGGCTCATGGACAGGCAGCGGCTGGCTTCGCGCAACATCTCTTCGACGCCCTGGGGGCCGAAGCCTTCGTTGATTGCGCGGTAGTTTTCGATACCCAGGTACAGCAGCACCACCGGCCGCCGCGCACTGATCGCACTGCCCAGGCGTTCCATGGCCAGGGCACGATTGGGCAGGCCGGTGAGGGGGTCGTGCAGAGCGTTATGGGCCAGCTGCCGTTCACGCATGGCAATCGCGCTTTGCATGGCGTTGAACGCCCGCGCCAGCAGGCCGAACTCATCGTGGCCCCGCACCCGCACCGGCGTGCGGTAGTCACCGGCACCGATCCGCCCGGCAGCTTCCACCAGGGCAGTGAGCGGCCGCGACACGCGCCGCGCCAGGAACAATGCGCCGGCCAGTGACACCACCAGCACCGCCAGGGCAATCCCGAGGAATTGCCGATCCAGCGGCGCGAAGGCTTCCACGGCATGGTCCAGCGGGCTTTGCAGCAGCACCCGCACGTCATCACCCTCGCCCGTGTTGCCCAGCGACCGCACCTGGCTGAGCACACGCTCGCCGTAGAAGCGATGGATATGCGCCTCGGTGCCCGGGTGAGCGCCACGCAACAGGTTGAGCACTGCGGCCTGATAGGCGTCGGGCTGGGTGCTGAACAATTGACCGGCCTCCCCGTCCCGCACGCTGAGGAACGACACCTCCAGGTTGCTCATGGAGCGCAGCTCATTGGCGAACAATGTGTCCATGGGAACGCCCATGACCACACGAGCGATGGGCACGTCGTCGACCACCTCGTCCTGCACCAGCAGGTAGGGGCGCCGATCCATGGTCACAATCAATATTTGCAGGCCGCTGCGCCGTGCGCGACGCAGTGCGTCGGCATAGGGGAAGGCCTGGCCGCGGGTGAACCCAGGCGCGGTGCTGACCCTTACCGTACCGTCCAGGCCCAGCACCAGCACTTCGCTGGAACGAATGCCGCTGCCGTGGCGCTGCAGCGCCGCCAGGATCGACGCGCTGTCGCCGTCGGCCACTGCATGCACGAAGGGGCCATCGGCGGTGAGCCAGTCAAGGTCGTATTGCAGGCGCCGGCCTCGCAGATCCAGCAGGCGTTCGAACACCTGGCTGCCGGTTTTCAGTTGGGCTCGCGCCTGGTTTTCCACGGCGCGAGTGGTGGCGGCCTGGACCGCCAAGTAGGTAGCGACGACCACCACCAGCAGCAGCAACGCCCACACGCCGGCGATGCGGGTCTGGAACGTATGGCGCCACGTCATCGGCGTGCCCTCTGGCAACGTTCGTATGTTTGTGCCACTGCGTCCCTGTGTCATGTGCATTCCCTGCGACAGCTGACCTGGCGTCAAAAATACCCGTCCCATTCGGGTATTCGTGTTGAGCAGATTAGCTCGCGGCAGGCGCTTGTCCACCCAATAAAACCGGGGGCCTGGCCGTCAGCTTATTGGCGACAGAGGGTTGGCTTTGCGCGTCAGGCCGGCCCTCGCGCGCGCATGAAATCACCCCAGCGGCGCACCAGGTAATTGTGCTCGTCCATTACCGAGTTCCACACCGCGATATGGCCCATGCGCTGTTCGTAGGAACCGCCGTCGCGCACCTCGCCCCGGTCGATCAGCGGCAGGCCGTCGCTGCCCGGCAGTTCTTCGCGTGCGGGTTTGCCGGCGTACCAGTAATCCCACTCGGCGGCGCTCAGGTGGTCGCGACTACGGGCCGGGTTGCCGATGTAATAGCCCTGGCGCGCCATCACCGCACCGGGCCAGCCCGACAGCCACCAGTTGAGGTAGGCATAGGCGGCGTCCAGCACCGGCCCCTGGGCATGGCGTGACAGCGACAAGCCACCGAACCAGGCGCGATAACCTTCACGCGGCACCGCCAGGCGGTATTTAACGCCGGCACGATGCAGGCGCATCAGGGTCGGCGACCACAGACTCTGGATATCAATATTCGGGCTGAGCATCAGTTGCGCGGCTTCTTTGTCGTCCGACCAGAACGCTGCGAAGTGCCCTTCCTTCTGCTTGCGCACCAGGATATCGGCGAGCACGTCGATGTCTTCGATGCTCATGTTGCCAATGTCCTTGAAGCTGGCGAGCCCGGCGCCCTGCACCGCCAACGCGGCATCCAGCGCGCCGATGGCGGCGTCGCTTTGCAGCGCGGTACGCGCGCGCCATGCCGGGTCCAGCAGCCAGCCCCAGCTTTCATTGCCGTGGCAAAAGCCGTCGGGCAGACGCTCCGGGCGGTAGGCAAAACTGTCGGCATTGTGGGTCAGGGGCAGCATGCTGATGCGTTCGGTCACGGTGCTGCCGAGGCTGCCGTCGTGCTGCACGAACAGGCGCTCGCTGGGCACGCTGCCGCTGCCCAGGCGGTCACCGGGGCTGAGGCGCCCGCGCTTGGGCAGGTCGTTGATCTCGTGCCACAGCGCGATGCGTCGCGTGTCGATGGGCTGGATCGCCCGCGCCGGCCAGACGAAATCGACGTTATGGAACCATTGGTCATAAAGGTCGTAGCTGTCGGGTTGCATCACCGCAATGCGCTGGGCCTGCTCGACATCGTGCACCTGGTAGACCAGGCGGATGCCAAGTTCCTGCTCGGCCCGCACGCGCAAGGTTTCGAGCAAGGTCACGGAGGTGCCGAGGACGCGCAGCGTAATCATCGGGCGAACCGCCGCGAAAACACCTCGAACGATCGGCGTAACCGCGCGGCATCCAGGCCGCGCAGGATAAATACCAAGCGTGATTGGCGGTCGCTGCCCGGCCATGCAGGCAAGTGCACCGGCGCATGCAGGCAATGCTGCACGCCATGAATGACGATGGGGGCGGTACTGGCGTTCACGTTGAGCAGTCCTTTGACCCGGAGGATTCGGTCGCCGTGGCATCTTAGCAGCATCGACAACCACACCCCGAAGCCCACCCAGTCCAGCGGCTGTTCGAAGGTCAGGCAGCACACCTGCGCGGCGCCGTGGGTCGCGGTGGTGGATCGGTGCAATTGCCAGCGCTGCACCTCCAGCGCGGGCTCGGCGCTGCGCACACCTTCGCCCAGCAGCAATTGGTCGCCGCTGAGGATGGCGTGGGTATCGAGGATCGGTGTACCGGCGTTCAGCGCCCGCAAATGCGCGCGCAACCACGTGCAGTCGCCGGCCAGGTCGGTCTTGCTCAGCAGCAGGCGGTCGGCCGCCGCTACCTGAGCCAGCCACTCAGGGTGCAGACGCTCCTGCAGGGCGGCGTGGCTGGCGTCCACTAACGTGATGACCAGGCCTATATGGAAACGCCCGCGCAGTTGCGCGTCATTGTTCAGTGTGGCCAGGATCGGCGCCGGGTCGGCCAGGCCGGTGGTTTCCAGGATCACGCGCTTGAACGCCGGGATCTCACCGCGCTCGCGGCGCTGCAACAGGGCCAGCAGCGCGTCTTTCAACTCGCCGCGAATCGAACAGCAGATACAGCCGCCGGGCAGCAGCACGGTGTCCGGCGCGACCTCTTCGACCAACAGATGGTCAATGCCCACATCGCCGAATTCGTTGATCAACAACGCCGTTTCGCCCAGGCTTTCACCTTGCAACAGGCGCGTGAGCAAGGTGGTCTTGCCGCTGCCGAGGAAGCCGGTGATGACATTCAAGGCAATGCTCATGAGGTTGACTCCAAGTGATCCAACAGCCTTGGGTCGAGCGGGTCCAACGGGCGGCCGAGCATGCTTTCGGCCGCCTGCCAGAGCTGATCCAGGCCGCTGGCCAGGGCCTGTTTGCCGGTCGCGCCCATCAGCAAATAGGAGGCGCCCTGGAAGTCTTCGACTTTGAGGCGGAACACTGCGAGCACCTGGTTGATCGCGGCGATGCGGCGCAGGCGCTCACGGCGCCTGGGCACGGCATCGCCCAAGGGGTCGCTCCAATGCAGGTCTTCGCCGAGCAGTCCGCAGAGTCCGCACATGGCTATACCCCGCTCATGGCATGACATCGCCGGCATTCGGGCCCAGCGTCTGGCCGACGAACAGATTGCCGCCCGGCTCGCTGGCCAGCAGCACGGCGGTGGGCGCCACTTCATCGGCCAGGCCGAAGCGACCCAGAGGTAACTCGGCAGCCTTGGCGCGTTTCCAGGCCGCGCTGATCCCGCCTACCAACGGCGTTTCGATCGGGCCGGGGGCGATGGCGTTGACCAGCACGTTGTCCTTGGCGACTTCCAGAGCCAGGGACTTGGTAAAGCCAATCACCCCGGCCTTGGCGGCGGCGTAGTGGCTCAGCTCGGCGCCGCCCTTGATGCCCAATTGCGAGGCCACGTTGATAATCCGCCCCCAGCGCTGCGCCAGCATGTGCGGCAAGGCGCGCTGACTGGCGACGAATACGCTGGTGAGGTCGACGCGCAGCATGTCGTTCCACCTTTCGATGGACAGATCGACGCAACGCGCCTGGGTCAGCATGCCGGCGTTGTTGACCAGAATATCGATGCCGCCGAAGTGCTCGACACACCGGTCGACCCCGGCCTGAGCGCCTTCGACCGTACCGACATCGGCCACGCACTCGACCACCTCGGCCCCCAGGTTGCGGCAGGTGATGGCGGTTTCGGCGAGGCTGGCGGCATTGCGGTCGGCCAACAACAGGCGCGCACCTTCAATTGCAAAGGCCCGGGCAATGGCGGCACCAATGCCGCTGCCGGCACCGGTGATCACAGCGCGACGATCAGTGAGTTGGGGCATATCGATTCTCCAGAAACAAACACAATTCCAATGTGAGAGGGGTCTGCCCCCCGATTGCAGCGGTTCAGCCAGGACAGCTGTGTCTGGCACACCCCCATCGGGGGCAAGCCCCCTCCCACAGTTGAAGCCAGTACATCCGCCGGGCCAGTGTCCTTCCAATGTGAGAGGGAGCTTGCCCCCTCACACCGTTAAAGCGAGTACATCCGTCGGGCAGCGGCATTCCAATGTGGGAGGGGGCTTGCCCCCTCCCACCGTTAAAGCGAGTACATCCGTCGTCCAGCGGCATTCCAATGTGGGAGGGAGCTTGCCCCCTCCCACCGTTAAAGCGAGTACATCCGTCGGGCAGCGGCATTCCAATGTGGGAGGGGGCTTGCCCCTGATTGCGGCGGTTCAGCCAGGACAGCTGTGTCTGACCCACCACCATCGAGGGCAAGCTCCCTCCCACCCATCAGTCAGGCCAGCGTACGGTCAGGCCACCGTCGATGACGATGCTCTGGCCGGTCAGGTAGCTGGACGCATCACTGGTCAAGAACTGCACCAGCGACGCCACTTCATCCGCCCGCCCTACCCGGCCCAACGGAATAGCGCGGGCGGCTTTGGCCAGGCCTTCAGGGCCGAGGGAGTTTTTTGCGTCCAGGGACTGCGGCGTCTCGATCAACCCCGGGATCACTGCGTTGCACCGAATGCCCAGTGGCGCCAGTTCCACCGCCAGGGAGCGGCATAACCCCGGCACACCAGCCTTGGCGGCGGCGTAGTGACTATGGTCCTGCCAGCCATACACGCCGCCGGCAATCGACGAGATTGCCACCAAGGCGCCGCCCTCGCGCATATGCCGGCTGGCGGCGCGGAACGTGCGCATGACGCCGGTCAGGTCGACATTGAGCATCTCGTTCCACAGCGCATCGGTCATCTCCAGCAACGGTGCGCGACGCAGCAGGCCGGCGTTGGCCACCGCATAGTCGAGCCGACCGAAATGCTGCATGGCCTGTGCGGCCAAGGCGTCCACCGAGGCGGTGTCGCCCACGTCCAGCGGCAGCATCAGGCACACGCCGCCGGCCTGTTGCACCAGGCTCACGGTGGTGTGCGGGTCATGGGGATCGGCCGGGAAATACCCGCCCACCACCGTCACGCCGCTGCGCGCATAGGCCACGGCGAGGGCTTGGCCGATGCCGCTGGCGGCACCGGTGATCAAGGCAACTTTACGATTCATCTCCCACTCCTTACTGCACGGTTTCCGGGCGGACATGGCGCGCGGCGAACATCAGCGCACCGGACAGGAAGCACGGCACCGCGCCGAACCACAGCGCGGCGGTCTGCCAGTCGCTGCCGGCGGACAACACCTGGGTGGCACCAAAGCCTGCCACCACCGCACCGATAGGCCCCATGGCATGGATGATCGCGCCGCCGGTGGCGCGGATGCTGGTGGGGAAGCTTTCGCTGATAAAGAACAGCGCCGCCGAGTACGGCCCGATCAGGAAGAACAGGCCCAGGCTATACAAACCGACCACCATGGCCATGTTGCTGGGGCCGAACAGCATGCCGGCGAACGACAGGCCGCCAAGCATCCAGCCCAGGCCGATCACATTGCGGCGGCCGATCTTGTCGCCCATCCAGCCATGGCTGAGGTAGCCGCAGTAACCCACCAGGTTCGACAGCACCAGGATGATCAGCGAGTTCTCGAACGAGATGTGGTGCACGCTGACGATCACCGACGTGCCCAGCACACTGAACACCTGGATCGCCGCCCAGTTGAGCAACAGCGCGGCGCCGATCACCAGGGTGGCGCGGCGTGCCGGACCACGGAACGCAGCTTTGAGCCCGGCCTTGCTGTGTTCGTCGTAGTCCACGCCATAGGTCGCGGCGACGTTCTGCGCTTCGTTCACCGCGCCGCTTTTACGCAGCTCGCTGATGCGCTGATGGATCTGGAACTGCGGGCTCTCCTTGAGCTTGCGCGCCATGATTGCGATGACGATGGCCGGGATCGCCGCGAAGATAAAGCAGCCCTGCCAGCCGATAACCGGCAGCAATAACGCGGTCAACCCCGCCGCAATCAACGCCCCTACCGGCCAGCCGCCCTGCACCAGGCTGTAGATGAAGCCGCGACGTTTGGTCAGTCGCGGGTCTTGCGAGGCGCCGTACAGTTCGGTCAGGTAGGTGGCGTTGACGGTTTCTTCGGCATAGCCCAGACCGCCCAGGGAACGGATCAGAATCAGCGGCGACTTGCCCCATGCCCCGCCGATCGCGGTCAGCGCCGAACACAGCGCCGACCCGGCCACGGTGAAAATAATCCCTTTGCGTCGCCCCAACTTGTCGACGATGGGGCCGATGGCCAGGGCGACTACGGCGGTGCCCACCGCCACCCAGGTCGCGATCTCGGCTTGCTCCACTTCGCCCCAGCCGAAATGCCGGCCGATCTCCGGCAGCAAGGTGCCGAACAGGATGAAGTCGTACACCGCAAACACCCAGGCGAAAAACGCGATCCAGGTGGCGAAGCGCACTTCCTGGGACGACAGTTGCCGGGGCTTCCAACCGGTCAGGTCAAGCTTGTTGTAGATGGACATGGGTGGCGCCTCAAGGGATGGGGTCAGGTACGCGGTTGGCGACGGATAAAGTCGTCGGCGATTTCATCGAACGTGACAAAACGCACCCCGGCATGGCCCTGGATGTGCTCGATCAGGCGCTCGAGCATCAGCAGCACTTGCGGACGGCCGGATACGTCGGGGTGGATGGTCATGGTGAACACCGCGTGTTCGTGTTCGCGGTAGACCCAGTCGAACTGGTCGCGCCACATTTCTTCGAGGTGACGCGGGTTGACGAAGCCGTGGCTGTTGGGGGCTTTCTTGATGAACATCATCGGCGGCAGGTCATCCAGGTACCAGTTGGCCGGGATCTCCACCAGGTCGGTTTCTTCGCCGCGCACCAGGGGTTTCATCCAGGTGTCGGGGTGCTGGCTGTAGTCGATCTTGGTCCAGCTGTCGCCCTTGCGTACGTAGTAGGGGTGGAAGTCGTTGTGCATCAGGCTGTGGTCGTACTTGATGCCTTTTTTCAGCAGCAGCTCGTTGGTGACCTTGCTGAATTCCCACCACGGCGCAACGTAGCCGGTGGGGCGTTTGCCGGTGACCTGGGTGATCAGTTCGATGGACTTGTCGAGGACGATTTCTTCCTGCTCGGCGGTCATCGCAATCGGATTTTCGTGGCTGTAGCCATGCACACCGATTTCGTGGCCGGCCTCGGCCACCGCCTTCATCTGCTCGGGGAAGGTTTCCATCGAGTGACCGGGAATAAACCAGGTGGTGCGCAGGCCGTAGCGCTCGAACAACTTGAGCAGGCGCGGCGCGCCGACTTCGCCAGCGAACAGGCCGCGGGAGATGTCGTCCGGCGAGTCTTCGCCGCCGTAGGAACCGAGCCAGCCGGCGACGGCGTCAACGTCGACGCCAAATGCACAGAGGATGTCTTTAGCCATGGTGTGTCTCCTTAAACGTTAAGTACGGATTCGACGGACAACGCGGCGCGCAGCAGGCGCGCGTCCTCCCCCGTCGGGGCGCTGAGCAGCATCCCGGTGGGCAGGCCCAGGGCGTCGCGGCCGCTGGGCAGGGTCACGCCGGGCATGTCCAGCAGGCTGCCGGGCATGGTCAGGCGCAGGGTGGCGAGGTTGGTGGTGGCGAAGAGTTGATCGTCGGCTTCCAGTGGGGCCAGGGGCGGGGCGACGTGGGCGACGGTGGGTGTGATCAGGATCGCGCCGTCGAGGTCGTCGACCACGTGTTGTTGCAGGCGTTGGCGCGCTTCGATCAGGCCGATCAACTGGCTGGCCGGCAGGCCGCGCGCGGTTTCAAGGCGGCGCCGCACGCGTGGATCAAGTTGCGCGGCGTGGCAGCTGTCGAGCAGGGCCTCGTGCAGGGCGAAGGCTTCGAAGGCACCGAGCCAGCCTTGTTGCTGGATCAGTTCCAGCGTGGCCTTGAAAGCCGGGCTTTCCCGATTTTCGATCAAAGCACCGGCGGCCTTCAGTTGCTCCACGGCGCGCAGCAGGTTATTGCCCACGGCCGGCTCAACGTTGCTCAGCACACTGTGCTCCAGCACAAACCGCTGCCCCTTGAGGCTGCGCGGCATGTGACGTTGAGCTCGGCCGTGGAGCAGATCGTCCAGGGTCAGTGCATCGCGCACGCTGCGCGTCAACGGGCCAAGGCTGTCGAGGGTACGGGCCAGGGGGAAGACGCCGTCGCGGCTGTAGCGCCGGCTGCTGCTGCGATACCCCACCAGGCCGTTGAGCGCCGAGGGGATGCGGATCGACCCGGCGGTGTCGGTGCCCATGGCGATCGGCACGATACCGGCGGCGACGGCCACCGCCGAACCGGACGACGAGCCGCCGGGTATCCGCGGCTGATCGCTGCCATAGGGGTTGTGCGGCGTACCGTAATGCGGGTTGAGGCCCAGACCGGAATAGGCCAGTTCACTGAGGTTGGTTTTGCCGACGCTGACCATCCCAGCGCGGCACAACAGGCCGACAATGGGCGCATCGAGCACGGCGGCGGGCGCATTACGACGGTAGGCGGTGCCGGCGGTGGTGACGCTGCCGGCGACGTCGAACAAGTCTTTCCACGCCAGGGGCACACCATCGAACCCGCTCAGTGGCTGACCGGCACGCCAGCGGGCGGCGGCGGCCTCGGCTTCACGGCGGGCGCGCTCGGCGGTGAGGCTGATAAACACGCTGCTCGACCGTTGGGCCTGGTCGAGCGCATGTTCAAGCGCTTGCACCGGATCGCTGCGACCGCTGGCGAAATCCTCGGCCATTGACGTGGCATCTGGCATCATCACACCCCCACCCTAAAACGTACATATTAATAAAATGTACATTTTGCAAAGGCAGTATCCGTGCCAGCCTGTGTTCGTGGGTTGACGATTAATCCGTGGCTGTCGCTAAGAATCGCGGGATAGAGGCTTTTCCAACGTTGGAAAAATCTGACGGGTAAAGGAAATCTCCGCCAGGCCCAAATAATGTATGTTTTATTAATAAATACATTTTGGTGCAGAAAAGTAACAACGCCTCGGCCAAGGCCCCAAAAAAGTGCCTCCGGCGTGGCGCAGAGTGACAGGCGCTTCTATGAGAGAATCCCCGGCCATCGTCCTACATGCCTTTGAGAAATCGATGAAAGCAGCATCCGCCTCGGCCTCCCGTTACGCGATGATTCACCAGGTGTTGCGTGACGCGATTGTGAGCGGCACCGCGCGGCACGGGCTGGTATTGCTGGAAGCGCCCCTGGCCGAACTGTTCGGCACCAGTCGCGTGCCGGTGCGCAAGGCGTTGGATCTGCTGCATGACGAAGGCCTGATCTGCCGCTTCAACGGCCGTGGTTATCTGATCAACCCCGAAGGCCTGGCGATGGAGCCGCTGCGCCTGCCCTTGAGCCATGCGCACCTGGGCCTCAATGGCGAGGCCGAACTGATGGACACTCGGCCGCTGGGCGAGCGCATCGTCGAGGAGATCGGCGCGGCGCTGTCCACCTGTATCGCCTTCGGCCATTACCGCCTGGATGAGCAAGCCGCCGCCGACCATTACGGGGTAAGCCGCGCGGTGGTGCGTGAGGCGCTGATGCGCCTGCGCGACCGCGGCCTGGTGGAAAAGGAGCCCTATTCACAATGGCTGGCGGGGCCTCTGACCGCGCGGGAAGTCACCGAAGATTACGAATTGCGCGCCTGCCTGGAACCCGAAGCCTTGCGCCAGAGTGCACCGAACCTCGACCGCGACATGCTGGAAGCCATGCTGCAGCGCGTACTGGATGCCCAGGCCAGCCCCCAGTGCAGCCTGGAAGCCATCGAGCAGATCGAAGAGGACTTGCACCAGCGCTGCCTGGCCGGCCTGCAAAATCGCAAGATTGCCGCGTTGATTCGCCAGGGCCAGAGCCCGATGATCATCAGCCGGATCTTTTACCGATTGCTGGGGATCGGCGCCGACCCGGCGATGCTCGCCGAACATCGCTTGATTTTGGAGCTGCTGCTGCATGGCGCATTCGATGCGGCGGCGTTGAACCTGCGCGAGCACTTGCAACGGGCCCGGCAGCGGATGCTGCAGCGCTTGAAAGTGCTATCGGTGCTGCCGGAACAGCCACTCCCCGCCTACCTTCATAAAATCAGCTGACCCAATGTGGGAGCAGCCCCCTCCCCCATGAGCGGGTCGCCGCAGTAATTTCATGCAATATGTTGCTATCTCACCCCCACCATTGAAACCACCGCTACCTCGCCCCATCTAAGCACCATACTTCCTGATGCAGGTGCCCCATGAGCGACCAGCAAGAATTTCCTGATTACGACCTTAACGACTACGCCGATCCCGAAAACGCTGAAACCCCCTCGACCAATACCGGCCTGGCCCTGCCCGGTCAGAACCTGCCGGACAAGGTCTATATCATCCCGATCCACAATCGGCCGTTTTTCCCCGCGCAAGTGTTGCCGGTGATCGTCAATGAAGAGCCCTGGGCCGAAACCCTGGAACTGGTGAGCAAGTCCGAGCATCACTCCCTGGCCCTGTTTTTCATGGACACGCCGCCGGAAGACCCGCGCCACTTCGACACTTCCAGCCTGCCTTTGTATGGCACCCTGGTGAAGGTGCACCACGCCAGCCGCGAAAACGGCAAACTGCAATTCGTCGCCCAGGGCCTGACCCGCGTGAGGATTCGCACCTGGCTCAAGCACCACCGCCCGCCGTATCTGGTGGAAGTCGAATACCCGCACCAGCCGTCCGAGCCGACCGACGAGGTCAAGGCTTACGGCATGGCGCTGATCAACGCCATCAAGGAGCTGCTGCCCCTCAACCCGCTGTACAGCGAAGAGTTGAAGAATTACCTCAACCGCTTCAGCCCCAACGACCCGTCGCCGCTGACCGACTTCGCCGCCGCCCTCACCTCCGCCACCGGCAACGAGCTGCAGGAAGTGCTGGACTGCGTGCCTATGCTCAAGCGCATGGAGAAAGTACTGCCGATGCTGCGCAAGGAAGTCGAAGTCGCGCGCCTGCAAAAAGAGCTGTCCGCGGAGGTGAACCGCAAGATCGGCGAGCACCAGCGCGAGTTCTTCCTCAAGGAACAGCTCAAAGTCATCCAGCAGGAGCTGGGCTTGACCAAGGACGACCGCAGCGCGGACGTCGAGCAGTTCGAGCAGCGCCTGGAAGGCAAAGTGTTGCCGGCCCAGGCGAAAAAACGCATCGACGAAGAACTGAACAAACTGTCGATCCTGGAAACCGGCTCGCCGGAATACGCGGTCACGCGCAACTACCTGGATTGGGCCACCTCGGTGCCATGGGGCGTGTACGGCAAGGACAAGCTCGACCTCAAGCACGCCCGCAAGGTGCTGGATAAACACCACGCGGGCCTCGACGACATCAAGAGCCGCATCCTCGAATTCCTTGCCGTGGGCGCCTACAAAGGCGAAGTCGCCGGTTCTATCGTGCTGCTGGTGGGCCCGCCGGGCGTGGGCAAGACCAGCGTGGGCAAATCCATCGCCGAATCCCTGGGCCGGCCGTTCTACCGTTTCAGTGTCGGTGGCATGCGCGACGAGGCCGAGATCAAGGGCCATCGCCGCACCTACATCGGCGCCCTGCCGGGCAAACTGGTGCAGGCGTTGAAAGATGTGGAAGTGATGAACCCGGTGATCATGCTCGACGAGATCGACAAGATGGGCCAGAGCTTCCAGGGCGACCCGGCGTCGGCGCTGCTGGAAACCCTGGACCCGGAGCAGAACGTCGAATTCCTCGACCACTACCTGGACCTGCGCCTGGATCTGTCCAAGGTGCTGTTCGTGTGCACCGCCAACACCCTGGATTCCATCCCCGGCCCATTGCTCGACCGTATGGAAGTGATTCGCCTGTCGGGCTATATCACCGAAGAAAAAGTCGCCATCGCCAAGCGCCAACTGTGGCCCAAGCAACTGGAAAAAGCCGGTGTGGCGAAGAACAGCCTGACCATCAGCGACGGGGCATTGCGCGCGCTGATCGACGGTTACGCCCGTGAAGCCGGGGTGCGCCAGCTGGAGAAGCAGCTGGGTAAACTGGTGCGCAAGGCCGTGGTCAAGTTGCTGGATGCGCCGGACACGGTGATCAAGATCGGCAACAAGGATCTGGAAAGCTCCCTGGGCATGCCGGTGTTTCGCAACGAACAAGTACTGTCCGGCACCGGGGTCATCACCGGCCTGGCGTGGACCAGCATGGGCGGCGCGACCTTGCCGATCGAAGCGACGCGCATCCACACCCTCAACCGTGGCTTCAAGCTCACGGGCCAGTTGGGTGAAGTGATGAAGGAGTCCGCCGAAATTGCCTACAGCTACATCAGTTCGAATCTGAAATCGTTTGGCGGCGATCCGAAATTCTTTGACGAAGCCTTCGTGCACCTGCACGTACCGGAAGGCGCCACACCGAAGGACGGCCCGAGCGCCGGGGTGACCATGGCCAGCGCGCTGTTGTCGCTGGCACGCAACCAACCGCCGAAAAAAGGCGTGGCCATGACCGGCGAGCTGACGCTGACCGGACATGTGCTGCCGATTGGCGGCGTGCGCGAAAAAGTCATCGCGGCGCGGCGTCAGAAGATCCATGAACTGATCCTGCCGGAGCCCAATCGCGGCAGCTTCGAAGAACTGCCGGAGTACCTGAAAGAAGGCATGACGGTGCATTTCGCCAAGCGTTTTGCAGATGTGGCGAAGGTGCTGTTCTGATGGACCGTTAGCGCTTGCACTGGCCTCATCGGGGGCAAGCCCCCTCCCACACTTGAATGGGTTCACAACTCAACCTGTGGGAGGGGGCTTGCCCCCGATGGCGTAAGTGACCGCAACCTGTATCCAGCGTGTAACACCCGGTCTTATCTTCGGTTATGCTCGGTCTTCGTCGCCAAACAACGGAGCCCTCATGACCGCTGCCCGCCTGCTTCTCCCCTTGAGCCTTGCCCTGCTGACCGCGTGTGCCAGCGCGCCGAAGCAAAATGTCAGCGTGGACAATCAGAGCGCCTGCCCGCTTCAGCTGAAAAGCGGACAAAACCTGATCCTCACCCTGCCCAGCAACCCCACCACCGGTTACCGCTGGGCCATCCAGGATTCAGCCGGCGGGGTGTTGCGCGCGCTGAGCCCCGAGGTCTATAGCAGCAGCGAATCCGGGGTGATCGGCGGGGGCGGCCAATCGACGTGGCGCTTCCAGGCCTTCGCACCGGGCCAGGGCCGTTTGCGCCTGACTTCCCAGCAACCCTGGGAGCCCGAAGCCGAGCCCGTCGAGAGCTTCGACTGCGCCATTACGGTCAACTGACATGCCTTGGCTGATTCTCGCGCTGATGGGCGCCGGCACCTTTATCTACGGCCTGACCACTCACGCCACGCTGTTGTGTCTGCTGGTCAAGCCGTTGCCGGTGCTGGCGCTGTTGGGCTGGCTGCATGATGCGCCACCCACCGACTATCGACGCTGGATCAGCCTGGGACTGATTTTTTCGCTGCTGGGCGATGTACTGCTGGCCTGGCCGGGAGACCTGTTTATCTTTGGCCTGGGCGCGTTTTTGCTGGCGCATCTGGCGTACCTCAAGGCTTATTTCAGCGATTGCCGGCGTCTGGCGCTGCTGCCGTTGATCCTCGCGCTGGGCGTGGGCGCCGTGTTGCTGAGCATCCTGATTGGCCACGGCCTGGGCGACCTGCTGGTGCCGGTGGTGGTCTACGCCCTGGTGATCAGCGCCATGCTCTGGCGCGCGCTGGCCCGCTTGGGCAGCGATGTGCCCAAGCGTTCGGCGCTGCTCGCCGCGGCGGGGGCAGCATCCTTTGTGTTTTCCGACACGCTGATCGGCATCAATCGTTTCGTGGTGGCGTTTGAGGCAGCTCCCTATTTGTTGATCGCAACCTATTGGCTGGGCCAGTGGGGCATCACGGCCTCGGCTTTCCATCAGACAACCCGCGCATCCGCTGACCAACTTGGCTAAAATGCCGGCCTTTCCCCCACCGTCGCCGGAACAACCGTGAGCCAAGAACCCGATCGCCTATTCGCCCAGCCCCTTCCCCAGGTGCCGGACTTCGCCTTTAACGAGGACGTGGTGCGGGTGTTCCCCGACATGATCAAGCGTTCGGTGCCCGGTTACCCGACCATCGTCGAAAACCTCGGCGTGCTGGCCGCGCAGTTCGCCCAGCCCCACAGTGTGCTCTACGACCTCGGTTCGTCCCTTGGCGCAGTGACCCAGGCGTTGCGGCGCCATGTACGCACTGAGGGTTGCACGGTGATCGCGGTGGATAACTCGGCGGCAATGGTCGAGCGCTGCCGCCAGTACCTCAATGGCCAGGACTCGATGTTTCAGGAGTTGCTGCCGGTGGAGGTGGTCGAGGGCGATATTCTCGCGCTGCAATTCCAGCCGGCCTCGGTGGTGGCGCTGAACTTCACCTTGCAGTTCATCGCGCCCGAGGAGCGCCTGGCATTGCTCGGGCGTATCCGTCTGGCGCTGCTGCCCGGCGGAGCGCTGATCCTCTCGGAAAAACTGCGCTTCAATGACCTTGAAGAACACGCGCTGCTCACCGACCTGCACATCGCGTTCAAACGCGCCAACGGCTACAGCGAACTGGAAATTGCCCAGAAGCGCAGCGCCATCGAAAACGTCATGAAGCCCGACAGCCTCGAAGAACACCGCGAACGCCTGTTGGCGGCCGGATTCTCGAAAGTGGTGCCGTGGTTCCAGTGTCTTAACTTTGCCTCGTTGATTGCCTTGCCATGATTGATTTGTCCCCCCTCGCCCGCCATCTGGTCGGTACTCCCCTGGCCGTCTGGGCCCAGGGCCTGCAGGCGCAGCTCGACAGCAAGATGGAGAAGGGGCATGGCGACCTTGCGCGCTGGCAAAGTGCGTTGGATGCGCTGCCAGAGCTTCAGCCCAGCCAAGTCGACTTGCTCAATGGCCTGACCCTGGACGCCGATTGCGACGACGCCACCCGCGCACAAATGCACACCGCGCTGATGGGCCTGAGCCCGTGGCGCAAAGGCCCGTTCCATTTGTTCGGCGTGCATGTGGACACCGAATGGCGCTCGGACTGGAAGTGGTCGCGCGTGGCCCCGCACCTGGACCTCAAGGGCAAACGCATCCTCGATGTCGGTTGCGGCAACGGTTACTACATGTGGCGCATGCTCGGTGCCGGCGCCGACAGCGTGATCGGCGTGGACCCCAACTGGCTGTTCTTCTGCCAGTTCCAGGCTGTGCAGCGCTATCTGTCCGAGCCCAGGGCCTGGCACCTGCCGTTCCCCTTCGAAGACCTGCCGGCGAACCTGGAAGGCTTCGACACGGTGTTTTCCATGGGCGTGTTCTACCACCGTCGCTCACCCATCGAGCATTTGCTGGCGCTGAAGGACACCCTGGTCAAGGGCGGCGAGCTGGTGCTCGAAACATTGGTGGTGGAAGGCGATCAGCAACAGGTGCTGGTGCCGGAAGACCGTTATGCGCAGATGCGTAACGTGTGGTTCCTGCCGTCGGTGCCGGCGTTGATGCTTTGGCTGCGGCGTGCGGGGTTCAGTGAGGTGCGTTGTGTGGATGTGAGCGTGACCACGGTGCAAGAACAGCGCGGCACGGAGTGGATGAAGTATCAGTCGCTGAGTGACTTCCTGGATCCGGATGATCACAGCAAGACCATTGAAGGGCTGCCGGCGCCTATGCGGGCCGTCATCATCGCCAAAAAGTAAGCCCCCGTCCCGCTGGAAAAATGAAGCTCAAAATATGGGTGGAGGCTTGCCCCCGATTTCAGAGTGTCGGTCAGCATAGCCTTAGCTGACCCGCCGTCATCGGGGGCAAGCCCCCTCCCACATTTGATCTGCTGTGTTCTTTAGAGGGCGGGTTTGGCCCGGCGGGCTTTGAAGAATTCGCTCAGCACCGTGCCGCACTCCTCGGCCAGCACACCGCCTTCAAACAACACCCGATGATTCAAAAAAACCTGGGTGAAAAACTGCCCCTGGCTTTGCACAATCCCGGCCTTGGGCTCCAACGCGCCATACACCACCCGCGCGATGCGTGAATGCACGATCAGCCCGGCGCACATGCTGCACGGTTCCAGGGTCACGTACAGCGTACTGCCCGGCAGGCGGTAGTTGCTGACAGCTTGCGCGGCGGCGCGGATGGCGACCATCTCGGCATGCGCGCTGGGGTCGTGGGTGCTGATGGGGCAGTTGAAGCCACGCCCGATGATTTCGCCGTCCTGCACCAGCACCGCGCCGACCGGCACTTCACCCAGCGCCGCGCCTTGGGCGGCGAGGGCCAGGGCTTGGCGCATGAAGTCCTGGTCACGGCTGCGGTCGATGATTGCGATGGGGCGAAACTGGCGCATCACGCCACCTCGATGGCGGCCATCAGGCCGGTTTCCATATGGTCGATCACGTGGCAGTGGAACATCCACACCCCTGGGTTATCCGCCACCAGCGCTACGCGCGCGCGTTCGTTCTTGCCCAGCAGGTAGGTGTCGGTGAAGTACGGGATCACCTTGTGGCGGTTCGAGGCGATCACCTTGAAGCTCATGCCGTGCAGGTGGATGGGGTGCTGGTACTGGGTCATGTTCTTCAATTCGAAAATGTAGCTCTTACCCTTTTCCAGCCTGGCGATCGGGCGGTCGGCGCAGGTCTTGTCGGTGATGTCCCAGGCCTGCCCGTTGATCTGCCACAGGCTCGGCGGCTTGCCGTTGTCGACATTGACCGAGACCGAACCGACCCACTCGAAATTGAAGTTGAGCTTCTCGGCATTGGCCAGGTCCGGCTCGCTGATCGGGTTGGCGGGCAACGCCGCGGGCCACTCGGCGGGCGCGTCGGAGCCAGGCACCGAACGAAAGGTGCCCAGGCGCACCGGGCCGTTGCGGATCGACAGTTCTTCACCCGCCGGCGGCGCCTTGATCGCCAGGCAGATGCGCATGCCCGGGCCCAACCAGTATTCCTTGCCCAGCGGGCGCGGTTCGACGGGATTGCCGTCCAGCGCGTAGATCCGTGCTTCGACGTCGGGAATATTGATGCGATAGGTCAGGGTGTTATCGAGGTTGAGCAGGCGCACGCGGGTAATCTGCCCGGCCGGCAGATCGATCACCGCCTGGGACACGCCATTGATCGTCGACAAGCGCCCGGCCGTACCGCCACGCGCGGCCTCACGGGGAATGCTGAAAGCGACAAAGGCGCCCTCGTCATCCACGTGCCAGCTTTTCAGGCTCAGGGTGCGTTCGTGCTTGAAACCGGTGGGTTCGCGTTCTTCGATGATCAACGGCCCGACCAGGCCCCGGCCAAGTTCTTCGCTGCTGTTGACGTGGGGGTGGTACCAGTAGCTGCCAGCGTCGGGCACGCGGAATATGTAGTCGAAATATTCGCCGGGCAGCACCGGCAACTGCGAGACGTAGGGTACCCCGTCCATTTCCAGCGGCAGGCGGATACCGTGCCAGTGGATGGTGGTGGCGACCGGCAGATGGTTGATAAAGCGCACCCGCAACCACTCACCCTGGCGCACACGCAACTCGGTGCCCGGCGCCGATGGGCCGAACGCCCAGGCTTGAGTCTTGTGTCCCGGCACCAGCTCAACATCCAACGGTGCCGCGATCAGTTCGTAATCGTGCCCCGCTTCGGCCTCGGCGACTTTCCCCAGCCAGTAGCGGTAGGCGCCACCGGCACCGACGCCCACTACGGCCAGGCCTGCCAGGCCACCCAGGATTTGTCGACGGGAAAAGGATCGGGACACAACAACCTCACGTATCGGCCGCAGGCGCGTGGCCTGCAAAGGGCAGATACGATACACCTGCGCGGGCTAAACAGTAAGGGTTCTCATGTGGGAGGTGACGCCCTCCCACATTGCAGCTTGGCTGTTTTTAGTGCTTGGCGGCGGCCAAGATCAGGGCCTTCATTTCGGCAACCGCGCCTTTGAAGCCGACGAACAGCGCGTGGGCCACCAGGGCATGGCCGATGTTCAGTTCGTTGATGCCCTTGATCGCGGCGACGGCCTCGACGTTGTGGTAGTGCAAGCCGTGACCGGCATTGACGATCAAGCCTTCATTGAGACCGCAGTTCACGCCTTCGATAATGCGTTGCAGCTCGTCTGCGACCTCTGTCGGCGTGGTGGCATCGGCGTAGCGGCCAGTATGCAGTTCGATGGCGGGCGCGCCGACGCGGCGCGAGGCCTCGATCTGGCGCGGGTCGGCGTCGATAAACAACGACACTTCGCTGCCGATCTTCGACAAACGCTGCACCGCCGCCTTGATCCGCGCTTCCTGGCCCGCCACATCCAGGCCGCCCTCGGTGGTCAGTTCCTGTCGGGTTTCCGGCACCAGGCAGATATGCGCCGGACGAATGCGCTCGGCGAAGGCCATCATTTCTTCGGTAACGCCCATCTCGAAGTTCATACGGGTTTGCAGCACATCCTTGAGCAGCAGCACATCGCGCTCCTGAATGTGGCGGCGGTCTTCGCGCAGGTGCACGGTGATGCCGTCGGCGCCCGCTTCTTCGGCGTCCAGCGCGGCCTTGACCGGGTCCGGGTAGCGCGTGCCCCGGGCCTGGCGCAGGGTAGCGACGTGGTCGATGTTGACGCCAAGAAGAATGCGATTGCTGGTGGTCACGGAAGCGCTCCTGAAAAGGGGAAAGAAACGCTGCACAGCATACACGGGGATGTCAGGGCTTTCGAAACAACTCGCGACTGACCAGCGGTCGCCCGCCCAGGTGCACGGCCAGGGCCTGGCGCATCAGGCGCTTGGCGGCGGACAAGGCGCCGGGCGCGGTCCAGTCGGCTTCGCTCATGGCCAGCAGCTCGGTGCCCTGAAATAGACCGGGTTGCAGCAAGTAGACACGCTCCAGCCCCGCGTCCACTTGCAGGCGATACATGCCATCGGCGGCGATGGGGTCGCCGTGCAGGTCGTTGTGCAGTTCGAAGCCGTAGCCCAGGTCGTCGAGCAGGCGCCATTCGAAGGCGCGCAGCAGCGGCTCCAACGCGCGTCCTTCGGCCAGGGCCAGCAAGGTGGCGGCGTAGTGATCGAAGACCGCCGGGTGCGGGTCTTCGGCGGGCAGCAGGCGAATCAGCAGCTCATTGAGGTAGAGACCGCTGAACAAGGCATCGCCATTGAGCCAGGCCGATGTGCCGACACTTTCCAGGCGGCCGACGTTCTTCAGCTCGCCCTTGCCGCGAAACTCCACGTCCAACGCCACAAAGGGCCGCGCCAATGTCCCGGCCTTGCCCCGCGCGCTACGCAACACCGCGCGCAGGCGGCCTTGGGGCGTGAGGAAATCCACCAGCGCGCTGGTCTCGCGGTAGGCACGGCTGTGCAGGACATAGGCGAGTTGGCTGGGGGGTTGGGATTGGGACATGGGTTCTCTATCGTGAAAACAACACAAACCTAATGTGGAAGGGGCTTGCCCCCGATGGCGGTGGCTCAGTCACGTATTTATTAACTGATCCACCGCTATCGGAGGCAAGCCCCCTCCCACATTTTTGGCCCTGCGGCGTCCTTACAGGTCGCCGTAGCCAAGGGAACGCAACGCGCGCTCGTCATCGGACCAGCCGCCTTTCACCTTCACCCACAGGTTGAGCATGATTTTGGAGTCGAACAGCAATTCCATGTCCTTGCGCGCTTCGGTGCCGATGCGCTTGATGCGCTCACCCTTGTCGCCAATGATGATCTTCTTCTGGCCATCGCGCTCCACGAGGATCAGCGCATGGATATGCAGGGTCTTGCCCTGCTGTTTGAATTCTTCAATTTCGACGGTGATCTGGTAAGGCAGCTCGGCGCCCATCTGGCGCATGATTTTCTCACGCACCAGTTCGGCGGCGAGGAAACGGCTGCTGCGGTCGGTGATCTGGTCTTCCGGGAAGAAGTGCTCGTTCTCCGGCAGGTGCTCGGCGATTACGCGCTCCAGAGCATCGAGGTTGTGGCCGTGCTGGGCGGAGATCGGGATGATCTGCGCGTTCGGCAGTTGTTCCTGCAGCCAGCTCAGGTGCGGCATCAGCTCGGCTTTGTCTTCGATGCGGTCGGTCTTGTTCAGCGCGACGATCAACGGGCCGGTGACGTATTGCACACGCTCCAGAACCATTTGGTCTTCGTCGGTCCACTTGGTGCGGTCGACCACGAAGATCACCACGTCGACGTCTTTCAACGCCGCCGAAGCGGTCTTGTTCATATAGCGGTTGAGGGCTTTCTCGCCACCTTTATGCATGCCCGGCGTGTCGACGTAGACCGCTTGCACGTTGCCTTCGGTCTTGATGCCCAGCATGTTGTGGCGGGTGGTCTGTGGCTTGCGCGAGGTGATCGCGAGTTTCTGCCCGAGGATGTGGTTGAGCAGCGTGGACTTGCCCACGTTGGGGCGGCCGACGATGGCAACATAGCCACAGCGTGTTGCGGTTGAATCAGTCATGGCCATTCTCCACGCCCAGGGCAATCAGTGCTGCGGCGGCCGCTACCTGTTCGGCAATACGACGGCTCACACCCTGACCTCGGCTTTTTTCGTTCAATAAGGTGATTTCACATTCCACGAAGAACACGCGGCAATGGGGCTCGCCCTGGATATCCACCACTTCGTAGCGTGGCAGTTCGCACCCGCGCGATTGCAGGAATTCCTGCAGGCGGGTCTTGGGGTCTTTGTTGGTGTCGACCAGGGTAAGGCTTTCGATTTCCGACGTCAGCCACGCGGTAACCCGCTCCTTGGCCGCTTCCATGCCTGCATCCAGGTAGATCGCACCGATCAGCGCCTCGAGGGCATCGGCCAGGATCGATTCACGACGAAACCCGCCGCTTTTCAATTCGCCGGAACCCAGGCGCAGATATTCGCCCAAGCCAAAGCCACGAGCCAGTACGGCCAGGGTCTCGCCTTTCACCAGGCGTGCGCGCAAACGCGACAGCTGGCCTTCACGGGCTTGAGGGAAACGCTCAAACAGCGCTTCACCGGCAACGAAATTGAGAATGGCATCACCGAGGAATTCCAGGCGCTCGTTATTGCGCCCGGCGAAACTGCGGTGTGTGAGGGCAAGGACCATCAGTTCCTGGTCCTTGAAGGTGTAACCGAGCTGGCGCTCGAGACGACTGAGAGAAACGGTCACGGTTTATCCATATTGAGTTGGTGGCACCGGCGGCCATCGACGATTGACGCAGTGTTCAAATTCAAATCCTGGTGGGTGCTGCCTGAGGGCGGAATTGTCCACGCCCCAGAAAAGCATTCGGCGCTGTGTTCACAGCGCCGTCTGTATTACTTGATCAACCCGACCCGCGAGAAATTCGGCAGGTGGCTGAGCTTGGGTTCCGGCCAGCTCATCCAGACGGCGAAAGCCTTGCCGACGATATTCTCGTCGGGGACCATGCCCTGGAGCTCCTTGGGAATCGTTGCATCATCCCAGTAGCGGCTGTCATTGGAGTTGTCGCGGTTATCGCCCATCATGAAGTAATGGCCGGCCGGTACTTTCCACTGACCTCCCTGCATGGTACGGCTCATGGCCTTGTGCACCAAGTGCTCGGAGTCTGCGCCCAGTTGTTCCTTGTACACGGCGACATCACCCAGTTGCGGGTCGTACGTGGTGCCGATCATCTGATCGGTGATCAATTGATCGTTCACATACAGATGCTTGTCGTGCGTATAGCGAACGGTATCGCCGGGCAAGCCGATCACGCGCTTGATGTAGTTGACGCTAGGGTCCGCGGGGTAGCGGAACACCATCACATCGCCGCGTTGCGGGTCGCCGACTTCAATGACTTTCTTGTCGATCACCGGCAGGCGAATCCCGTAGGAAAACTTGTTCACCAGAATGAAGTCGCCCACGTCCAGGGTAGGTTTCATGGACCCCGAAGGGATCTGAAACGGCTCCACCAGGAACGAACGCAGCACCAGCACGATGAACAAAACCGGGAAGAACGACTTGCCATATTCAACCAGCAGGGGCTCTTTGTTCAGCTTCTCGATCACCACGCCATCGGGCTGGCTGACGCTGCCCTGATAGGACGCGATAGCCGCCCGACGACGCGGGGCGAAGAACACCAGATCGAGCAACGCCAGGAGGCCGCACACGGCAACGGCGATGACCAGCAACAGCGGGAAATTTAGCGACATAGGACCTAACTATCCAACCTGAGCACCGCAAGGAAGGCTTCTTGTGGAACTTCCACGTTGCCCACTTGCTTCATGCGTTTTTTACCGGCCTTTTGCTTCTCAAGCAGCTTGCGCTTACGGCTTACGTCACCGCCGTAGCATTTGGCCAGTACGTTCTTTCTGAGTGCCTTGACGGAAGTTCGCGCGATGATCTGCCCGCCGATGGCGGCCTGGATCGCAACGTCGAACATCTGGCGCGGAATCAGTTCTTTCATTTTCTCGGTCAACTGGCGACCTTTGTAGTGCGCGTTGTCCTTGTGCACGATCAGTGCCAGGGCATCAACCTTATCGCCGTTGATCAACACATCCAGTTTCACCAGATTAGCCGATTGGTAACGGTCGAAATGGTAATCCAGCGAAGCATAGCCGCGACTGGTGGACTTGAGACGGTCGAAGAAGTCCAGGACCACTTCGTTCATCGGCATGTCGTAGGTCACTTGGACCTGGGTACCGAGGAACAGCATATCGCGCTGCACGCCGCGCTTTTCGATACACAGGGTAATGACGTTGCCCAAGTGTTCCTGCGGAACCAGGATATTGGCCCGCACGATAGGCTCGCGCATGTCTTCGATCGCCGACAGATCCGGAAGCTTGGAGGGGTTGTCGACGTAAATCGTTTCACCGGTTTTGAGCAACAGCTCGAAAATAACGGTGGGAGCGGTGGTGATCAGGTCCAGGTCGTATTCGCGCTCGAGGCGCTCCTGGATGATTTCCATGTGCAGCATGCCCAGGAACCCGCAGCGGAAGCCGAAGCCCAGGGCGTCGGAGCTTTCCGGGGTGTACTGCAACGACGAGTCGTTGAGGGTCAGCTTTTGCAGGGCTTCGCGGAAATCTTCGAAATCGTCGGAGCTGACCGGAAACAGGCCTGCATATACCTGCGGCTGAATGCGCTTGAAGCCCGGCAGCACGTCGACGTCCGGCGTGGAGCTGAGCGTCAGGGTGTCACCCACCGGCGCGCCGTGGATGTCCTTGATGCCGGCGATGATGAAGCCTACTTCACCGGCTTTCAGATCAACGGTCGCGGTGTGCTTGGGGTTGAACACCCCGACGCTGTCCACCAGGTAGATCTTGCCGGTGGATTTGACCAGAATCTTGTCGCCCTTCCTTACGCGGCCGTGACGCACGCGCACCAGGGAGACGACGCCCAGGTAGTTGTCGAACCAGGAGTCGATGATCAACGCCTGCAGCGGATCTTCGATATTGCCGGTGGGGGCCGGAATGGTGTGGACCAGGCGCTCGAGCACTTCGTCGACACCCAGGCCGGTCTTGGCGCTGCAGGTGACGGCGTCGGTGGCGTCAATGCCGATGATCTTCTCGATCTCTTCCTTGACGCGCTCGGGCTCGGCCTGCGGCAGGTCGATCTTGTTCAGCACGGGCATGACTTCCAGGCCCTGCTCGATCGCGGTGTAGCAGTTTGCAACCGACTGGGCTTCAACGCCCTGGCCGGCGTCGACCACCAGCAGGGCACCTTCACAGGCCGCCAGGGACCGGCTGACTTCGTAGGTGAAGTCAACGTGGCCCGGGGTATCAATGAAGTTCAGCTGGTAGGTGATGCCGTCTTTGGCCTTGTAGTACAGCGTGACGCTGTGGGCCTTGATGGTGATCCCGCGCTCGCGTTCGAGGTCCATGGAGTCCAGGACCTGGGCTTCCATTTCACGCTCGGCAAGGCCGCCGCACATCTGGATGAATCGATCGGCCAGCGTCGACTTGCCATGGTCAATGTGGGCGATGATGGAGAAATTGCGGATATGACTCAAATCACTCACGGATCAACACTCAAAAAGGCTGCAGGCAGATTGCCCGCTGAAAAATAGCCGGGAATTGTACCTGATGGTCAGGCCAGGCGTCATCTTTGCTGACCAGAACAAAAATGCCCCGATCTTCCAACCGGGGCATTTTTTATTCATAAGCGCGCTATCAACCGGCTCGACGCAGCAGCCAGAACCCGGCCAGGGCGCAGATGGCGGTGGGCACCAGCACTGCGAACAGTGGCGAGAAGCCAAACACCAGGCTCGAGGGACCGAGCAGGTCCTGGGCAATCCGGAAGGTAAAGCCCACCAGCACGCCGGTGAACACCCGCTGGCCAAGGGTCACGGAACGCAGCGGCCCGAAGATGAACGAGATCGCCATCAGCACCAACGCGGCGGTCACCACCGGTTGCAATACCTTGACCCAGAAAGCCAGCCAGTAACGACCGTTATTCAAGCCTTGATCCTTGAGGTAGTGGATGTAGCTCCACAGGCCGGAGATCGGCAGGCTTTCCGGGATCATCACCACCGTATTGAGCAGTTCCGGCTTGAGGGCGATGTCCCAGGCCTCGGTCGGCACGTTGATCACTTCGGTGCTGGCCTTGGTGCCTTGGCCGGCGTTGCGGAAATAAGTGGTGGTGACATCGCTCAGTTGCCATTTTTCCGCGTCGTACTGCGCACGTTTGGCGAAACTGGACGACAACATGTGGCGTTCTTTGTCGAAGGTATAGCGCGTCACACCGATCAACAAACCGCCAGGTTGCACGGCGTTGATGTGGATGAATTCTTCACCCTGACGATGCCAAAGGCCGTGCTTGGCGCTTTGCGCGTCGCCCGAACCCTGGGCCAGGGCGCGGTTGGCCTGGGCCGTGGACTCGGCTGGCGGCGCCACGTATTCACCGATCAGCACGCTGCACAGCATCAACAGCAGCATGGGTTTCATCACCGCCCACACGATACGACCGATGGACACACCGGCGGCACGCATGATGGTCAGTTCGCTGTTGCTGGCCAGGCTGCCGAGGCCGATCAGGCAACCGATCAGCGCGGCCATCGGCATCATGTCGTACAGGCGACGCGGCGCGGTGAGCGCTACGTAGCTGAGCACGTCGGTGACCGTATAGGTATCGCTGACGTTACCCACTTCATCGATGAAGGCAAACAACGAGGCCAGGCCCAGGATGATGCCCAGTACCGCCAGGATGGCGATGAGCACACTGCTACCGATGTAGCGATCAAGCTTAGCCACGGGCCAACTCCTTCTGGCCACGACGGCTCTTCATCTTCAAACGAACAGGTTCCCAATAAAGCAGCCCCAGGCCGATCACCAGGAAGATTGCGTGCACCCCCCACAGGCCTAAGACCGGCGAAAGCTTGCCTTTCTCCAGGGAACCACGAGCGGAAATCAGCAGGGTGAGGTAAGCCATATACAGCAGAATTGCCGGCAACAGCTTGAGGAATCGGCCCTGGCGTGGGTTGACGCGCGACAGCGGCACGGCCATCAAGGTCACGATAAACACCAGCAGCGGCAGGGAAAGACGCCATTGCAGCTCGGCGATGGAGCGCAGCTCCGGGTTGCCGAACAGCTGCGCCGTAGGAATTGCGTCGCGGTCGGTGACTTCGTTGCTGACGTCCGGACGAGCCAGCATCACACCGTACGTGTCGTACTTGATCGCGCGGTAATCGGCCTGGCCCGGGCTGCCGTCATAGCGGTAGCCGTTTTCCAGGATCAGATAGCGGCTGCCGTCGGGACGCACTTCCTGGCGACCCGAGTCGGCCACCAGCACGGAAATGCCACGGTCCTTCTTATCCTGGCCCAGGCGTTTTTCGGAGATGAATACCCCACCCAGGTTGGCGCGGTCTTCGGTCATGGTTTCGGTGTAGGTCACCCGAGTGCCATCGCTGAGCGCCTGGAAACGGCCCGGCTCAAGGGTGTCGAACTCGGTCATGGCATCCTGTTTGTTCAGCACCAGCTGGAACTGCATGGCGCCCTGGGGGGCCAGGCTCAGGCTCAGCCAGGCTACGATCAGAGCAATGCCGGCTGCCGGGATCATGGTCATGGCCAGCAGGCGCTGCTGGCTCATGCCGGTGGCCGAGAGCACGGTCATTTCGCTTTCGAGGTAGAGGCGACCGTACGCGAGCAGGATCCCGAGGAACAGGCCCAGCGGCAGGATCAGTTGCAGGAACCCCGGCAGGCGAAAGCCCATGATCAGGAACAGTGAACCTGGGTCCAGGGCGCCGGAAGCCGCCTGGGCGAGGTATTTGACGAAACGACCACTCATGATGATGACCAGCAGCACCGCACTCACGGCACTCAGGGTCAACAGGACTTCGCGGGACAGATAACGGAAGACGATCAAACCAGACACTCCAGGGTTGTCAGGCTAAGGCGGCCAAACAAGCAAGCATACCGAGTCAGCCCCCTTTACGAGGGGCCGGCTAAAAAGATGGCGCATTATCCTGTGATTGACCGCGCCTGTCACTGCGCAACCTCACGTGCATGCACAAAGGCTGCGCCAAGGGTTGTCAGGCTCCGCCGGCGAGGTTCAAACTGCGGCCTTTGTCGCTGGCGGTTTACACGACTGCCAAGCTTTAAAGCCTGGGTACAGACGCCAGGCTCACAGACCTTTATAAGGGACCCGAACATGGAATTGGTTGTAAAAAGCGTTAGCCCCGAAACGTTGAAGACCGCCACCCTCGTGGTCGCCATCGGCGAAGACCGCAAGCTCGGTGTCGCCGCCAAGCAACTGGATGAGCTCAGCGGCGGCGCGATCAGCGCGGTGCTCAAGCGCGGTGACCTGGCCGGCAAAGTGGGCCAGAGCCTGCTGCTGCAAAGCCTGCCCAACCTCAAGGCCGACCGCGTGTTGCTGGTGGGCGTGGGCAAGGACGCCGAACTGGGCGACCGCCCGTTCCGCAAGATCATCAGCGGTGTGCTCGGCACCCTCAAGGGCCTGGGCGGCGCCGATGCGACGCTGGCACTGGATGAAATCGTGGTCAAAGGCCGCGACAGCTACGGCAAGACCCGCCTGCTGGCCGAAACCCTGGTGGACGGCGGCTACGTATTCGACCAGTTCAAGAGCCAGAAAGCCGAACCCCGTGCCCTGAAGAAAATCACCCTGCTGACCATCAAGGCCGCCCAGGCTGAAGTGACCCGCGCCGTGACCCATGCACAAGCCATCGCCAAAGGTATGTCGTTCACCCGCGACCTGGGCAACCTGCCGCCGAACATCTGCCACCCGACGTTCCTGGGCGAGCAGGCCAAGGCGCTGGGCAAGGAATTCAAGGGTCTCAAGGTTGAAGTGCTGGACGAGAAGAAGATCAAGGACCTGGGCATGGGCTCGTTCTATGCCGTGGGCCAGGGCAGCGACCAGCCGCCACGCCTGATCGTGATGCAATACAACGGCGCCAAGAAATCCGAGAAGCCATACGCCCTGGTAGGTAAAGGCATCACGTTCGACACCGGCGGTATCAGCCTCAAGCCTGGCGCCGGCATGGATGAGATGAAGTACGACATGGGCGGCGCCGCCAGCGTGTTCGGCACCCTGCGCACCGTACTGGAGCTCAAGCTGCCGATCAATCTGGTGTGCATCCTGGCGTGTGCCGAGAACATGCCGAGCGGCGGTGCTTCGCGACCAGGCGATATCGTGACCACCATGAGCGGCCAGACCGTGGAAATCCTCAACACCGACGCCGAAGGCCGCCTGGTGCTGTGCGATGCCCTGACCTACGCCGAGCGTTTCAAGCCGCAGGCCGTGATCGACATCGCCACCCTGACCGGTGCCTGCGTGGTCGCTTTGGGCGCTCACACCTCCGGCCTGTTGGGTAATAACGACGAACTGATCGAGCAACTGCTCAGCGCCGGCAAGGCCGCCGACGACCGCGCCTGGCAACTGCCGCTGTTCGATGAATACCAGGAACAGCTGGACAGCCCGTTCGCCGACATCGCCAACATCGGTGGGCCGAAGGCCGGCACCATCACCGCAGCGTGCTTCCTGTCGCGCTTTGCCAAAAACTTCAACTGGGCTCACCTGGATGTCGCCGGTACCGCCTGGACCAGCGGCGGCAAAGACAAGGGCGCCACCGGCCGTCCAGTGCCGTTGCTGACTCAGTACCTGCTCGATCGCGCCAAAGCTTAACCAACGCCCCCTCCCCCCTTTGCCTCTATAAAAGGGGGGCGGGCCGTTGCAGGAACCCACATGCCCCAAGTCGACTTCTACATATTGCCCAGCGCCGATCCCTCCGCGCGCCTGGACTTTGCCTGCAAACTCACGGAAAAAGCCTGGCGCATGGGCCATCGCATCTACCTGCATTGCAGCGATGACGCCCAACGCGAGGAACTCGATGCCCGCCTGTGGCGCTTCAAAGGTGAGAGCTTCGTGCCCCACGGCCCTGCGGAAGCCGAACCCGAAGGCCGGGTGGTGCTGGGGCTGGGCGATAACTGCGGCGACCACCAGGACCTGCTGGTCAATCTGGACTTGAAAGTCCCCTCCTTTGCCGGAATATTCGCCCGCGTAGCGGAGGTGGTGGTGGAAGATCCGGCTATTCGTCAGGCTGCGCGGGAGAGTTTCCGTTTCTACCGCGAACAGGGCTATCCTTTGCAAGATCACCGGTTACAACGACTTTGAGCACACGATGGACACTTCCAACCCGTTAAAAAAAGATGACCACCTGCTGGACGACCTGGAGTCGATCCGTCAGTTGCTGGGTGATGAGGGTTTGCAACCGCCACTGCTGACCGAAGCGGTCAATGGTGAGGTACAGATCCCACTGTTGTTCGACATGGTCGGCGGCAAGCCGGTTGCGCCGCAGCCGAGTGTCGAAGCCCCGGCCGTCGTGGAAGCCGCGCCTGCCGAAAAGGCACCCGACGCCTTGCTGCTGCACCTGGACAACGAACTGCGCGCCGCCGCACAACTGATCATGCAAGACGTGATCGACGACTTTGCCCCGCATATCGAAACCGAGATCAAACGCCGGATGGATGCGCGGATGGAGCGGCTGATCGCCGCTGCTACAAACAACTAGCCACAAGCCGCAAGTTAAAGCACTGCACGCCACTTGCAGCTTGTGGCTTATAGCTTGCAACTGCTTCACACCGCTATACTTGCCGGCTTTCCTGAATAAATGCCAACTAGGGTCCCGCCGCGCATGGATAAGACCTACCAGCCCCACGCAATTGAAACTTCCTGGTACCAGACCTGGGAGTCCGAGAACTATTTCGCCCCACAAGGTGCGGGCGAGTCCTACACCATCATGATTCCGCCACCGAACGTCACTGGCAGCCTGCACATGGGCCATGGCTTCAACAATGCGATCATGGATGCACTGATCCGTTTCCGCCGCATGCAGGGCCGTAACACCCTGTGGCAACCGGGCACCGACCACGCCGGTATCGCCACGCAGATGCTGGTGGAGCGTCAACTCGAAGCCACTGGCCAGAACCGCCATGACCTGGGCCGCGAGAAATTCCTGGAAAAGATCTGGGAATGGAAGGATCAGTCCGGCGGCAATATCAGCCGTCAGATCCGTCGCCTGGGTTCGTCCGTCGATTGGAGCCGCGAGCGCTTCACCATGGACGACGGCCTGTCCGAGGCCGTAAAAGAAGCCTTTGTGCGCCTGCACGAAGACGGCCTGATCTACCGCGGCAAGCGCCTGGTCAACTGGGACACCAAACTGCACACGGCGATTTCCGATCTCGAAGTGGAAAACCACGACGAGAAAGGCTTCCTGTGGAACCTCAAGTACCCGCTGGCAGACGGCGCCAGAACCGCCGAAGGCAATGACTACCTGATCGTGGCCACCACCCGTCCGGAAACCATGCTCGGCGACGCCGCCGTCGCGGTTAACCCGAACGACGCGCGCTACCAGGCGCTGATCGGCAAGTTCGTCGAGCTGCCATTGGTCGGTCGCCGCATCCCGATCATCGCGGACGACTACTGCGACCCTGAATTCGGCACCGGCTGCGTGAAAATCACCCCGGCCCACGACTTCAACGACTATGAAGTCGGCAAGCGCCACAACCTGCCGCTGCTGAACATCTTCGACAAGAACGCCACTGTGTTGCCGGCCTGCCAGGTCTTCAACCTGGACGGCAGCCTCAACGACAGTGTCGACGGCAAGATCCCGGCTGAATTCGCCGGTCTCGACCGCTTCGAAGCACGCAAGCAGATCGTTGCCGCCTTCGACGCCGCCGGCCTGCTGGTCAGCGTTGACGACCATGGCCTTAAGGTGCCGAAAGGCGACCGTTCCGGCACCGTGATCGAGCCGTGGCTGACCGACCAGTGGTACGTCTCCACCAAGCCGCTGGCCGAGCCTGCGATTGCTGCCGTGGAAGATGGCCGCATCCAGTTCGTGCCTAAACAGTACGAGAACATGTATTTCTCGTGGATGCGCGACATCCAGGATTGGTGCATCAGCCGTCAGCTGTGGTGGGGCCACCGTATTCCGGCCTGGTACGACGAGTCGGGCAAGGTCTACGTAGGCCGCGACGAAGCCGAAGTGCGCGCCAAGCACAACCTCGGTGCCGACGTTGCGCTGCAGCAGGACAACGACGTACTGGACACCTGGTTCAGCTCGGGCCTGTGGACCTTCTCCACCCTGGGCTGGCCGCAGCAGACCGAATTCCTG
This sequence comes from Pseudomonas sp. lyk4-R2A-8, assembly GCF_030209095.1. Taxonomy (NCBI): domain Bacteria; kingdom Pseudomonadati; phylum Pseudomonadota; class Gammaproteobacteria; order Pseudomonadales; family Pseudomonadaceae; genus Pseudomonas; species Pseudomonas sp. lyk4-R2A-8. Next base: position 300,002 of record NZ_JARVSS010000002.1, read on the forward strand.
AAGAAATTCCACTCCACCGACGTGCTGGTCACCGGCTTCGACATCATTTTCTTCTGGGTTGCCCGGATGATCATGCTGACCATGCACCTGGTGAAGAACGAGGACGGCACCCCGCAGGTACCGTTCAAGACCGTGTACGTGCACGGCCTGGTCCGCGACGGCCAGGGCCAGAAGATGTCCAAGTCCAAGGGCAACGTGCTGGACCCGCTGGACATCATCGACGGCATCGACCTGGAGACCCTGGTGCAGAAACGCACCTCGGGCCTGATGCAGCCGAAACTGGCGAAGAAGATCGAGAAACAGACCCGCGACGAATTCGCCGACGGCATCGCCAGCTACGGCACCGACGCCCTGCGCTTCACGTTCTGCTCGCTGGCGTCTACCGGCCGCGACATCAAGTTCGACATGGGCCGCGTCGAAGGCTATCGCAACTTCTGCAACAAGATCTGGAACGCCGCACGCTACGTGCTGGACAAGGGCGAAGACTGCGGCCAGAACGGCGAAGCCTACGAGCTGAGCCTGGCCGACCGCTGGATCATCTCGCAGTTGCAGCGCACCGAAGCCGAAGTGACTCGCCAGCTCGATCAGTTCCGTTTCGACCTGGCGGCCCAGGCGTTGTACGAGTTCATCTGGAACCAGTATTGCGACTGGTACCTGGAACTGTCCAAGCCGGTGCTGTGGGACGAAAACGCGCCGGTGGAACGCCAGCGCGGCACCCGCCGTACCCTGGTGCGCGTGCTGGAAGTGGCGCTGCGCCTGGCGCATCCGTTCATGCCGTTCATCACCGAAGAAATCTGGCAGCGCCTGGCGCCGCTGGCCGGTATCGAAGGCAAAACCATCATGCTGCAACCTTGGCCGGTGGCCAATGAAGCCCGCATCGACGAGGCGGCCGAGAGCGATATCGAATGGCTCAAGACCCTCATGCTCGGCACGCGCAACATCCGCGCCGAGATGAACATAGGTCCAGGCAAGCCACTGGCCGTGTTCGTCAAGAACGCCAGCGCTGAGGACCAGCGTCGCCTCAGTGAGAACGATGCGCTGCTCAAGAAGCTGGCCAAGCTGGAGTCGATCACCGTATTGGCTGCCGATGCCGAAGCACCGCTGTCCGCCACCGCACTGGTCGGCGACATGGAAGTGCTGGTGCCGATGGCCGGGTTGATCGACAAGGGCGCGGAACTGGCCCGTCTCGACAAGGAAATCGCGCGCCTGCAAGGCGAAGTGCAGCGGGTGGGCGGCAAACTGTCCAACGCGGCGTTCGTCGACAAAGCGCCGGCCGAGGTGATCGAGAAAGAACGCGCCAAGCTGGCTGAAGCTGAACAGGCTTTGGGCAAACTGGCCGAGCAGCATGCGCGGATTTCCAGCCTCTAAGGCTTGATTCGCGTGAAGAAAGAGACCTTCGGGTCTCTTTTTTTTGCCTGCATTTTCCCAAGCCCTTGCCTGCAACACTGCCATAGGGGCAAGCCCTCCCCCACATTTGCCCGAGTTGAGCTCAGGATGTGTGACAATGGCCGCCACATTGAGCCAAACCCAGAATCAACATGACCGCCCCCAGCACACCGAAACCTCCGCGCAAGAAGCCTAAATCCGCCGCCGCAGCCAAGCCTGTGGTGCCGCGCAAAGAGGCAACCCTGCACCCGCGCAACCGCCACACGGGCCGTTACGACTTCCCGGCCCTGATCAAGACCACGCCGGAACTGGCGCAATTCGTGATCATCAACCCCTACGGCAAAGAGAGCATCGACTTTGCCAGCCCGGATGCGGTGCGGGTGTTCAATCGCGCGTTGCTCAAGGCGTTCTATGGTGTCCAGCACTGGGACATTCCCGCCGATTACCTCTGCCCGCCGGTGCCGGGGCGTGCCGATTATGTGCACTTCCTCGCCGACCTGCTGGCCAGCGTCAACGACGGCAAGATCCCGCGCGGCTCGATCGTCAAGGTGCTGGACATCGGCATGGGCGCCAACTGCGTCTACCCGCTGATTGGCTACATGGAGTACCGCTGGAACTTCCTCGGTTCGGAGGTCGACCCTATCGCCGTGGCGGCGGCCAAGGCCATCGTGCAGTCCAACGACCTGAGCAAGGTCATCCAATTGCGCCAGCAGACCAACCCCAAGCAGATCCTGCTGGGCCTGCTCGAACCGGGCGAACGCTTTGACCTGACCATGTGCAACCCACCGTTCCACGCGTCCATGGAAGAAGCCACCAAGGGCAGCGAGCGTAAGTGGCGCGCCCTGGGCAAGGCCGACCCCAAGCGTAAGTTGCCGGTGTTGAACTTCGGTGGCCAGTCTGCCGAGCTGTGGTGCGAAGGCGGCGAAGCGCGGTTCGTAACGCAGCTGATCGCCGAAAGCGCACATTTTGCTCACAAGGTGTTGTGGTTCAGCACCCTGGTGTCGAAAGCGTCGAACCTGCCAGCCATCGAAACCGCACTGAAAAAGGCCGGGGTGCTGGAAAGCCAAGTGGTGGAAATGTCCCAGGGGCAGAAGCAGAGCCGCTTCGTGGCCTGGACCTTCCAGACCAAGAACGAGCAGCAGATCTGGCGCCAGCGCTGGGTGCGCTAGCGCCCGAATCGCAGGCAACAAAAAACCGTGCCCGGATCGCTCCGAAGCACGGTTTTTTTTGCTGCGTCTTACTTGTTAACAGCGTCGGTCAGGCCTTTGGCCACAACCAGCTTGATAACTTTCTTGGCAGCGATTTCGATGGCAGCGCCAGTCGAAGGGTTACGGCCAGTACGGGCAGGACGCTCGGTCACTTTCAGTTTGCCAACGCCTGGCAGAGTGATTTCGCCGCCGTTTTCCAGCTGATCGGCAACAACCTGGCTCAGTTGGTCCAGCAGAGCGCGCACGGTGGTTTTCGGTGCGTCTACTGCTTCAGCCAGATCAGCGATCAGTTGGTCTTTAGTAATAGCCATTGTGGTGTTCCTTCCCTATCAAATTCATATGGATTGCAGAGTGCAGTGTCAGCCGTCGAGCCCGACCGTCTAGGCCTGGCACCCCTGGCTATAACCGCGGAGATCGGGGTTATAGATGCTTGAAACGGGGATTGGTTCGACCTGACAAATGCTGAATGCACGCTTATCGCCGAGACTTGGCGTAAGACGGGGCAAAACTAGCACAGAGACGGGGAAATATCCGCTTCTACCTACCCATTTGGTCAGCTTTATCGCTCTAAACCGTGAAAAAAAGGCATATGCCCCGTCGGACGGCATGCAAAACCCCGTTCCAGGCGCGTCTTGACCAATGGGTGCGGTACACTGGGCAACTTTTCGGGGAGGCCGACCGCTCCCCTTCAACCAGCCGAGAAGCCTATGCCGATCCGTCATTGCATCGTCCACCTGATCGACAAAAAACCCGACGGCACACCTGCGGTTCTCCATGCCCGCGACTCCGAGCTTGCCGAGTCCGCCGCCATCGAGAACATGCTCGCCGACCTCAACGAGAGCTATAACGCCAAACAAGGCAAGGCCTGGGGTTTCTTCCATGCCGAGTCCGGCGCGCACCCGTTCAGCGGCTGGTTGAAAGAGTATTTCGACGGCGGCCAGGATTTCACCGCGTTCAGCCGCACCGCGGTCGAGCACCTGCAAAAGCTGATGGAAGAGTCCAACCTTTCCACCGGCGGCCATGTGCTGTTTGCCCACTACCAGCAAGGCATGACCGACTACCTGGCCATCGCCCTGCTGCACCACAGCGAAGGCGTGGCGGTGACCGACGAGCTGGACGTGACGCCCTCGCGTCACCTGGACCTGGGCCAACTGCACCTGGCGGCGCGTATCAACGTCTCCGAGTGGCAGAACAACAAACAGTCCAAGCAGTACATTTCGTTTATCAAAGGCAAGAACGGCAAGAAGGTCTCGGAGTACTTCCGCGACTTTATCGGTTGCCAGGAAGGCGTCGACGGCCCGGGCGAAACCCGCACCCTGCTCAAGGCCTTCAGCGACTTCGTCGAAAGCGAAGACCTGCCGGACGAATCCGCCCGCGAGAAAACCAAGACCCTGGTGGATTACGCCAGCAGCCAGGCCAAGCTCGGCGAGCCCATGGGCCTGGAAGAATTGTCCGGGCTGATCGATGAGGACCGGCCCAAGGCGTTCTACGACCATATCCGCAACAAGGACTACGGCCTGTCGCCGGAAATCCCCGCCGATAAGCGCACCCTCAACCAGTTCCGCCGCTTCACCGGGCGCGCCGAGGGCCTGTCGATCAGCTTTGAAGCGCACCTGCTGGGCGACAAGATCGAGTACGACGAGGCCGCCGGCACCTTGATCATCAAGGGCTTGCCGACCCAACTGACCGACCAGCTCAAGCGCCGCAACTGATGCTTGGCGGGGTTTTCAAGAAAGTCCTGCTGGTGTTGCTGGTGGTGGTGGTCATTCAGAACTGGGGCAAGATCGAGCGGGTGTTCAACCCATCCCAGGCGGTGTCCGAGCAGGTACGCGCCCAGGCGCGCGTGGTGCTCTACACCACCGAGTGGTGTGGCTACTGCAAGCAGATCCGCCGCTTCCTGGACCAGAAAGGCATTCCCTACCAGCAATTCGATATCGAAAAAGACGCTCAGGCGCGCAAGGTGTACGAGGCGCTGGGCGGTGGCGGGATTCCGTTTGTGGACGTCAATGGCACGCTGATTCGCGACTACCAGCCTGAACAGATCATGGCGGCGCTGAAATAGTCAGCGCACCACGATCACCCGGTCCAATAAGCTGTGCTGTTGGAAGCCCAGCACCGCCTGCAGCGCATTCAGCACTGCTTGCGGGTCCTTGCTCGGGAAACTGCCGCTGACGCGCTTGGCGCCCATCTCCTTATTAAACAACAGGATGCGGCCCGGGTAATAACGTCCAAGATCCTCGACCACATCGGCCAACGCAGCCTTGTAGTAATTGAGCCAACCGTCGCGCCAGGCCAGGCGCGATTCGCTGTCGACCGCTTGCAAGGGTTCGGCGATGCCATCGGCATAAGCTACCTGCTGGCCGGCGATCAGCACCTGCTGCTGGCCGTTTTTAGAGGGTGTGACCCCGACACGCCCGGTCAACACCGTCACCTGCGCGCCCGCCGGTTGCAGGCGCACTTCGAATTGCGTCCCCAGCACACGCGCTTCACCACTGCCGGCCTCCACCACAAATGGCTCACCGGTGTGGGTCACGCTGAAAAAGCCGGCGCCGCGACGCAACTGGATATGCCGCTCGCCGTGGCTGTAATCCACCGCGATGGCACTGTCGGCATCCAGGGTCACTTGAGTGTTATCCGCCAGGGTCACGGTCTTCACCTCCCCCGGCGCGCTCACATAATCGGCACCGAAGTCATCGATCCAGCGCGACGGCTGCCACCCGGCGCCCATCGACATCATCAGCAGCAGGCACGCGGCCATGGCCAGTGCGCCGGACCAACGCAGCGCCCGCGAGCGCTTCGCGCGGTTCATAGCGTCGAGGTAGCCCTGCAGCGCCTGGGCATCTTCATGCACGAGCTGGCGCGCGGGCACTTCGCTCAACTCCCACAGCACCTGAGCCTGGGCGTAGGCTTCGACGTGGGCCGGGTCGGCGCGCAACCAGCGGCTGAACGTGGCCTGATCGCCACTGCTGGGCTGGTCGTGCAGCAGACTCAGCCAGGCCAGGGCGGCTTTTTCCTGCTCGGGCGTGGGGGTGAGGTTCACAGTGCTTTCCCTGGCGTGCGTGGGGTCGATGGCTCGCGAAGGCTGGCCTTGCAGGCTTCGAGGGCACGCATCATATGTTTTTCCACGGCGCTTTGGGACAGGCCCATGGCCTTGGCGATGTCGGCGTATTTACGCCCATGGATGCGGTTGAGCAGGAATATGTGCCGGGTGCGCTCCGGCAGGCTGCGCAGGGCGGCTTCGACATGCCGCAGATCATTGCCTGCCTCCAACGCGGCCTGGGGTTCGCAGCCATGATTGTCGCGCTGCTCCGGCAACCAGCCTTCGTTGCTGCGCACCCGCGCGCCTTCGCTGCGCAGGTGGTCGATGGCGATATTACCTGCGCAACGCAACAGGTAGGTGCTGAGCTCTTCGACCTGCACCAGGGGCCGGCGCCAGAAGCGCAGGAACAAATCCTGCACCAGGTCGGCCGCCGTGGCGCGGCAGCCGACGCGGCGATTCACCAGAGCTTCCATCTGCGCACGCTGGGACAGGAACACCTGCAGAAAATGCGCGCGCCCACCCGGCGTGTCGGGCTGGGGCGAGTCCTGGGAATCGGGTGGGTTGCCGATCATGATGCAAACACACTCAGAGGATGGCGAAGGCCGCAACGGGACTGGCCAGCAGGCCGACGCCCGCCAGAATCAAGGCCAGCCTTGGCCGATACGGCAACAACAGCACCAATAGCAAAGCGCTGAGCATTAACACCGCGCACCACTCCACCAGGCCCTGGGCCCAACCGGACACCCAGACCGCCGGCCCTATGGCCAGTGTCAGCAACAGCCCGCCCGCCACACGCAAGCCCAGACGCCGAGCCGGCGACGGTTTGCTGCGCAGCAGTTCGCCATGATGACGGTCGGTGGCCAGGCACAATGCGGTGAAACCCGCGTAGCACATCAACATCGCGATCAGCATTCAGTGGGCCTCACGTTTGAGGGTCAACGGGCGTGCGCGCTCAGCCTTGGGCGCTGGCACGCCGCGACGCTGCATCTTGCGGGCTGCCCAGGCGAAAAATACACCGCAGGCCAGGCAGGTCAGGTCGAAACCGGCCATAGCCCAGTCGCCGCTGGCCAGGGCCACGCCCAGGTGATGGGACGTGGTCAACGCATTGATCACCGGGATCGCCATAAACAGCAGCGCGGCGACGCTCAGTTGCTCGACCCACCCCCGGCGGCCACGGCGCACACTCGCGTGCAGCAGGCTCAAGCCCCAGGCAATGAAGAAGGTTTGAACTTCCCAGCCGGAACGTTCGGCGAAGCTCACCGGCAGCAGACGATTGGCCCAGAAGAATGCGGCGATGGCGATCAGCAGGCCGGACATGCTGGCGATGTTCAACACCTCCACCAGACGTAATTCAAACGGCATTGCGTGGGCTTTGGCATGCTTGAGTTGACGCTTGCCGAGCCAGATCACCAGCCCGGTGCCGATCATCGCCGTGCCCGCCAGGCCGCAGATAAAGTACAGCCATCGCAGCACCGGCCCGGCGAAACGGCCCATGTGCAGGCCATAGAAACTGCCGCCGACCACCGCCGGCAACGACGGCTCGCCGCTGACCCGCAGCAGCTCGCCGGTGGTGCCGCTGAACGACACGGTGCTGCCAAAGTCGTGCACCACGCTGTCGGAACCGGCGCGGAACACATTGACCGACGCATTTACATCGCTGGGGTTATTTACCGCCACCCGGTCAACATGGCCACCCGCCCATTGCGCCCGCGCCTCCTGATACATCGATGCCAGCGGCAGCAAGCGACCGGGCTGGCCGAGCGCGGGAGCATTATCGGTGGCCGGGAATACGTCGCTGAAAAACGCCTGGGTGTCATTGCCATAGGCGGCCAGAATCGGCGCCGGCATCACCATGCTCATAAAAATCACCAGGCTGCTGTAGGTAATCATCAAGTGGAACGGCAGCACCAGCACTCCCACGGCATTGTGTCCATCGAGCCAGGAACGCTGGCCTTTGCGCGGGCGGAAGGTGAAGAAGTCCTTGAAGATTTTCTTGTGGGTGATGATGCCGGTGATCAGCGCGACGAACATCACCATCGCGGCCAGGGTGGAGAGCCAACGCCCCCACGGATAGGGCATTTGCAATTGGAAGTGGAAGCGATAGAAGAACTCGCCGCCCATGCTTTCGCGCGCCTGCACGGCAAGGCCGCTGACCGGGTCGAGGGTTTTGCGCATGAAATTGCCGCGCTGGCCGGGGTCTACCTTGTCCTGCCACATCACCGACAGGCCGGGCTCGCGGGCGTCCGGCAGGTTGATAAACCAGCGCGCGGCGGTCGGGGCGTTTGCCTGCAGGTACTGCTGCGCCACATTCAAGCTGCGCACGTCATCGACCGGGTGGGTCTGTACTTCGGGCTGCATCCAGTGGCTGATTTCTTCCTTGAAATAGGCCAGGGTGCCCGTCAGGAAAATCGCGAACAGCAGCCACCCGAAGATCAATCCGGCCCAGGTGTGCAACCAGGCCATCGCCTGGCGAAAGCCCTCTCTCATGTGCGCGTCATCCAAAAACCAACGCCCGCCAGGGTCGCAAACAGGGCACTGGGCAGCATCACGCCAAGCCATGCACGCGCGGCGCTGCGGCAGGCGAAGCACCAGAGCACCGCCAGCAGGTAGAACACAAACGAGCTCATCATCCCGGTGATCACCGCGTCGGCACGCGCGGTGGGCAACCACAGTGCCAGGCAGATACTGGCCAGGGAGGCCATGAGGTAACCGCCAATCACCGCCGCCAACACGCGCGAGGTGACAGCAAAGCGGTAAGCCAGGGGCAATGAGGTTTTGCTTTTCATGGGGAACGGCGCCAGGTTCGTCAGCGCGCAATATTAATGATAAATATTCTCATAAGCAAAACAGAACGGATGAATCACCTCCCCGTGCCGATTGCCGAACCTCGGTGCCGGCCCTACAATGCGAACAATTCTTGTTCTCTAACGCCTGCCGATGCCTGCGGAGTGTTCGCGTTGTCGCCGTCCAACACCGTCGAAGTTTTGTACAACGACCATCATCACTGGCTCACGGGCTGGTTGCGACGCAAGCTCGGCTGCCCGGAAAGTGCCGCCGACCTGGCGCAGGACACCTTTATCCGCGTGCTCACCGCCCGCGAAACGCCCACACTGATCGAACCGCGCGCCTTCCTTACCACCGTCGCCAAGCGCGTGCTGTACAACTTCTATCGCCGCCAGGATCTGGAGCGCGCCTACCTCGACGCCCTCGCGCAGATGCCCGAGCAATTAGCCCCCTCGGAAGAGGAACGCGCGATCATCCTGCAAACCCTGATGGAGCTGGATCAACTGCTCGACGGCCTGCCCGTCCAGGTTAAACGCGCCTTTCTGCTGGCCCAGCTCGACGGTCTCACGTACGCGCAGATCGGTGCCGAACTGGGCATCTCCATCGCCACCGTCAAACGCCACCTGCATAAAGCGACACTGCGCTGCTACTTCGCCCTATGAACATTTCCAGCCATGTCGCCGACCAAGCCGTGCACTGGCTGCTGGAAATGCAGCAAGGCACGCTCACCCCACGTCAACAGGCGGCCTGGCAGCAGTGGTTGAACGCCCACAGCGAACACCAGCGCGCGTGGGAGCATATCCAACGCGTCAATCAGCGCCTGCGCGGCATGCCCTCGCCCCTCGCCCATGCAACGCTTACTGCTCCGACCAGCAGTCGGCGTCAGGCGCTGAAGCTGTTGTTGCTCCTGGGTGCCGGCTCGGCCGCGGCCTGGGGCTTGCGCCGACAGCACATCCTGCCGCCGCTGACTGCCGATTACCGCAGCCCAGTCGGCCAGCGCCGCCAGGTGCAGTTGGCGGACGGCAGCCAGCTGCAGCTCAACACCGGCAGCGCGGTGGATGTGCATTTCGATGGTGAACAACGCCTGGTGCGCCTGCTCGAAGGCGAGATCCTGCTCAGCGCCAACGCCGGCAGTTCCGCGCTGCAGGTACTGACCGGCCAGGGCCTGCTCAGCAGCCAGGCCGCGCGCGTCAATGTGCGTCAGTTCAACGACCACACTCAGGTGGCCGTGCTCAAAGGCCGCGTCGAGGTGATGCCCAACACCTACAGCGGCCTGCCGCTGGTGGTCGAAGCCGCGCGCCAGGTCAATTTCACCCGTAAGGGCTGGGATACCCCGCGCGCCACCGACGCCAACAGCGGCGCCTGGGCCGAAGGCATGCTGATGGCCGCGCATATGCGTCTGGAGGACTTCCTCGACGAACTGGGCCGCTATCGCCGAGGCCAGCTCAACTGCGATCCGCAGGTAGCCAATCTGCTGATTTCCGGCAGCTACCCGCTGGATGACAGCGAACGCATTCTCGACCTGCTGGAAATCAGCCTGCCGGTGAAAGTCCGCCGCTTCACCCGCTACTGGGTCACGGTGCAGGCCCGCGCATAAATTATTTTTCAACACCGTGAGCCGTTTTCCGTACCTCGCGTGACAGAGAAGGAAAGCCCCCTTGATCCTTCCTTCTCAGGACCGCCCTTCATGCCCCAGCAACCGACCCTTCTTGCCCGCACCCTGCGCCAACTGCTGCTCGGCGCCAGCCTCAGCCTGACGGTGCTGCCGTCGGTCATGGCGGCCCAGACCCAGCCTTATCACATTGCCCCCGCCTCCCTTGAAGCAGCGTTGAATCAGTTTGGCCGCGAAGCCGGTGTGTTGATTTCGTTCGGCTCCGAGGTAACCGCCGGCCTGCAGAGTCGCGGCCTGTCCGGCAACTACAGCGCCGCCGACGGCCTGCAAACGTTGTTGGAAGGCACCGGCCTGCAAGCACGCGCCGAAGGCGCCAACGCCTACAGCGTGCAACCGGCCAGCGCGCCCGCGACCATTGAGCTGGGCACCTCCAGCGTGGTCGGCGACTGGCTCGGCGATGCGGCGCAGACCCATGTGTTCGAACACCCCGGCGCCCGTGACGTAATCCGCCGCGAAGACTTCGAACGCCAGGGCGCCACCCAGGCCCGCGACGTGCTCAACCGCATCCCCGGCGTCAACGCGCCGGACAACAACGGCACCGGCAGCCACGACATGGCGCTCAACTTCGGCATCCGTGGCCTCAACCCGCGCCTGGCTTCGCGCTCCACCGTGCTGATGGACGGCATTCCGGTGCCGTTCGCGCCGTATGGCCAGCCGCAGCTGTCCTTCGCGCCGATCAGCATGGGCAACATGGACGCGGTGGACGTAGTACGCGGTGGCGGTGCCGTACGCTACGGTCCGCAGAACGTCGGCGGCGTGGTCAACTTCGTGACCCGTGCGATTCCGGATGCGCCCACCGTCAAAGGCGGCCTGCAGACTGAAACCAGCCCATCCTCCAGCCACGATGGCTTCAAGACCACCGGCAACCTGCTGGCCGGCGGCACTGCCGACAATGGCCTGGGTGGCGCGCTGCTGTACTCCGGCACCCGTGGCGGCGATTGGCGCGAACACAGCGACACACGCATCGACGACCTGATTCTCAAGGGCAAGTACCAGCTCGACGACGCCAACAGCTTCAACGCCATGGCGCAGTATTACGAAGGCCAGGCCGATATGCCGGGCGGCTTGAACGTCGCGGATTACAAGGCCGACCCGTATCAGTCCACCCGCCCCTACGACAAATTCTGGGGCCGCCGCACGATGTTCAACGTCGGCTACCGCTACGAGCAGGACCGTCGCGAGTTCACCGTCAACAGCTTCTTCACCAAGACCCTGCGCAGCGGCTACCTGGACCAGGGCTCGTTCCTGTCGTTGTCGCCGCGCGAATACTGGGTACGCGGTCTGGAAACCCGCTTCGCCCAGGGCTTCGACCTCGGCCCGACCAACCATGAAGTCGGCGTCGGCTACCGCTACATCAACGAAGCCGGCCACGAACTGCGCTACCGCACGCCGATCAACGCCAATAACCAGCAGATCCCGAGCACCGATAGCCGCAATGACCGTGACACCCGGGGCGGCACCGAAGCCAATGCGTTTTTCATCGATGACCGGATTGATATCGGCAAATGGACCTTAACCCCAGGCATTCGCTACGAGATGATCGAGTCCCAGCAGACCAACAACCTCAGCAACGTCAAGTACAAGGGGGATTACAACACCGCGCTGCCGGCGCTCAATGTGCTGTATCACGTGACCGACGACTGGAACCTCTACGCCAACACCGAAGGCTCGTTCGGCAGCGTGCAGTACAGCCAGATGCCCAACCGCGTGACCAGCGGCGAAGTCAAACCGGAAAAAGCCCGCACCTGGGAACTGGGCACCCGTTATGACGACGGTACCCTGCGCGCGGAAATCGGCGCGTTCCTGATCAACTTCGACAACCAGTACGAAAGCAACCAGACCAACGACTCGGTGATCGCCCGAGGCGAAACCCGGCACCAGGGCATCGAGACCAGCGTCAACTACGCGCTGGACGGTTTGAACCCGGCGCTGGCCGGCTTCGATGTCTATGCGTCCTACGCCTACGTCGACGCCACCATTCGCGAAGACGGCCCGAACAAAGGCAACCGCGTGCCCTTTTCCTCCAAGCACAAAGGCACGCTGGGCGTGGGTTACACCGAAGGTCGCTGGAAACTCAACCTGGACAGCAGCTACCAGAGCAGCCAGTTTGCCGACAATGCCAACACCCGCGCCGAAACCGCCGACGGCGCCAACGGACGCATCCCCGGCTACATGCTGTTCAGCAGTCGCGCGGCGTACGACTTCGGCCCGCAGCTGTCGGACCTGAACGTGGCCGTCGGGGTGAAAAATATCTTCAACAAGCAGTACTTCACCCGTTCGTTCGATGACAACAACAAGGGCAAATACGTCGGCGAACCGCGCACGGTGTATGTACAGACGTCCATCGCGTTCTGATCAGCTGCCCGCCAGGCACGACGGCGTGCCGGCCACCAGCGCATCGATGGCACAGCGCGTCTTGGCCGGCATGTGCGTGGCCGTCGGCCAGATCACATGGATCGGCGCAGGCTGCTCACGGCAATCCGGCAGCACCGCCTCCAATTGCCCACGCAGCACGTAATGCGCAATCAACCAACTCGGCAACCAAGCCAGGCCGACACCCGCAATCGCGGCATCGGCCACGGCCTGGAGGTCGTCCATGATCAACGGCGAGGCGATACCGGCACGCTGCGAGGGTTGGCTGCGGTACGCGATGCCACGGTGATTGGCGAGGTCTTCGACCCGCAGGATCGGCCCCAGGCGCTTGAGGTAAGCCGGGGACGCGGCCAGCCCCACCACCTGTTCGCCCAGGCGCCTGGCGCTGAGTCGATCGGTGTCGGGCAGCGCACCGATGCGTACGGCAATATCGAACCCTTCCTGCGCCAGGTCCGTCAGTCGATCGGCGAAGCAAATCTCCACCTCCAGCCCCGGATAACGGTCCATCAAGCCCCACAGCGCCGGCGCCGCATAGTGATGACCGAACGCCAACGGTACGCTCGCCCGCAGGCGCCCGCGCGGTTGCTGCCGACCGCTGTGCAGCACCGATTCGGCGGCCTCCAGTTCGGCTTGCGCGCGCAGACAATGCTCGTAGTACGCCTGGCCATCCTCAGTCAGACGCTGGCGACGGGTGGAGCGCTGCAACAGACAGGTGCCAAGCCGCGCCTCCAGCCGTGCCAGGCCCTTGCCGACGGCGGACCGGGTGAGGTTCAGGCGTTCGGCGGCCTCGGTCAGGTTGCCGCTTTCCACGATCTGCAAAAACAATTCAACGCCATCGAAACGGGGGGTGACCATAATGTGATTGTCGCCTTGAATTCCCTAACTGACGGAAAAATTATCACGGATAAAGAATTAAATTCCCCTGAAAATGGCTAATCCATCCGTTTACAGGAGAATCCCATGCCCGCCGCCGCTACCTTGACCGCCAGCCCCGAGCGCGCTCCCCGACAGGCCGTCGCCCTCACCGCCGTGTGCCTGGTGGCGCTGATGTTCGGCCTGGAAATCTCCAGCGTGCCCGTGCTTCTGCCCACACTTGAACATGCACTCGGCACGGGTTTCCAAGACGCCCAATGGATCATGAATGCCTACACCCTGGCCTGCACCAGTGTGCTGATGGCGGCGGGCACCCTGGCTGATCGCTTTGGCCGCCGGCGCGTGCTGGTGCTGTGCCTGTGGGTATTCGGGCTGGCCTCGCTGGCCTGCGGGCTGGCCGACAGTGCCGCCACGCTGATCGCGGCGCGCTTCGTCCAGGGCATCGGCGCCGGCGCAATGATGATCTGTCAATTCGCGATTCTCTCGCACCTGTTCCGCGAACCGGCGGCGCGGGCACGGGCGTTCGCCATCTGGGGCGTGATCGCCGGTATCGGCCTGGGCTTCGGGCCGATGGTCGGCGCGCTGATCGTCGCGGTCGCGGATTGGCGTTGGGTGTTCCTGGTGCATGTGCCGCTGACGCTGTTCACCCTGGTACTGCTGCGCGTCAGCGTGCAGGAATCCCGCGATCCGGCCGCCCATCGCCTGGATATCGGCGGCATGCTGACCCTGACGTTGGCGGTGTTTGCCCTGGTGTATTTCATCACCCAGGGCAGCGAAAACGGTTTCGCTACGCCGATGATGCTGGGCTGGGCAGGCGTGTCGGTGCTCGCCTTGCTGTTGTTTGTGCTGATCGAACGGCGCAGTGCGCACCCGATGTTCGATTTTTCGGTATTCCGCATCCGCCGCTTCAACGGCGCGTTGATGGGGTCGATCGGCATGAACGTCAGTTTCTGGCCGTTCATGATCTACCTTCCGCTGTATTTCCAGTCCGGCCTGGGCTACGACACCCTGACCACCGGCCTGGCCCTGCTCGCCTACACCCTGCCGACCTTACTGGTGCCGCCCTTGGCCGAGAGGCTGGCATTGCGCCATGGCGCCGAGCGCATCATTCCATTGGGCCTGGGTTTGATGGGGGTGGGTTTTCTGGCGATGGCGGCCGTCAACCGAGTCGAGCACGCTGCTGTCGGGTGGGTGCTGGCCAGCTGTGTGATCGCCGGGGTGGGTCTGGCACTGATCAACTCGCCGACCACCAATACCACCACCGGTTCGGTGTCGGCCGATCGCGCGGGAATGGCCTCGGGCATCGATCTGAGCGCGCGCCTGATTACGTTGGCGCTCGCCATTGCGCTAATGGGCCTGGTGGTATTGCTCGGCATTGGTCATTACCTGGCCGGCGTATTACCCACTAGTTCGGCGCAGGAATGGCGGGCCATCAGCCAGCACCTGGCGTCGGGCAAGCTTACCGCGGTGGGGCTGAGCTCGGCCGATGCGCAGGCGGCGCTGCGCCACGGAGCAGGCTGGGCGATGGTATTTGCCGGGCTGGGCGCGGCTGGACTGGGGCTATTGAGCAGGTATTTTTTCCGACGAACCCAGTAACGAAAAACGGGCCTGCATGTGCAGGCCCGTTTCCAGAGGGGATGACAGAACGGTCAGTGATCAGCCGTTGAAAACGGCGCGTTCTTTTTCCAGGAACTCCTGTTCAAGCTCATCTTCGTTGACTTTGGTGGTCGGCTGGCCTTTGCCGGCAGCGCGGGGCTTGCCTTGCAATTTGCCGAAGAGGTGTTCCAGCGCGTGGTCCAGCTTGGTCGCCGCACCGTCGATGGCCTGTTCCAGGGTATCGGCCTTGTGCAGGACCGACAGCGGTTGATGGCCTTTCGGCCGCGCTTCGAGGCGGCAACTCAGATCATGGGGGCCAGGCTTGTCGCCGTTCTCATCCCGCAGGTAGACCTCGACACGGGTCAGGTCTTCTTCATAACGTTCGAGCGTGCTCTCAATGGTAGTACGTACCCACTCCTCCAGTCGGATGCTGCTTTCAATATGGTTATCGCTATTGACTTGGATTTGCATAGTTCTTCCCTTATTTCAGCTAGCTCGCGAGAGGTCACAAACTGCAACACCGTTGTGGTGAAACCATGACCTCTTGATTACACAATTGAGCACCTGCGGAAACAATTCAACCCCTTTGCAAAGATAAATCCTACATTACAAATTAACCCTGACGACGAGCAAAAACGCTGTTAGGGTGGGGAGTTAGTTACATCTTCTTACGTCCTCTCGATCGTCATAATTGCCCCTCTCCCAACGGGTGCACACTGCGAAAAACCGCCGCTTCCTCCACCAGCCAGTCATGCACCGCACGCACGCCTGGGTGGCTCAACGCGCCTGGGGCATACAGCAATACGTAGCGTTTGTGGTTCGGCACGGCAAGGCCGAACGGTACGATCAAGGTGCCGCGCTCCAGCTCATCATTGAGCAGGGTACGTCGTGCAATGGCCACGCCC
The DNA here is from genome assembly GCF_030209095.1 of Pseudomonas sp. lyk4-R2A-8. Classification (NCBI taxonomy): domain Bacteria; kingdom Pseudomonadati; phylum Pseudomonadota; class Gammaproteobacteria; order Pseudomonadales; family Pseudomonadaceae; genus Pseudomonas; species Pseudomonas sp. lyk4-R2A-8. The sequence goes on from NZ_JARVSS010000002.1 coordinate 315,839, forward strand.
ATGCCGGCGATGGCCGCCTCGATGGTCAGATGGTTACGGTTGAAGGTGTGGCCGCGTCGCACATCGGCGTCGTGATAGCCGATGGCATTCAAGTAGAACTCCCACTCGGCGTACTCATAACTCCCACGCCAGGCGGTGATGTCGTGCAACAGCGGGAAATGCGCCAGGTCGGCGGGGCCGTGCAGCGGTGGCCGTCCGCGCAGCAGGCTCGGCGCGCACACAGGGAAGATCTGTTCGTCGAGCAAGGCTGTGGATAAAAGTCCGGGGTAGCTGCCGTCGTTGAGGTCGATGGCCAGGTCGAAGTCGCCTTCGTGCAGGGCGACGCTGCTATCTTCGGCGACCAAGCGCAGTTGGATATCCGGAAAGCGTTGCTGCAGACGCGGCAAGCGCGGGGTCAACCACTTGCCGAGAAACGACGGGATCGACCGCAGCCGCAAGGTGCCGCTGATCATGCCCGCGTCCAGCCGCTGCAACTCTGCGTCAATGCTGCCGTAGGCCTCCCCTACCGTCGCCGCTAATCGCTGCCCTTCGGCACTGAGTTCCACACCTCGGGCGCGCCGATGGAACAGGCGAAAGCCTAGGCGCTCCTCCAATTGACGAATCTGCTGACTCACCGCCCCCGGCGTGATGTGCAGTTCTTCGGCGCAGCGGGTGAACGACAAATGCCGCGCCGCACAGGAGAAAACATGCAGCCAGACGTAAGTCTGACCATGGAGTGGCCGAGCCATATGGTTTAGTCCTGCTAAAGAGTGTCTTAGGAGAATTCGTTGGTCAGTGGTGTTACAGGCGCTCAGTATCGCGCCAATTGCGCTCGTCCTACAAAAAATGGCAGCGATTCCTACTCCATTGCTTGTAAGGCTTTAGCATGGCTATCAGTGTTTTCGATCTATTCAAAATCGGCATCGGCCCGTCCAGCTCCCACACCGTCGGGCCCATGCGCGCGGCGGCGACCTTTGCCCAGGCGCTCACCGAGCAACAATTGCTCAGCCAAACGCGCCGGGTCGAAGTACGCCTGTACGGCTCGCTGTCCGCCACCGGCGTCGGCCACGCCACTGACCGCGCCTGCGTGATGGGGTTGATGGGCGAGTGGCCCGATCAGGTCGCCCCTACCTCGATCAATCCGCGTATTCAGCAACTGCGCGACAGTAGCCGCTTACTGCTGGCAGGCACCGAGGACATTGCCTTCAACTGGCACACCGACCTGCTGCTGCTCGAAGAGAGCCTGCCCTACCACCCCAACGCCATGTCCCTGCACGCCTATGGCGACCATGGTCTGTTGTGTGAAGAAACGTATTACTCGGTGGGCGGAGGTTTCATCATCGAGGCTGCCGAGGCGGCGTCGGGCATCGCGCCGGTCAGCGATGTGGCATTGCCTTATGACTTTTCCAGCGCCGCCGAACTACTGGCCCTGTGCAAACAGCACGGCCTGCGGGTGTCGGAGCTGATGATGGCCAACGAACGGGCGTGGCGCAGTGACGAAGAGATCCACAGCGGCTTGCTGCATATCTGGTCCGTGATGCGCGAGTGCGTGGAACAAGGCCTGCGCGATGAAGGCATCCTGCCTGGCGGCCTCGACGTTCCGCGCCGCGCAGCGAAATTGCACCGTAGTCTGTTGGAAATCGGCAAACCAAATGTGATCACGTCCACCTTGTCGGCAATGGAATGGGTCAACCTGTTCGCCCTGGCCGTTAACGAAGAAAACGCCGCCGGGGGGCGCATGGTGACCGCGCCGACCAATGGCGCGGCCGGGATCATCCCGGCGGTGCTGCATTACTACATGAAGTTCAACGCCGACGCGTCCGACGATGACGTAGTCAATTTCTTCCTGGCGGCGGCGGCCGTCGGCATTTTGTGCAAGAAAAACGCTTCCATCTCCGGCGCCGAGGTCGGTTGCCAGGGCGAGGTCGGCTCAGCCTGCGCCATGGCCGCCGCCGGTCTGGCGGACATCCTCGGCGCCACACCCGAGCAATTGGAAAACGCCGCCGAAATCGGCCTGGAACATAACCTGGGCCTGACCTGCGACCCCGTCGGCGGCCTGGTGCAAGTGCCATGCATCGAGCGCAACGCCATCGCCGCGGTCAAGGCGATCAATGCCACTCAAATGGCCTTGCGCGGAGACGGCAAGCACTTCATTTCCCTCGACCGGGTGATCCGCACCATGCGCGACACCGGCGCCGACATGCATGACAAATACAAAGAGACCTCACGGGGCGGCCTGGCGGTGAGCTGGGTGGAATGCTGACTGCGCTGTGTGGGATCGTTTTGCTGACAGTGCCCTGAAATAGATCACGGGCCAGAAACAATTGTGGAAAGGGGCTTGCCCCCGTTATCGGCGTGTCAGCCAATAAATACTCAGCTGAAAGAGCGTTATCGGGGGCAAGCCCCTCCCACTTCAGGACGGTCGTTATACGGCACGGCCCTTGCTGTACAGCTCACGAGGCAAACGGAATTTGTGCCCCTCAGCGACGAAGTGGCCGGTGGTCAGGCGATGCGAACTAATCCTGACACCGGTCGTCAATGACTGCATGTTCTTATCAGGCGGTAACGCACCATGGACAATCCTTTTCAGATCATCACCGATACCTTCAGCCCAAAGTACCGCGTCAACTTGAGCATCCAACGGCTCGACGGCAGCATCATGCTCACCCTCTCGGATGAGACGGGCGTGGTGGCCAAGCGCATGATCAGCGCCGAGCAACGCAACGACCCCGAACGGCTCAAACGCCTGGTGCAGAGCATCCAGTTCGGCATCGCCATCGAGCAGGGCCACAGCGCCATGGAAATCCTGGCGGTGATGACCGACGGCGACAGCCACAAACTGATGCAGCCACCGCCGGCCCGCGACCTCCCGCTCAGCGTCGGGCTCTAGAGCTCGCCCTTCTCGGTCTCCAGGCTCGCCTCGCCCTTGCGGCGCGGGCCTTCGACCTTCACCGAGGGGAACGCCGACGACGCATAGCGCACCACCAGAATCGCGAACGCCAACAGCAGAATCCCGCCGCACAGGTAAATGATGCCCAGATCCGGCGGATTGTGGTGGGACACGTTCGAGATCAACAGACGCGTGAGCGCGGTGATCGCCACATAGATCAGGAAGCGCACGGGCATGTGGTTGGTCTTGAAGTAAATCCCGACCATCGCGCCCAATTCCAGATAGATGAACAACAGCAGGATGTCATCGATCTTGATATGCCCGTTTTCCAGCATACCCAGAAACTCCATCACCGCTGCCCAGGCGGTTACCGCACCAATGGCGAACAGCGCCAGATAGTGAAACGACTCGACAAACAGATTACCCAGCGACTCGGCCAGGCCATGGACCTGGTGGCGCAGCTTTTCGGCCCAGTTGATTTTCACGATGATGCTTCCTTAGGTCGACTCGACCGGATAATGCGGGTTGGACGTGACGGTTGTTCTGCATGCAGAAAAAAGGCCAGAGGCGGGTATAAGATGATGGCGGGGTGACATGAGACACGTGGGAGGATGAGCAGAGTGGATACTTTGCCCATTCGAGAAGCGGATTTTTCAAGGATATCGCTGGCGGTCGTGTAAAACCGAGATGACCCGAATGTTGTCTGTCACTTTATAAACGACCAGATAATTCGGGTGTACCACCATCTCTCACGTACCGATGACACGCCCAGGGCGGTAAAGATGGGGCCTACGAGAAAGAGCCAGCACGGAGGCTTCTATTGCTTGGTTTACCTCAAGCGCAGCAACTGGACTGCAGTCGCTGATGTAATCAGTAATTTGCCGGAGTTGCACCCGCGCTGCGGGAGCCCACTCAGCATCGCCTTACTTGCGTTTGGATTCGATGAAGAAGGAGTCTAGTCGCTGGAGTTTTACTGTCGTGCTCCGAGCGATGAAGTGAGCAACAGGAAAACTCGAAGCCATTTCTTGACCGCTCCCATAAACGCAGGAACGGTCAGAGGGCTTGGCATCAAACTGGTGCGACTTTCTCTAGCGCTTGGTCGACTAACAGACCGCCAATCTCAACCAATTGGTGAATGGCCAATACCAGACTTCGCTGCGGACCTTCAAGGTCGAATGCCAGCATATTAGCCATTTCACGGGCGCTGTTCAGGGTTTCGCTGGCGTTAGCCAGTAAGGTTTCTGTGTCAGCTTCAGGCGTAACGCTAAATAGCGTCGAATCGGTGGGCGAGGGGTTGGGAGTGATTTTTTTCATAGATTAGTTCCTTAGTTAAGAAACCATCACCGCCTGCCGCCAAGCAGGTTGGGTGACGGATTGCACAAGGTTGGCGGACCGGCAAGGAACAACCCGGCACCCCGAAGGGTCCATGCGCAACCCGCCATGACACAAGAATGCAAATGCAAAAAACGCCTGCAATCTTATAGGGGGGTTGTTGCGCTTCCTTGTTGGGCCGCCAAGCCCGCTAGCTGCATTTGCAGCGCCCGGTGAAAGTAAGCCACCGGACAAATCCAGCGCAACCCCGGCAAGTTGTCAGAAATTTCCGGTGTAGCAAACCCCCGTTTCCCAACTACATTAAAAAACTGCTACCCAAACCCCACGGTTTGGCTTACTCTTTTAGCTGTATATAAATACAGTAGTCGCAAAAGACAACTATCGTGAAGGCATGTGAGGTGGTGAATGGCCGTCGAAGTGGTATACCGCAGCAGCCGAGATCTGGAGCGTTTGTTCATGGATAAAGCCGAAGCTGACCGTCATGACAAAATGCTTGAACTCGCTGAGTTGCTGGCAGAAGTGTTGCAAAAAGCCGTGCCGTCTCTGAGCGAGCAGCAGGTGGAGGAAGCCGGGATCTACATGGCGAAGAATCGCGATGTATTTGCCAAGGCCTTCAAGAGCCAGCCGGACGCGCTGTCCGAGTTGCTGAACGCGCCGGCGGAATAAAGCCCGAATTGAACAGGCCCTGAATCGTTGATTCAGGGCCTTTTTAATAAGCGGTCATGGGTAGAGCAGACGCTCGGCCAGTTCATCGGCCACCCGCGCGGGTGAGCGTTTTTCGGCTTGGGCGTGGGCGTAGATTTCGGTCAGGCGTGTGGCAATGTTCGACAGGTGTGCCGTGATGGTGGGTAGCTCGGCGCCGCTGTGCTTGAGCGCGACGTAGATCAGGCCGCCGGAATTGATCACATAGTCGGGCGCGTAAAGAATGCCGCGCCCCTCCAACTGATCGGCCACTTGCAGATTGGTCAGTTGCGCGCTGGCGGAACCGGCCACGGCGGCGCAGCGCAGTTGGGCAACGCTCTGGCGATTGAACACGGCCCCCAGGCCACAGGGCGCCAGGATGTCGCAGGGCGTACTGAGCAACGCGTCATTGGCGATGGGGTGCGCGCCGAATTGTTCCATGGCCAGTTGCACCTTGCCGTGGTCGATGTCGCTCACCAGCAACTCGGCGCCGGCCGCGTGCAGTTGTTCGGCGAGGGCATAGCCGACGTTGCCCAGGCCCTGGATCGCCACGCGCAGGCTTTCGAGGTTATCGCTGCCCAGGCGCGCCATGGCCGTGGCGCGGATGCCGGTAAACACGCCCATGGCGGCGTGGGGCGCAGGGTCGCCGGCGGCGCTGGTGCTGGTGACGAAGCGGGTCTGTTGAGCGATGCAATCCATGTCGGCCACCGAGGTGCCGCTGTCGATGGCGGTGATATAGCGACCGTCGAGTTGTTCCACGCAGCGCCCGAACGCTTCGAACAGCGCCGCACGGTTTTCCACATGAGCAGGCCGCAGGATCACTGCCGTGCCACCGCCCACCGGCAGGCCGGCCAGTGCTGCCTTGTAGCTCATGCCCTGGGCCAGGCGCGCGGCATCGGCCACGGCACTTTCGTCGTCGGGGTAGGCAAGGTAACGACAGCCGCCCAGGGCAGGCCCCAGGCGGCTGTTGTGAATGGCTATGACCGCCTTCAAGCCTGTCACCGGGTCGATGCTCAGGTGCAGCGATTCAAGGCGGGTGCTGTGCATGAGAGCAAACATCGTCGAGCTCCCGAATCACTTCTTGTGTCGCCAAGTATAGGCTCGCGGTAGAAAACTGCCGAAGCGCGCGGGAATAAGTCGTCCGATTTTGTAGGTTCTGCGACATAAGCCCGCAGGATCTTTCTTAAGTTACTGGACGAAAATTCCCAGCAAGGCTAAAACGGGGCATCCGCCGGAGAACGCAATGAAGCCCCGCCAAGCCTTTTTCGCCTGTCTGGAACGCTCGCCCCCTGCACTGTTCGAGGCCGCGCTATGGATTGCCGCTGAACATGACGCAACCGTGCAACCGTTACAGATTCTGCAGGAACTGGGGTTGCTGCAACAGCAAGTGAGCGCAGGCATGCCCGTGCTGCCGGCGGATGAGCTGGGCCAACCACTGCTGCGGCGCATGAACGACCTGGGGTTTGCCCAGGATGACCTCACCCCCCTGCGCCCCGCGGCCGCACTGTTGGATAAAGTCCTGCTGCGCAAACGCGGGCAGCCTCTGGCCGTAGGCTTGATCGCCATGGAGCTGGCGCGTCGCCTGCATCTTCCCATGGTCGGCGTGAATTTCCCTGGACACTTCCTGCTGCGGGTGCCCGGCGCCGACCATCTGCTGGACCCTTGCGGCGGTCGACGCCTGTACCCCAACGACTGTCGCGAACTGCTGCAACGCCAATATGGTCCCCATCTCAAACTGCAGGCCCACCACCTGCTCACCGCAGAGCCACGGTTGATCCTGCAACGCTTGTCGCGCAACCTGCGCCAGTTGCACCTGGCCAATGACGATCCGCTGGCCGCGCTGATCGACGCCGAGCGCGTGCTGGAACTGGGCAACGCCAGCGCTGCGGACTACCTGGCGCGGGCCAGCCTGTATCAACGCCTGGACTGCCCCAACGCCGAGCGCTTCGACCTGGAACATGCGCTGCTGCTCAGTGAAGACCCGATCCAACGCCTGCGCCTGACCGAGCGGTTGGGGCATTTGCCGCCCAACACGGTGGTGCATTGACGGACGCTTTGGCTCTGATTAAGACGCCAGTTTTGCGTGGTAAGCGCGCCCGTCAGTGATTGACCGGCGTCTTGAGAATATCGCCATGCAACGGGCTCCTCGGCGTCCCGGCAGCCGGCGAGCGCACCTGGATAATCAATAACGCTGCCATCACCGCTGGAATCGCGCAGAAGAAGAAAATCTGCTGCACGGGCATGTGCAGCGCGAGCAACAGACTCCCCAATAATGGCCCAAGGATCGAACCGAAGCGCCCCACCCCCAGCGCCCAGCCCGTGCCGGTGGCGCGCACATGGGCCGGGTAGAAGTTGCTGGCGAAGGCATTGAGGGTCAGTTGCCCGCCGATGATGCAGAAGCCGGCGGCAAACACGCATGCGACCAGGTAACGCGGATTGTCGTGGTTCAGGCCCAACAGTACGGTGCACAGCGCCGCAGCCAGCAGCACGCCACAAAGCAGGCGCACTTTGTTCTTAAGGCGGTCGGCAAACCAGGCCATGCCGATCGCACCGATGGTGCCGGCAAACAGGAACATCGACGTCACCAGGTTGGCTTGCTTAAGCGCCAGGCCACTTTCCAGCAGCAGCGACGGCAGCCAGCTGATCATGAAATACAGCAGGATCAGGCTGACAAAAAAGGTCGCCCAGATCAGCAAGGTCGGCCGCGCGTAACCGTGCCGAAACAACTCCACCACCGTCAGTTGACTGCCGCGTGTTTGCGCGTCGTCAGCCGCACTTGCCAGCGGCGGTTGCCAGTCGGGCAACAGGCGTGCCGTAACCCGTTGCAAACGCCGATAGGGCGGCGCATCCCGCAGCAGACGCGGGAGGGATTCGGGCAGCAGCCAAACGAGGAATGGAAACAGCAGCAGCGGCGTGACGCCTCCGGCCAGGAACACGGCTTCCCAGCCGTAGTGCTCGATAAACCCCGCAGCCACGAACCCGCCCGCCGCGCCGCCGAACGAAAAGCCACAAGCGGCCAAGGTCACCATCAAGGTGCGCAGGCGCGGCGGCGAATAGTCTGACATCAACGCCATGGCACTGGGCATCGCGCCGCCCATGCCGATCCCGCAAATGAACCGCGCGGCCATCAGCGTGGTCAGCGAGTCGGCGAACACCATCAACACCGTGAGGCTGGCGTAGATCAGCACGCAGGCCAGCAGAACCCGCCGTACACCGAAGCGATCCGCCAGCGGCGTTACCAACAGTGAACCGAGGGTCAGCCCCAGCAGGTTGGCACTGAACACCGGGCCGAACGCGGGCTTTTCCAGCCCCCAGTCCGCGGCCAGCGCCGGCACCACGTAGCCCAGCACCTGGGCATCGTAGCCGTCGGTCACCAGCAGTAACGCCAGCAACAGGAGGATCAGCCACTGGTAGCGCGACACCGGACGGGCGTCGAGTGCCGCGCGAAAGCTGGCAATCTGAGAGTGCATCGCAAGGTACCTGTTTATTTTTATGGGTGTCACACAACGGATTTACGAAGCGTCAGGGGTATCCGGTTGGTTGGCGGGATGGGCCTGGATGAACGCCGGATGCTCCTTCGCCAACGCCGCGACCCTGCCGATACGCGGATAATCGGCCAGCGACACCTTGAACCGCTCGGCCGCGTACAACTGCGGGATCAGAAACACATCGGCCATGCCCGGCTGCTCGCCAAAACAGAACCCTTCAGCACCGATCAACTGCTCCACCGCGCCCAGCCCCTGGCTGATCCAGTGCTCGATCCACGTCAGTACCTGCCCTTCGTCATGCCCCCTTTGACGCAGGAGGTTCTGGGTACTGGAGTTGTGCAGCGGGTGGATATCACAGCCGATGATCGACGCCACGGCGCGCTCGTGGGCACGGGTCGCCAGGTCTTTGCTCAGCAGCGGCACGTGTGGATAACGTTCCTCGAGGTATTCGATGATCGCCGGCGACTGGATCAACAGATCGCCGTCGTCAGTGCGCAGGGCCGGCACGCGACCCTGTGGGTTAATCGCCAGGTACTCCGGCTGACGGTTGGCGCCCCCTGCCGGCACCAGCAGGTTGACCGGCACCGCTGTGAACGCCAGGCCTTTGAGGGCCAGGGCGATACGCACCCGGTACGACGAAGTGGAGCGGTAGTACGTATAGAGTTCCATCCCCTGCCCCCCTCAGCGCGCCGCAACCACGGTGCCACGGCATTCGCCGAAACCGATGGAAGCGTAGCCATCTCGCGTGCAGCGCGCGCGCAGGATGATTTCATCGCCATCCTCCAGGAATTTACGCACTTCGCCGGACGCCAATTCGATCACTTTCTTACCGCCTTCGGTGATCTCCAGCAGGCTGCCGAGCTGGCCCGCTTCGGGCCCGGACAAGGTGCCGGAACCGAACAGATCGCCGGGCTGCAGCTGGCAACCGTTGACGCTGTGGTGGGCCACCAACTGCGCGACGGTCCAGTACATATGCAGGCTGTTGCTCAGGGCCAGGCGATGGGCCGGCAGGTTTTGCTCGCGCATGGCGGCAGTGCTGAGCAGCACTTCCAGTTCGATATCCAGAGCACCGCCGGCCTGGTCGCGTTGATCCAGCAAGTACGGCAGCGGTTGCGGATCGCCTGCGGGACGTGGCGGTTGAGCCTTGCGGAACGGCGCCAGCGCTTCGGCCGTGACCACCCACGGCGAGACGGTGGTGATAAAACTTTTCGACAGGAACGGCCCCAGCGGCTGGTATTCCCACGCCTGGATATCCCGCGCCGACCAGTCGTTGAGCAAACAGAAACCGGCGATATGCTCGGCCGCGTCACCGATGGCGATCGCTTCGCCCATGGTGTTGCCCTGGCCGATCCAGATGCCCAGTTCCAACTCGTAGTCCAACCGCGCACAGGGGCCGAAGGTGGGCTCGGTCTGGCCGGCAGGCAGGGTCTGGCCTTTGGGGCGACGCACCTCGACGCCCGAGGGGCGAACGGTGGAGGCGCGGCCGTGATAGCCGATCGGTACGTACTTGTAATTGGGCAGCAACGGGTTGTCGGGACGGAACAGTTTGCCGACGTTCTGTGCGTGCTCGATGCCAACGTAGAAGTCGGTGTAGTCACCGATTTTCGCCGGCAAGTGCAGCTGGCAATCAGCAGCGCGGTGCAGCACCTGCGCCTCACGGGCTTGCAGTGGGCTGCCCTCGGCCAGCAGTTCCAGCAGGCGCTCGCGCAATGCTACGCGGGGGCCACGCCCCAGGGCGAACAACCCGTTCAACTGGCCGCCGGCAGTCGCTTGCACCGCACGGCGGGCCTCGCCGTCGAACGCGTCCAACGCCGCGTGCAGATCGAGGATGCAATCCCCAATCGCCACGCCGCTGCGCGGGGCCGCGTGGTTGAGGCTGAAGATGCCCAGCGGCAGGTTCTGCAGCGGGAAGTCCGCGTGACCGTTGGCGGACGCTACCCAACTGCGGGCAAGGGTGGGCTGAGTCATGGGTTATCTCCGATTCGGGTTGAAGGTGACGGGCAGCGAGGCCCAGCACGCGTCGTAGGCAGGTTGCAGTTGCGGGCAGTCCAGGGCGAACCGGGTGGGACGCAGCACTTGGCTGGTCTCGAACATGAAGGCCATGGTGTTATCGATCTTGTGCGGCGCCAGTTCCACGTTGATGGCCTTGGTGCAGGTCTCGCCATCCGGGCCGTGGGCGCTCATGCAGCTGTGCAATGACGCACCGCCGGGCAGAAAGCCCTCGGCCTTGGCGTCGTAGGCGCCCTGGATCAAGCCCATGTATTCGTTCATCAGGTTGCGATGAAACCACGGCGGACGGAAGGTGTTCTCGGCCACCATCCAGCGCGGCGGGAAGATCACGAAGTCGAGGTTGGCCAGGCCGTGCACGCTGGTGGGCGAGGTCAACACGGTGAAGATCGACGGGTCCGGGTGATCGAAACTGACGGTGCCGATGGTATTGAAGCGGCGCAGGTCGTATTTGTAGGGCACGTTGTTGCCGTGCCAGGCCACCACGTTCAGCGGTGAATGATCGAGTTCGCAGGCCCACAGTTCGCCGAGGAACTTCTGCACCAGGGTGGTCGGTTGCCGCAGGTCTTCGTAATGGGCGACGGGGCTGAGGAAGTCCCGCGGGTTGGCCAGGCCGTTGCTGCCGATGGGCCCCAGGTCCGGCAGGCGCAGCGGCGCGCCGTGGTTTTCGGCGATATAGCCGCGCGCCTGGGCATCCAGCAGTTCGACCCGGAATTTAAGGCCGCGCGGCAGCACGACGATTTCCAGCGGCTCGACCTCAAGCACGCCCAGTTCAGTGACGAGGCGCAGGCGGCCGTGCTCGGGGACGATCAACCATTCGCCGTCGGCGTTGAAGAACACCCGCTCCATGGAGCGGTTGGCGCGGTAGTGATGAATGCTGATGCCTGAAGGTTTTTCCGACGCCGAGTTGGCGACCATGGCGACGAGCCCGTCGATAAAATCGGTCGGCTCGCTGGGCATATCCAGCGGGTTCCAGCGCAGCCGATTGGGTGTCACCGCGCCCAGCGGACCGCCGGCCAACTGCCGCTCCAGTTTGGCGAACGCCGGGTGATTGGCCGACGGCTGGATGCGGTACAACCAGGTTCGCCGGGCTTCGCTGCGGGCCATGGTGAACGCGGTGCCGGAGAACAGCTCGGTGTACAGGCCGTAGGGTGCTTTTTGCGGGGAGTTCTGGCCGACCGGCAAGGCGCCGGGCAGGGCTTCGCTGGCAAATTCATTGCCGAAGCCCGACAGGTATTCGAGGGTCATGGATCGTCCTCTGTACGGAAGTTGTTTTTATCGTAATCCAGTTACGCATAACGTAATTTGATCGCTATCGAGCGTCAAGCTATAAAGACGCCCATTCATCTTTCGGAACCCCGCCTCTCCATGGAAAAGCCCCGCGACACCGGTAAACAGAAAGTCCGCTCGGCCGAAGTGGGCACCGATATTCTCAAGGCCCTGGCTGAGCTGTCGCCGGCCACGTCGCTGTCGCGCCTGGCCGAACATGTGCAGATGCCGGCGAGCAAGGTGCATCGCTACCTGCAAGCGTTGATCGCCTCGGGGTTCGCCGAACAAAACGCCGCCACCAACCATTACGGCCTGGGCCGCGAAGCCTTGCGCGTGGGGCTGGCCGCACTGGGCAGCATGGACGTACTGAAAGTCGGTGCCCTGCCCCTGGCGGAACTGCGCGACCAACTGAATGAAACCTGCTTTCTGGCGGTATGGGGCAACCAGGGCGCGACCGTGGTGCAGATCGAGCCGGCGGTGCGCGCGGTGACGGTGGTGACGCAACTGGGCTCGGTGCTGCCGCTGCTCAGTTCATCCACCGGCCTGGTGTTCAGCGCGTTTCTGCCCACGCGGGAAACCGTGGAGCTGCGCCAGCAGGAGATCGAGGCAGGCATCGCCCACGCCCTGGCGGACGACCAGGCCTACGCCATCACCTGCCAACAGATCCGCCAGCGTGGCCTGCATTTTGTGCATGGCTTGCTGATGCCGGGGGTGGACGCTTTGTCGGCGCCGGTGTTCAACGCCGTCGGCCAGGTGGCGGCGGTAATGACCGTGGTCGGCCCCACCTCGCTGTTCCACGCCGACGAAGACGGCCCGGCGGCCCGGCAATTGCTGGCGGCGACCCGGGCGGTGAGCTGGCGCATGGGCTATCAGCCCTGATTCAGTCCTGCCACTGAGCCAGGGCCCGGGCCACGCGGTTCTCCACGGCGCGCACCGGCGCGGCGTAGCTGAGGTAGTTGTTGCTGACCATCGAAAACACCAGGCGCCGGCCGTTGGCGTCGGTGATATAGCCACTTAACGACGACACACCGGCCATGGAACCGGTCTTGGCATGCAGGTTGTTCTGCGCCGCCGTCCCGCGCAGGCGATAGCGCAGGCTGCCACCGACCATGCGGTCCGGGTCGCCGGCAATCGGCAGGGCGGTGTACCAGGCGTCGAACCAGGGTTGCCGGGCGCTGGCCAGCAGCAGGTCGGTGAAGGTCTGAGATGACACCAGATTGCGCCGCGACAGGCCCGAACCGTCCACCTGGCTCAGGGCGGACGGGTCCAGGCCCTGACGTGTCATAAAGCCCGCCACCGCCGCCACGCCCGCCGCCGCAGTGCCGGCATCCGCGGTCTTGCGGCCCATGGCCTTGAGCAGGGCTTCGGACATGTTGTTGTTCGAGAGTTTAAGCAACGGCGTGATCAAGTCCTGCAACGGCGCCGACTGATGTTCGGCCAGCGTCGTCGCCGTCGCGGGCGTAGCGCCACCGATCACGCGCCGGCCCTGCACCTTGATGCCCTGCTGAGCCAGCGCCTGTTCAAACAGGTTCGCCACCAACTGGGTCGGTTCCCACACACTCACCCATTGCCGGCTCTGCTTGCCAGGCGCCAGCGCACCGCGAAGTTGCAGCAGGTTGGTGCCGTGCTGACGGGTGATGCCGTAATCGTTGCCGGGGCCGCTGACGGCGCGATTGCTCAGTTGCACGTAATCGGTGGCCGGGCTCACGGAGACGTTCACCGGCTGGCCGACTGCCACAGGTGCCTTGGCCGTGACGATCAGAGTGCCCGCATCGAAATCCGAGTCGGGCGACACTGTCAGCGCGGAAATCTGCGCGCCGTAGTAAGTGCTTTCGTCATCCTGGGCCCAGTCGACGCCCAGGCGCTCGGCGTCGAACCAGGTATCGTCGAACACCAGATCGCCCTGCACCTCGCGCACGCCCTGACTGGCCAGTTGCGCCGCGAGTGCCTGGTAATCGGCGAACTGCACGGTGGGGTCGCCCAGGCCGCGCAGATACATATTGCCCGCCAGCCGCTCGCCCTGGCGGCCGCCCGTGCTCAGCACCTGCGTGGAAAACCGGTAGTGCGGCCCCAGTACATCCATCGCCGCCGCCGTGGTCAGCAACTTGAGGTTGGAGGCCGGCACCAGACGCGTGCGCGCGTTGTGCTGGTAGAGGGTGGTGCCGCTGCGGGCGTCGCGCACCATCAACGAGACCGTTGCGCCGTTGAAGGCCGGATCGGCCAGCAGGTGGTCGAGGATGGCCGGGGTGGAGGTTGGCGAGACACTCGCACAACCGCCTATGAAAACGCTCAGGCACAGCAGGGGTAGCCATCGTCCAACATGCATCAGTGTGAAATTCCGCAAAATCTTCAGTGGCGGCAACGCTAACAGCTCCGCATGCCGGTGGCGAGCGGGCCTACCACCAGCCTTAGAACTCCAGTGTGCTGGACACCGACACCTGCCGCGCATCGCCCATGGACACGAAGAACCGGCTGGCCGCCGAGGTGTAGTACGTGCGGTCGAACAGGTTTTTCACGTTGAGCTGGAATTTGACCTTCTGCCCGTCGAGTTTCGTGTCGTAGGTGGCAAAGGCATCGGCCACGGTGTAGCCCGGCAAGGTGAAGTCATTGGCGGCATCGCCCGCGCGCTCGCCCACGTAGCGCGCACCCGCGCCCATGCGCAGTCGATCGCCGCCAAACAGGCTGCCAAAGTCATAGGCCAGCGCCAGCGAGCCGGTGTGTTTGGCGACGTTCTGCAGGCGGTTGCCTTCCAGGGTCGGGTCGTTGTCCTTGATGTCTTCGGCGTCGGTGTAGGCGTAGCTGCCGATCACGCTCCATTGGTCGCTCAACTGGCCGGTGGCGTCCAGTTCAAGGCCACGGGAACGCACCTGGCCGGCGATGCTGTAGATCGTGTTCGCGCCGGAACCCACCGAGACCAGCACATTGCGCTTGTCGATGGTGAACAACGCCGCGCTGGCGGTGATGCGCCCGGGAATGTCGAGCTTGGCTCCCAGTTCCCAGGACTTGGCCTGCTCAGGCGTCAGATCGCCGGTCAAGGTGCTGCCATCGGCCAGGGCGGCGATGGTGGAGTTGGGTTTGAACGACTCGGTGTAACTGCCATAGAACGACAGTTCATCGGTATAGCGGTACACCAGCCCGGCACGCGGCACCCAGGCCTGGCCCTTGCCGTCGGTATTGGCTTTGAACGGCACGCCCTTGCCGGCGTACTGGTCATACATCTGGTAGCGCGCGCCGGCTACGAAAATCCACTGGTCGGTCAGGTGAATCGCATCCTGGAAAAACAGCGAATCGCTGCGCAGCAGGTCGGTCTGGGCACTGTCGGCGGCACTGACGCTGGTGCCTGCCACTTCGTTGCCGTACACCGGATTGTTGTAGTTGAACGGGCCGCGCGAGGCCTGGCGAATCAGGTCGGCGCGGTAGATTTTGCGGTATTCGTCATCCAGGCCGAACACCAAGTCATGTTGCATGCCCAGTACGTTGACCTTGCCTTCCAGGCTGGCAGTGCTGAAACGGTCGGTGGTGAGTGCGCCCTGGGTGCCGTCCATTCTGCGCGTCAGGGTGCCATTGGCGTTCACGGCACTGACGCGTACCTGGCTGGCGTCGTAGGTTTCGCGGTTCCAGCTGTAGCCGAAGTGGGCTTTCCAATCGTCGTTCAGATCGTGGTCGGCTTCGAAGCGGTACAGGTCGGAGCGGCCTTCCATGTTGTTGAACGGCTCATCCAGGCGGCGGGTCGCCGGAATATCCAACGGATGGTTGGTCTTGGGATCGATGGCCGTGCCCCGGTCGAACGGCGAGAGAAATTCACGGTGCTCATAAGCGAACAGCAGTTGAGTGGAGTCGCCGTACCAGGCCAGGGACGGCGCCACCAGCGATTCGCGATGGGTGCCGAAGTTGCGCCAGTAGTCTTCGTCTTCATGGTCGACGATCAGCCGATACGCCAGGCCCGAATCCCCCAGGGGCCCGGTGGTGTCGAGGTTGCCGCCACTGCCGTTCTTGCCGTCGCCGAAGGTGGAGCCGCGCACCGTCAGCGCGGTGAACGGCGTCAATTCCGGCTTTTTGCTCACGATATTCACCACGCCGCCCGGATCCTGGATGCCGTACAGCAGCGACGACGGGCCTTTGAGCACTTCAACCCGCTCGGCCGTGGCGTTCAGCGCACGGCCCTGCACCACCGGCATGCCGTCGCGCATGATCGAACCGTTACGGTTGTCGCCGAAGCCGCGCAGCATCACCGCGTCCTGGGTGCTGGCCAGGGTGTTGGCCTGGGTGATGCCGCTGACATTGGCCAGGGCGTCGTCCAGGTTGCGCGGGGTCTGGTCACGCAGCACCTGGGCCGGCACCACGTTGACGGTTTGCGGGGTTTCCAGCAGCAGGCCGTGGGAACGCATCACCGAGCTGGTGGGTGGCGGCTGGTAGCTGCTGCTGTCTTCGACCTGGCCGATGCCGCTGATGGTGGTGGCGCCCAGGTTGAGCGCGCCGTCGGTGGGCACCGGTTCGAGGGCCAGAGTGCGGGCGTCGATCTGGCGGAAGGTCATGCCGGTGTTGCTCAACAGCCGTTGCAGGGCCTGGGTCGCGCTCATCTGCCCGCGCACCGCCGGCGCACTGAGCCCGTAGGGCGCTTCATCGGTGTAGATCACGCTGATCCCGGTGACCCGGCTGAAATCGCTGAGGGCCTGGGGCAGCGGTTTGGCCGCCAGAGCAAAGTTAAAGGCCGTGCTTTGCTGCTCCTGCGCCCGCGCCACGCTCAACGGCAGCAAGGCCACGCCTGACACCGCCAGTACCGAAGCCCCCAGCCACTGTTTTACCCAACCGCCCGCCATCGACTTCATGCTGTGAGAACCCGTGTAGAAAACGCTGTTAATGCGAATTGATCGCAGTTTCAAGCACTACACGGATGGGCCGGCGGTTTACCTCATCGGTTCTGGATAAATAATTTCAGTCAGTGCGCCTGGATACGGAAACCAAAGCGTGGGAAATGCACATGCACGGTGCCGGCGCGCTCGTCGGTGCGGCGCAGGATCAGCTCCTCGCGCCCGGCGAACAACAGCTCGCCGGCCACCGGGTCGACGCCGTAGTCAGTGGCGCTGATGCTCACCGCCTGGCCGGCGTGAAAGCCGTTCAGGTCCTCAAACGCCTCGTCCGGCAGCGGTGCCGATGCAGCGTTGCGCGCAATCTCCAAGGCCTGGTCGGCGGTCATCTGGCTGGGCGTGCCGTGGCCGAACCCGAGCACACGTCCCAGCCACGCGCACACCGCCGGGTAGGCATCCACCAGCGGCGCCGTCACCGGCGTGGCCTTTAAAAACCACAGCGAATGAGCCAGGGCGAAATCGGCAATCGACGGTTGGCCAAATAGAAAGTCCCCCGCCTGGCGCTGCAACTGCTGCTCCAGGCGCGTCATGATCGCCGGCCATTGATGCTTGGCCACCTCGGCACTGAGCTTGCTCGCCGAACCGCCGCTGAACAGCGCGGCGCGGTCGGCCATAAAAGCGTTGATCGCTTCCGGCGGCAACTTGCCAAAGCGCACCGCCACCGATTCCGGCTGGAACACCAGGCTCACGGCGTGGGCAAAGACCACGCTGTCGGCCCAGGTGGCGAAGGTCTGGGTGATCATTTCCTGGCCGAGAGGGAACAGCGCCGGCGCGGACTTTTCCTGCTCCAGGCGCCGGGCGATCAACGCGGTGTCGCAATAGATATCGGCGCCGATCTGCAGCACCGGGGTCTTGCGGTAGCCGCCGGTGAGCGCGGTGAGGTCCGGCTTGGGCATCACCGGCGAAATCAGTACGGACTGCCAGGACAGCCCCTTGAAGCCCAGCAACAACCGGGCTTTTTCCGCAAAGGGGGACGTGGGGTAGTGATGAAGAATGAGCTCAGACATGCCGCGGTCCATTTAACCAGTTGAACCGCCAGCTTAGCGCGCAATGTGCAGCGATGCCGTGATGAGCATTCATCAGTCAGATCAATGAACCACTCGCCGCCAGGCATTCCTTGGCGCTCTTCTTCAGTCGCTTGATCAAGCGCTCCTGGCGCAGCGCTTCGCCCTTGCTCGCACACTGCTCGGTGTACACCAGCGCCACGGCCGGGCTGGACAGGAAAAACCGCGCGCCCTTGCCGCTCTGGTGCATCGCGAAGCGGCGCTGCGGGTCATTGCTGATGCCGCAATACAGCGCGCCATTGGCGGCGCGCACCAGGTAGACGAACCAGGGTTTGGTTTGAACAGGATCAGTCACGGGCAACGTCAATCAACCGGGGAAGCGCCAAGCTTATCAACGACCGGCCTGGAATGCCTTCAAGCCTTTGCGCGCCTGGGTGCGCACGGCGTTCTTGACCAGCGGCGTCCAGCCCAGCAACAAGCCCTTGGTACCCAACGCCTGGCGCGACCAGCGCCACAGGTCGAAGCTGTCGTGGTGCGCGCAGATCCTGCCGTCGCGAAACACGAACCGCGCCTGGATATCGTTGACCACTGTGTTGCCGGTGGCGCTGAACAGATACGTCGCGACCCAATGCGCGCTACCGCGGGCGTCATCGCTGCGCACACTGTCGAACGTCAACGAGAAATCCTGGGCGCGCGAAGTGAGCATGCGCCACATGTCGCCGGCGTCACGCCCGCGCAATTCGCCGAAAACCGGGTCGCTGAAGACCACGTCGTCGGTGTAACAGGCGCTCATGGCGTCGGCGTCCAGGCGCTGGAACGCGCGGTAGAACTCGGTGATCAGGGCGTTATGGGCGTCACTCATGGGCAGGCTTCCGTTGGCGGCGAAAAAGATAGCCGCACGATAAGCCGCCTGCGCCGCCAAGGCTACTGGCATTCACCCTCCCGATAGCGTGTCTTACGGCACCATGCCGCAACTGCGGGCATAAGCGAACAGGTCCACGTCC
Organism: Pseudomonas sp. lyk4-R2A-8; assembly: GCF_030209095.1. Classification (NCBI taxonomy): domain Bacteria; kingdom Pseudomonadati; phylum Pseudomonadota; class Gammaproteobacteria; order Pseudomonadales; family Pseudomonadaceae; genus Pseudomonas; species Pseudomonas sp. lyk4-R2A-8. The sequence goes on from NZ_JARVSS010000002.1 coordinate 334,361, forward strand.
GTGGAAATGCACAACCGGTTCATGGCCGTGCACTTCTGCTTGCTGATGGTGGACACACTGCGGTTGACCCGCGCCGCGATCTGGCTGACGGTCATGCCGCTGGCCAGCATGCGCACCACTTCGCGCTCCTTGCCGGACAGCTGTGGTTGCTGTGATTGGTCGCCCGGCCCCGCCTCCACCAGTTGGTTGCGCAAACACTCACTGACAAAGGTCTGGCCGGCCCCCACCGCCCTGATCGCCAGCGGCAGCTCCTTGGCCGAGGCACTTTTGGCGACAATGGCCTGGGCGCCATGGGCAAACGAAGCGCGCAGGGTGGCGACATTGGCGAACATGGTCACCAGAATCACCGGCAACGTCGGGTACTGGCGGTGCAGCAGGCCAAGCAGGCCGTAGCCATCGGCCTGCTGGTCGCCCGGCATGGCGAAATCGGTAACAAGCATATCGCAAGGCATGGTGCTTAACAGTTTGAGCAATTCATCGGGGCCATTGGCCTCACCCACCACTTCGCACCTGCCTGCCGCCTCGATCACCACCCGCTGTCCGATGCGAACAATGGGGTGATCGTCAGCAATAATTACTCGAAGCATAAGTACCCACGGATGATGGCGACCTGAATCCGCGCAAAATAACCCTGCGGGCGATCCTCAACAACCGGCAACTTCGAGTCTGTCCAAGCATCGCCCAATGTTTGGTAGCTCATAACATTTAACCTACAAAACACCAGGAAAGCTCTTACATACTCGAAACACATTAAAGTCATTCAAATCATCACAACACACTCAAGTAAGTGAGATACGCCGTTAAATCCCGCATAAAAACATCCAAATGTACGCAACTGAGCAACATCCCTTGGGTGCGTATCTCGTGGATCAGCGCGATTCCCCTGGCCTCCAGTTCAGTCCCGCCAAGAAAAGCCAGGCTGCCCACCAGGCGATGCAGGCACTGCTCGGTCAGCGCGGCATCCAGGATCATTCGGGCATGCGCCAGGGCCGAGCTGTCCGCACGCGCTTCAACGAGCAGGCCGGCGAGCATCTGGTCGACCACCTGCCCGCTGCCGAACATCTGGATCAGATCGGCGCGGGTCGGCCATGTCGACGCCCGGGTTGCCGGCGCGCCGGGTCGCTGCACATGAATCGGACCAGGCAGCCAGCGCGACAGCAACTCGTGCAACTGGGCGAGGGTCAGTGGCTTGAGCAGCCAGGCGTCCATGCCGGCGTCGCGGCACCGTTGCGGATCGTCGTGCAACAGGTTGCCGGTCAAGGCGATGATCGGGACTCGCCCATGCCCCAAGGCCTGCTCATGTCGGCGAATGGCGCGGGCCATGGCGTAGCCGTCCATCACCGGCATCTGGCAGTCACTGATCACCAGGTCGAAGCGCTTGCGCGCAACGGCAACCAAGGCGCTGCGCCCATCCGCGACCAATGTGTGGGTAAGCCCGAGCTTGTGTAGAAACCAGCCCATCATGGCTCTGTAGGTTGAATGGTCCTCTGCCACCAGCACGCGCAAGTGCCGCCAATGCGCAGGTGGGGAAGCAAGGCGTTGCAGTTCCCGCGAAGCGACATCGCTCGAAAGCACGCTCGCATACCTCATGGTTGCTTTCGTTTTTCCAGTGCCCTGTGGATCGGGACGAACGATTGTGATCCCGCGGGCACTGACGCGACAGTCAAAGAGGCGCACTGTGCAGCGGTTACATGACACATACATGACCATCGTCGCCTGAACAGAAATAGCCTCGATCAACCGCAGCCGACATACGAAAACTACGAAAAGGCAGTTTTTCCTACACGTGCGATTACTTCTTCTGACACTGATTCGGCTGTAACGTCACCTCCAATTCTTTGTCGTAAAAGTTGTATATCCCCGACCACCCTGCACCGCTAAATTCCGCACCACCCCGTTAGAGGGTGACGATCCGCCACTTCGACAGGCGGTTATAAAACCAGACCGGACACACCGCCCGACAGTGCCAGCACTTGATGCTGAGTCATCGGCGCGTGTGCGCCTGTCAGCCACACACCGGAACAGCATCGACATGAACAAGCATTTGGTTGCGCTCGGCAGCGCGCTACTCTTCACCGCCTCCCTGCCAGTGCTGGCGGCAAGCACCACGGAGCTGACCGTCACCGGGGTGATCACGCCCAGCGCCTGCACGCCGACGCTCCCAGGCGCAGTCGACTACGGAAAAATCTCCGTGCAGGACCTCCAGGCGGACCGCTATACCAATCTTGAGCGGCGCACCCTTCAACTGAGCGTGAACTGCGACGCCGCCACGCTGTTCGCGATCAGCCCTATCGACAATCGTGCAGGCTCAGCAATCCACGGTTCTGCGTTTGGCCTGGGCCTGATTAACGAGAACCAAAAGCTGGGCCGTTATCACTTGACCTTCGGCAATCCCGCCGCGGACCCCCCTTCCACGCTGCTGACCAGAGACGAGGTGAACAACCGCTGGTACCTCCTCTTTGACGATGATGCCGTCAGGCCAAACGATCTGGTCGCGCTGGGCAGCCTGACCGACAGCGGCTGGATACCCCACCCTTTGCAGAACGCAACGATGGACATCACCCTTCACACCGCCATCGCGGCAACCAACACCTTGACACTGACCAGTGAAGTCGCGCTGGACGGTTCCGCGACTATGGAAGTGAAGTACCTGTAGCGCCGAGCTCCGCCCCAAGATGACACCTGACAAAGGGCTATTTGCACATGCACACTTTTGCCTCCCGCCTCATATTTACGTTGCTGTTGGCCCCGCCTGCATTCGCGGCCAGTTCCATGGACCTGGCCGTACGGGGCTCGATCACCCCCAACGCCTGCGAACCGCTGATCGGCGGTGAAGGTACGATCGACTACGGAAAAATGTCGTTCGCCACCCTCAACCCTGACCACCACACCGCGTTGCCTGCGCAAACGATGCCAATCAGCGTGCGGTGCGAAGGCCCGACGTTCTTCACCCTCACCACCATCGACAATCGTGCCGGCACCTCCGCCAATCACGAGCATTGGCACGGGCTTGGCCTCACGCCTGATGGAGAAAAAATCGGAGGCGCCGCGTTTCATCTTCATAACGCCGTGGCCGACGGTGCGCCGGCCCACCTGATCGTTTCCTGGGATGGCGGCATGAGCTGGGCGCCGGACAACGTCCTCAGTAGCGCCACCCTGACGGCGATTTCAGCCAGCAACACAGACCTTGTGCCCGCTGCCGTCAAGGATTTGGATGCCGACATCGGGGTGCTTACCCACCTCGTCCCTACCGATCGCATAACGCTGACCGATGAAGTCCCGCTCGACGGTTACGCCACCGTGCAATTGAGCTACCTCTAAGCGCCACCCAAGATAGAAGTGAAAGGAACTCAGCCCCATGAAAAAGCCCCTCATCGCCCTTGCCACCAGCTTGCTGATCAGCAGTCCCGCAGCCTTCGCCGCCTCAACCGTGGACCTTACGGTCAGAGGCTTGATCATTCCGAGCGCCTGTACCCCGAGCCTGTCGAGCAACGGGGTGATCGACCACGGCAAGATCTCCGCCAAGGACCTGAACACCGATAATCCGACCCACATCGGCACGCACAACCTCACCCTCGCGGTGTCCTGCGATGCAGCCATTCCTTTTGCATTGCATTCGATCGACAACCGGGCCGGCTCATCGATCATGTCTTCCGACTATGGGCTGGGCCTGATCAACGGCGACCAAAAGCTCGGCTGGTTCTCGCTGACGCTGAGCAATCCGGTCGCCGACGGTACAGCGGTACAACCCATTGCGTCGTTCAACGGCCAGGATAATTGGTACAGCGAAAGAGTCTGGAATGCCGGCCTGTACATGTCGGTTGCCAGCATGGATGACCCCACTCAACCGGTGCCGGTCCAGGAACTGGTGGCGCAACTGCAGGTGCAAACTATCATCGCCCGCACCGACGGGCTGGACCTGAGCAACGAGGTGACCCTCGATGGCTCCGCCACCCTTGAAGTGAAGTATCTGTAACGCCGTGGACGTACATGCCTTGCAGCCACTGACGGGCAGGACGTTTTCCCGTATCGGCCATACTCACCTCTGCCAGCGGCCCAACCGATGAACACGCTTTTTCGTATCCTGACGGTGCCGCTGGTGCTGGCGATGGCCACCACGACCCTCGCCGCTTCATCGGTAGACCTCACAGTGACCGGCCGATTGACGCCAGACGCCTGTCAAGTGGAACTGTCCGAGGAGGGCAGCGTCGATCACGGGAAAATCCCGGCCCACACGCTTAACGCCAATGAGTTCACCGTGCTGCCCAGCCGTTGGCTGGCGTTGAGCGTGCACTGCAGCCGACCGATGCTGTTTGCGCTGGTGGGTGTCGACAACCGCGCAGAGTCCTCGCTGGCGCCCGACTATTTCTATGGCCTGGGAAGAAATATTCATGCCCCCGCAGAATTGCTGGGCTCCGTGGCGTTGTCCTACCGCAACCCGGTGGGTGATGCACAACCCTTGCAAGTACTGGCCTCAAGCGACAGCGGTGAAACCTGGACACAGGAATCCAATGCCTACCCACGTACCTACATGGGTTTCGCCTTGCCAGGGGACCGTCAACCCGATTTCTTCAGCCAGTTGGCTACCCAGTTGCGGATCGACACGTCGATCAACCTGTCCCGGTACCTGAGCCTGGATCAGGAGATACCGCTTGACGGTTCCATCGTGCTGGATCTGCGCTATCTCTAACCCCCATGTTGCCCCAATGGAAACCTGCGTCATGACGACAACCTTGTTGAAAATCGCGGCACTGGCCTTGCTGATCAGTACACAGGCACTGGCCGACGGTATGGTCCCGGAGACATCCGTAGTGATCGTTAATGAAGCGGATGGGGAGGCCGCCGTTTCGGTCACCAACACCGACAGCCAACTGGCACTGCTGCACGTCACCCTGGAAGATATTCCCGAGGACACCGAGCCGTTGCTGGTGCTGACCCCGCCGCTGTCGCGGGTGGAAGCCTCTGCATCGCAGTTGGTGCGCTTCATTCTGCAAAACCGGCAACCGTTGCAGACCCAACGTCTGAAAAGGGTGATTTTCGAAGGCATGCCGCAAGGCCGCCCCGCCACCGAAGCCGGCCATGCGCGAGTCGGGGTGACGGTACGGCAAAACCTGCCCGTCATCATTCACCCCAAGGGGCTTGCTCCCAATCGCACTCCGTGGACCGGGCTGACCTGGTCGCTCAAAGGAGGCTCCTTGCAGGTGCGCAATGACACCCCGTACGTGGTGCGACTGGCTCAGGAGCTGCGCCTGCTGCCCGGCGATGGCAAGGCCATGTTGCCACGCACCTATGTGCTGCCGGGGGAAACCCTTAGTGTGCCGGCAACAGGCGGCGCGGCCAGCAAGGTACGCCTGCAGCCGGCGACGGTGTATGGCTTTGCCGTTTCCGCCTACGAAGCGCCTATCACCTTCTGAAAAAACCAGGCGCCACCGCGCCTGCACAACGAAGTGACGGCTCAAGGACCGTCACCGGGACACCCAGGTATCCCTTACTCGAGTGCATTTCGTGAAAACAGTATTGAGTTACCGTGACGGCGAAGCCGTGCCCAATGCGCCCACCCGACTGACCTTAGCGGCGACGCTGTTGGCGTGCGCCTTGTGGCCCGCCAGGGTGTGGGCCGATGAACGCCCTGAGTTCGATGCCAAGACCTTGCTCCAGCGCGGCATTGATCCGCAACTGGCCAGCCTGCTGCTGGACTCACCGCGTTTCGCCGCCGGCCGCCACGCCGTTACCCTGCGCGTCAATGGCCAGCGCCGTGGCCGAGTGGAAGTCAGTTTCGACCAACAGGGCACCCTGTGTTTTGACCACGCGTTGCTGGAGGCCGCCAACCTGGTGAACCCAGGCGACGGCGAGCGCTGTAACGACTTTCTCGCCCGGTACCCGCAAAGCCTGGTGGAGCCGGACCCGGCCACGCTCACGGTTTCGCTGGTGGTGCCGACCGAGGCTCTGCGTCCGCTGCGGCAGGACGTCTCCGGGTATCAAACCGGTGGCTTCGCGGGTTTGCTCAATTACGATCTCACCGGTTTTTACAATCGTCTGGGCGATGATGCCAGCCGCTTCGGCTCGGCCAATACCGAGGTGGGCCTCAATGCCGGTGACTGGATCGTGCGCAGCCGCCAGGTGAAAACCTGGCAGGACGGGCTAACGCGCAGCACCCACCTGGAGGCCTATGCCCAACGCACCTTCGCCAGCCATCAGGCGGTGGTGCAGGCCGGGCAGATCAACCTTTACAACCCGGTACTGGCGGGTGCGCAGATCACCGGGGTACAGGTGCTCACGGAGCAGGCGCTTCAGGAGCAGGGCCAGGGCGCGACCATCAACGGCATCGCCGACAGTCCGGCGCAGGTCGAGGTTCGCCAGAACGGCGCATTGATTCATTCCACGGTAGTCCCCGCCGGGCCGTTTTCGCTGACCGACGTGCGACGCTTGAACACGCGCTCGGACGTCGAAGTCACGGTCAAGGAAAGCAGCGGCGGCGAGCGGCGTTTTACCGTGCCGGCGGCCATGCTCGGCCTCGGTCTGCCCGCCCCCGGCTATTCGGTGGCGGCCGGACGCGTGCGCACTATCGGGGATGCCCGAAGTGACAACCCGTGGGTTGTCAGTGCTGGCTGGACGGGCGCCGTGCACCCGCAATTGACCCTCGGCAGCGGCGTGCTCACGACCAGCGACTACAGTGCCGTCGGACTGAGCCTGGGCTGGCTGCCGTGGCTGGACGGCCAGATCCAGCTCTCCAGCCAGGTCGCCGACGCCCGCGCCGGGAACAGCGCACGCGGCGTGCAAACCGACCTCGCCTGGTCGCAGCGGCTCAATGAACAATGGTCGTTCAGCGCCGCCAACTCCTGGCGTACGGCCGGCTATCGCGAGCTGGAAGAAACCACATACGGGGCTGAAACCAGTCAACAACGGCGCTCGCGCTATCGCGATCAACAAAGCCTTACCTTGGGCTGGGCCCATGCGTGGCTGGGGGCTTTCAGTGTCGGCGCTTCGCGTTCCAGCAGCTTTGATGGCAACAGCAGCAGCCGGGGGCTGGCATCGTGGGGCACCAGCGTCGGCGGGGTATCGCTGTCGGCCAGTGCCGAGTGGCAGATGGGTGGGCGCCAGCAGCAGGACAACGCGGTCTACCTGAACGTCAGCGTACCGCTAGGCGCAAGCCGCCGGGTTCGCGGCTGGGTGCGCAACTCAGACGGCGAACAGCGCACAGGGTTGGGCCTGAACGAACAGGTCAACGATCAATTTGGCTATCGGCTCAGCGCCGAGCACGACACCCGTGACCAGCAGGTGGAAACCACACTGGGCGTCTCAGTCCTGCCGCGCTACAGCCAACTGGACTTCAGCTACAGCCGCTCTGACGCCGAGCGATCGAGCTACCAGGGCGGCGCGCGCGGCGGCGCAGTGCTGCATGGCGGCGGGGTCACGTTGTCGCCGTATCCAGTGCGCGACACCTTCGCCGTGGTCTCGGTGGGCGACATGAGCGGCATCAAGCTCAACACCCCCAGCGGCCCGGTCTGGACCGACTGGCAAGGCCAGGCGGTGGTGCCCCAGGTCAGCGCTTACGGCCGCAGCCCGGTCGAAGTCCACACCCGCTCGCTGCCGCGTAATGCCGATATCAATAACGGCCTGGCGATGATCTCCGCCGGACGCGGCGCCGTGGACCGGGTTGAATTTGGGGTGTCGCTGACCCGCCGGGTACTGCTGACCGTCAGTGACGATCGGGGCGCCCCGCTGCCGCGAGGCGCCACCGTCAGCACGGCCACCGGCGAGTTCGTCACGCTGGTCCAGGACGCCAGCCAGGTATTCCTGCCCAACGTACTGGATCAAACCACGCTGTGGGTCACCACCAGCGCCAACAAGCGCTGCGAATTACGCTTCAACCTGCCGGAAAAAGGTGATCCATCGGTGTATTTCGAAACCGCATCCGCGCGCTGCCACACGCCTTGAGGAAAACCGACATGCCGCTTGAAAACCGCTTGCGACACCTGAGCGCCTGGTTGCTGATCGGTGCCTTGGGCACCGCCCAGGCCCAGGACGACTGCCAACTGACCATCAGCGAACCGTTACTGGACTTCGGCCTGATGAACCGCACGGCGCAAAAAGATAGTGCACCCCAGCGGTGGCTTGGCGAACGCCGGTTGAGCGTGCACTTCAATTGCCCGCAACCGACCGATATGAGCCTGTTCTATCGCGCGCTGGCGGCAGGCTCGCAACGCCTGCGATTTACCGAACATGGCAGTTATGAAATACAGGCTGGGGATGGCGTGCTGGATGGCCAGGCCGTCGAGTTGGGATTGCTGCCCGCCAACGGTCAACCCCCCGTGCTCAATGGCGCAGTATTGAACTGGCGGGCTGACCACGGCATCGCTCCGGTACAAAACGGCTCGGTATTAACGGGCAGACGCTTTTCACTGCAGTTGACTGTCGGCGCCTGGGCCGATGTCGGCGCCACCCATGTTCGAGACGCCACCACTTGGGAGGCCTATGGGACATTTCACAATGGCCGCAGCGGCTACTCCCAGGAACTCACATTGCGTGCCCACTTCACCCCCGTCGCCTGCCGTCCGCTGCTGTCCAACGATGGCTTGGTGGATTACGGCACCTTGCTGGTCAAGGATCTGAACGCGACCAGCGAAACGCCACTGCCTACTCGCACCTTGCAGCTGTCCATCAGCTGTGACGCGCCGGCACGTTTCGCCCTGCGTATGCACGACAACCGCCAGGGCTCCGCCACCGGTGGCACCGACGAGACCGCCTACGGCCTGGACCTGGATAACAGCCAGAACAAGATCGGCCGTTTTTACCTGACTATCGATCCGGCGGAATTCACCGCCGACGCGTTCGCCAGGCTCTATCGCACCGACTCCACCAGCGGTGGCGCGGCCTGGAGCAGTTCCAGTTCACGACAAATCCCCATGGCCGCCAACAGCATCATGGGTTTTACCGACAGCACCGGGAGCACACTCGGCCCGGTGGCGATCCAGAATCTGTCCGGCACCGTTCGCATCAAGACCTATCTTGCGCCGACCCAATCCCTGGACCTGCGCAACGTGGTGTACATCAACGGCTCCGGCACCCTCGAAATCATCTACCTGTAATCCCCTGGAGTGCACATTATGAAGATGCGTCGCATCGCAGTTTCCTTCCTGCTGCTGACCAGCGCCCAGTACAGTCTGGCCGCGTCCACGGTGGACCTTAGCGTCAATGGTGCGATAACGCCCACCGCATGCACACCCCGGCTTTCAAGCGCAGGCGTGATCGACTACGGCAGGATTTCCCAGCAGGATTTGAATATCGACAGGGGCACGCGCCTGGCGGCCAGGCATCTGCAAGTCAGCTTGTATTGTAACGGCGCGAGCCGCTTCGCCCTGCGCATGCGTGACAACCGTGACGGCACGGCCATGGTCAACAGTGAGATTTACTACGGGTTGGGGCTCGACAACAGCGGCAATCGCATTGGCCTGTATTCCATGACATTCGATCCGCGCCAAAGCCTGGTCGACAGTGCAACGCAGGTCTACGGCACCGAATCCACCACCGGCGGCGTGGCGTGGCGTACCGCCAACTTGAATCCCATCGATATCGGGGCCAACAGCTATCTGGGGTTCACCGACATCGAAGGCAGCACCAGCGGGCCATCGGCAATTCAGGAGCTGATCAGCACGGTCAAGGTCGACGCCGTGATCAATGCCAGACAGAACCTGGACCTGAGCCAGGACGTGCGACTCGACGGCTCGGCAACCCTGGAGGTGGTGTACCTCTAGCGCGCTTCGGTGCTCACTTGCACATAGCGGGCACGGCCGGCGCCCAGCCCGGCGATGGTCGCCCCCAGGCCAAGCACGGCGAAGATCCAGCCCACGGCCGTCCAGCCGCCGGTCCAGTCGTGCACCAGGCCGACCGCCAATGGGCCGAGGGACGCCAGGGTGTAGCCGATGCCCTGGGCCATGCCTGACAGGTTCGCCGCCACATGGGCGTCGCGCGAACGCAGCACGATCAGGGTCAGCGCCAGACTGAAGGTGCCGCCCTGCCCCAGGCCCAGCAGGATCGCCCAGCCCCATAGCCCGTCGAGCGGCGCATACAGGCAACCGAACAGGCCGCCCAGGGTCAGCAGCATCACCACCACAATGGCCAGGCGCTGGTCCTTGCCACGCGTGGCCAGCCACGGCGCGGCCAGGGAGCTGGCCAGTTGCACGAGCACCGAGCCGGACAGCACCAACCCCGCCTCGGTCGCGCTGAGGCCACGGCCGATCAGGATCGACGGCAACCAGCCGAACACGATATAGGCCAGCGACGATTGCAGGCCCATGTAGAGGGTGACTTGCCAGGCCAACGGGTCCGCCAGCAGCCCCCGCACCCGATAAGCGGCCTGATGAGCACCGTGTTTCTGGCCGGTCTGAGGCAGCCAGAACAGCGCCGCCACCACGGCCGGTACCATCCAGAAGCCCAGGCCGATGCTCCAACGGTCGCCAAAGTAATGACTCAACGGCACCGTGGCACCCGCCGCCAGCGCCGCGCCCAGGCACAGCGCCATGGTGTAGACGCCGGTCATGGCGCCGGCCTGCCTGGCAAAGTCGCGCTTAACGATCCCCGGCAGCAACACGCCGATGATGCCGATACTCGCCCCGGCGATCAGGCTGCCCACAAACAGCCCGGTTTCACCGAACGAGCTGCGCAGAACGATCCCCGTCGCGAGCATCAACAGAATCCCCAGCACCACCCGCTCGGCACCGAAACGCCGCGCCAGGATCGGCGCCAATGGCGCAAACAGGCCCAGGCACAGCACCGGCAAGGTCGTCAGCAGACCGGCCTTGGCCGCCGACAACCCCAGGCTGGCGGACACATCGCTGAGCAACGGTGCCATGCTCGACAAGGCCGGGCGCAGGTTCAGCGCCACCAGGATCAGCCCCAGCAGTAGCAGCCACGGGCGCTGGACCACGGGGTGACTGTGCTGTACCTGGTCGTCATCGGCCTCGGCGTCGATCAACAATTCTTCGAGTTCGTTTGTGCGTCGGGTTTCAAGGTTCATTGATCAACTGCCGGCAGAGGGATTGGGCGCGTTCCGGGTCCTGGTGTTCCACGGCGTCGAGCAGGGCGGTGTGCAGATCGAATACCGCCTGACGACGCGGTGAGGTGTTCAAGGTCTGGCGCAACTGGGCGGCGACGACGCTGGAAAAGTAGTGGTACAGCTCGCTCAACGCAGGGTTGTGGGCGGCGTCCACCAGGCGTTTATGGAACACCAGGTCGGCGCTGATATAGGCCTCCAGGTCACCCTGGTACAGCTCGCCGCTGGCCTTGAGCGCCGCACGCACCTGTTCGAGGTCCTGCTCGGTACGGCGCAGCGCCGCCAGGCCGATGGCTTCCACTTCCAGAATCCGCCGCGTTTCCTGTGCCTGCTCCAACGTGCAATGGGACAGCGCGCGCATCGTGCCCAACGGGTCGGTCATTGAACGCAGGTAACTGCCGTCACCCTGGCGGACCTCGATCAACCCCGAAAACGCCAGAACGCGCATGGCCTCGCGCACGGTATTGCGGCTGATGCCGAGTTCAGCGCATAGCTCAGGTTCGGTGGGCAGGCGTTCGCCGATGGCCCATTTGCCTTCGCTGATGCGCCAGCGCAATTGCTCAAGGGCCTGGTCCACCAGGGAGCGTTTGATCAACGGGGCGATGTCTGTCATGGGTTGCGTGATTTCGTCCAATCATAGGATGAATTTTCCCACAGCCTATTCAGAGTTGCCTACGAACGCAACGCACTAGGGTTCTTAGGCAGGAAAAGGAGCAGTATTTTCGACTGGTAAAATTACCCTTAGAGGGTAATTATTGGGCTCAGGTGTCTTATGGAAAAGTACACACCTCATTACGATTTGGCGGTGATAAAGGCGGATGTCAGGCGACTTGGGGAAAAGGCATTTACCTCAACGGCGAAGATCACGGGGAGGACACTCGGCTTTGAGATCCATGAAATGCAAGAGGTCGTTTTTCAATTGCAAACCAGGATGTTGTACAAATCGATGACTACCTATGCAGACCATAAGGTCTGGCAGGACGTGTACCACATCAGTTCACACGGCATGGAGATTTACATAAAGGTCACTTACGGCTCAGGTGGTAACCCACCGGTAATCTCCTTCAAGGAGTGCAGCTCATGAAAACTCAACAGTGCTTTATATGCGGTACGCCCGAAGGCATGACTCGGTTCGAGGGCCGTAGCGAGACCATTAGCGTCAAAGGGATGGAGCGTCGTGTCGATGACCTTTCTGGCTGGGAATGCCATGCCTGCGGCGACGGCATGTATGATCCGGACAGTGCGGAGCGTCACGCAAAAGCTGGTGATGAACTCGTCCAGGCTGCGCGGACAATGATCGGTAACGAGATGAAACGTATCCGTCGCAAGCTGCACCTTACCCAAAAAGAAACCGTGCAGCTGTTATCCGGAGGCGGTCACAACGCTTTTTCACGGTATGAGCGCGGTGAGCTTCTGCCACCGAAGCCACTGGTTCTGTTGATGCGATTGCTCGATCGTCACCCTCATTTGCTCGCCGACGCCAAGGTATTGGCCGAAGGCGCTGACCTGCGGGGCTTCACTCATACCGTGAACACAGGGCAGAAGGCACTGAAGGCCTGCTGAACAGAAACAATAAACCCGGCCAGGCCGGGTTTATTGTTTCAAGCATCGATCAATGCAGAATCTGGCTCAAGAACAGCTTGGTCCGATCATTCTGCGGGTTGTCGAAGAAGTCATTCGGCGCCGCTTGCTCAACGATCTCGCCCTTGTCCATGAAGATCACGCGGTTGGCCACGGTGCGGGCGAAGCCCATCTCGTGGGTCACGCACAACATGGTCATGCCGTCTTCGGCCAGGCCGATCATGGTGTCCAGCACCTCTTTCACCATTTCCGGGTCGAGTGCCGAAGTCGGCTCATCGAACAGCATGATTTTCGGCTTCATGCACAAGGCACGGGCAATCGCCACACGCTGTTGCTGGCCGCCGGACAACTGCCCCGGAAACTTGTGGGCCTGCTCCGGGATGCGCACGCGCTCCAGGTAGTGCATGGCAATTTCTTCGGCCTTGCGCTTGGGCATCTTGCGCACCCACATCGGCGCCAGCGTGCAGTTCTGCAGGATGGTCAGGTGCGGGAACAGGTTGAAGTGCTGGAACACCATGCCGACTTCACGGCGGATCGCTTCGATCTGCTTGAGGTCGTTGGTCAGCTCAACGCCATCGACCACGATGCGGCCCTGCTGATGCTCTTCCAGGCGGTTGAGGCAGCGGATGGTGGTGGACTTGCCCGAACCCGACGGTCCGCACAGCACGATACGCTCGCCCTGCTTGACGTTCAGGTTGATGTCTTTCAACACGTGGAACTGGCCGTACCACTTGTTGACGCCCTGCATCTGGATAATGCCTTCAGGGCCCACAGGCTGTTTGATTGCTTCGCTCATCAAAAGAACTCCTAACGCTTGTGGCCTGTGTCGAGCTTGCGTTCCAGATGCATGGAATAGCGCGACATACCAAAACAGAAAATCCAGAACACCAGGGCGGCGAACACGTAGCCTTCGGTGGCCATGCCCAGCCATTTGGGGTCGGCGGCGGCTTGCTTGACGCTGTTGAGCAGGTCGAACAGGCCGATGATGATCACCAGGCTGGTGTCCTTGAACAGCGCGATGAAGGTGTTGACGATCCCTGGGATCACCAGCTTCAGCGCTTGCGGCAGGATCACCAGGCCCATGCTGCGCCAGTAACCCAGGCCCATCGCCGCGGCAGCTTCGTACTGCCCTTTAGGGATGGCCTGCAAGCCCCCGCGCACCACTTCGGCGACGTAGGCCGACTGGAACAGGATCACACCGATCAGCGCCCGCAGCAGCTTGTCGAAGTTCATGCCTTCGGGCAGGAACAACGGCAGCATTACCGAGGACATAAACAGTACGGTGATCAGCGGCACGCCGCGCCAGAACTCGATGAACGTCACGCAGACCACACGAATCGCCGGCATGTTCGAACGTCGCCCCAAGGCCAGCACGATGCCCAGCGGCAAGGCGCCGGCGATACCGACGGTGGCGATCACCAGGGTCAACATCAGGCCGCCCCATTGGCTGGTGGCCACGGTGGCCAGGCCAAACACACCGCCATGCAGCAGGAAGAAGGCGATGATCGGGTACAGCACCAGGAAGCCCAGCCCGTAGATCGCCTTGCGCGGGAAGCGCGAGATGAACAACGGTGCCACGCCGACGATGGCCAGCCACACGGTCAGGTCCACGCGCCAGCGCAGGTCGCCGGGGTAGTAGCCGTACATGAACTGCCCGAAGCGCTGTTGGATGAACACCCAGCAGGCGCCCTCCTTGGTGCAGTCGGCGCGGGTAGTGCCGACCCAGTTGGCATCCAGGATGGCCCAATGCAGGATCGGCGGCACCACCAGGTACACCAGGTAGATCGACAGCAAGGTCAGCAGGGTGTTGAGCCAACTGGAAAACAGGTTGGCGCGCATCCATGCCATCGGCCCGAAGACTTTGCTCGGCGGCGGCATATCAGGTTTGAAAGTATGCGAACTCATGTGCGTTTCCTCACCGCTCGATCAGCGCAATGCGCTTGTTGTACCAGTTCATCAGCAGAGAAATGCTGATGCTGATCGCCAGGTACACGCTCATGGTGATGGCAATGACTTCGATCGCCTGGCCGGTCTGGTTAAGCACCGTGCCGGCGAACAGCGAAACCATTTCCGGGTAACCGATACCGGCGGCCAACGACGAGTTCTTCGCCAGGTTGAGGTATTGGCTGGTCAGCGGCGGAATAATCACCCGCAGCGCCTGCGGGATGATGACCTTGCGCAGCGTGGGACCGTTGCGCAGGCCCAGGGAGCGAGCGGCTTCGGTCTGGCCGTGGCTGACGGACTTGATGCCCGAGCGCACGATCTCGGCGATAAACGCCGCCGTGTACACCGTCAACGCCAGGGTCAATGCCAGCAGTTCGGGGATCAATACCCAGCCGCCGACGAAGTTGAAGCCCTGCAGCTTGGGCATTTCCCAATGCAGCGGTGCGCCGAAGATCAACGCGCACAGCGCCGGGATCAGCACGAACAGCGCCAGGCCCGCCCAGAATTTATGGAACGGAACGCCCGTGGCTTCAAAGCGCTTGTTGGCCCAGCGCGCCATCAGCACGATTGCCACGATGGCCAGCACCATGCTCGCCACGAACGGCCAGAAACCATCAGCGGCGAGCGCTGCCGGCATATTCAGACCACGGCTGCTGACAAAGAAGGTGTCGCCGAAATTATGGCTGTTACGCGGCCCTGGCATGGTCAGGAACACCGCGAAGTACCAGAACAGGATCTGCAACAGCGGCGGAATGTTGCGGAAGATTTCCACGTACACCGTCGCCAGCTTGTTGATCATCCAGTTCGACGACAAGCGTGCCACGCCGACGATAAAGCCGAGCAGGGTCGCCAGGATCACGCCGATGAACGTCACCAGCAAGGTGTTGAGCAAGCCGATCACAAACACCCGGGCATAGCTGTCCGATTCGGTGTAGTCGATCAAATGCTGCGCGATGCCGAAGCCGGCACTGCGTTCAAGAAAGTCGAAACCCGAGGTGATGCCCCGGTGCTGAAGGTTGGTCTGGGTATTGTTGAAGAGGTACCAGCCCAGCGAGACCACCGCCACAATCGTGATGATCTGGAAGAGCCACGCACGCACTTTGGGGTCGCTGAAGCTGAGCTTCTGCTTGGGTGCGCCGATTTGATTTTGCATGAAGTGCCCCGGAAAGAATGGAACAGAACATCACCCGGCGGTTGGCCCACCGGGTGACAGAACCATCAGCGATCAGCGCACAGGCGGTGCGTATTGAATGCCGCCGTTGTTCCACAGTGCGTTCAGGCCACGGTCGATTTCCAGCGGGGTGCTCTTGCCCAGGTTGCGCTCGAACACTTCACCGTAGTTACCCACTTGCTTGACGATTTGTACGACCCAGTCCTTCTTCACTTTCAGGTCTTTGCCGTATTCGCCGTCCGCGCCGAGCAGGCGGGCCACGTCCGGGTTCTTGGTGGACTTGGCTTCAGCTTCGACGTTTTTCGAGGTGATACCGGCTTCTTCAGCGTTGAGCATGGCGTAGCCTACCCAGCGCACGATAGCCAGCCACTCGTCGTCGCCGTTACGCACGACCGGGCCCAGCGGCTCCTTGGAGATGGTTTCCGGCAATACGACATAGTCCTTCGGCGAGGCCAGCTTGCTGCGCTGGGCGAACAGTTGGGACTTGTCGGAGGTCAGCACGTCGCAACGCCCGGATTCCAGCGACTTGGCGCTTTCGTCGGAGGTGTCGAAGGTGATCGGGGTGTATTTCAGACCGTTGCCACGGAAGTAGTCGGAAACGTTCAGTTCGGTGGTGGTACCGGCCTGGATGCAGATGGTTGCACCGTCCAGTTCCTTGGCGCTTTTTACGCCCAGCTTGTTGTTAACCAGAAAGCCGATGCCGTCGTAGTAGGTAATGAAACCTGGAAATTTCAGGCCCATGCCGGCGTCGCGGGAGCTGGTCATGGTGGTGTTACGGGACAGAATGTCGACTTCGCCCGATTGCAGCGCGGTGAAACGCTCCTTGGCATTCAACTGGCTGAATTTGACCTTGGTCGCGTCGCCGAATACGGCAGCCGCCACTGCGCGGCACACGTCAGCGTCGATCCCCAGGATCTTGCCGCTGGCATCCGGTACCGAGAAACCCGGCAAGCCGTCACTCACGCCACATTGCACAAAGCCTTTCTTCTGCACGGCGTCCAGGGTAGCGCCGGCTTGGGCGAAACCGCTGACACCCAGTACAGCGGCCGCGCAAACGATGGCCAGGGTGGATTTCAATACCTTCATTCAAACCTCCAGTTGCTCTTGTTGTGTCGGAGCTCGAACCCCACCGCACCCTTTTGAGGCGACCTTGACCCGTGTTGGCTTTTTTTGGGGTCAAACAGTAAGAGGCTGTCGCTGTAAGTCCAGTTGCTATCCCGAAAGCGGCAGTCACTGATAGTGTTACCGTCACGGAAGAGACCTGACATCGACATGTGCATAGCAAGCGCCGTACCAGAGTGAGGACGGAGTTGCTTCAACCTATGGTCAAGCACTAAAGAGTCAAACTTGCGACATTTTCGTAACAGATAAACCTACTACGCACCGTTGCGACGCACCCTATCGGAGCGCGCGCACTTTTTTGGAGCAGACATGACCGAACCCTTGATTCTTGAGCCCGCCAAGGCAGCTGACGCCTGCGTAATCTGGTTGCATGGCCTGGGGGCCGATCAATATGACTTCTTGCCTGTAGCCGAACTCCTACAGAAAAATCTAACGTCGACCCGTTTCGTTTTACCCCAGGCCCCAACCCGCCCGGTGACGATCAATGGCGGCTATGAGATGCCCAGCTGGTACGACATAAAGGCCATGAGCCCGGCCAGGTCCATCAGCCTGGAAGAGCTGGAAAGCTCGGCAAAAACCGTTATGGATTTGATCGAAGCGCAAAAAAGAACCGGGATAGACGCTTCGCGGATTTTCCTCGCGGGGTTTTCCCAGGGTGGCGCCGTGGTCTACCACACGGCTTTCCTTAAATGGCAGGGGCCCCTGGGTGGCGTGATTGCCCTCTCCACTTACGCGCCGACTTTCGATGACGCACTGGAGCTGTCGGCCAGCCAGCAGCGCATTCCCACCCTGTGCCTGCACGGCCAGCACGACAACGTGGTGCAAAACGTCATGGGCCGCACAGCAATGGAGTACTTGAAGCACCATGGTGTCACCGTGACATGGCGGGAATACCCAATGGGCCACGAAGTGTTACCCCAGGAGATCAGCGAGATTGGCACGTGGCTGAGCGAACGCCTGCGCTGAAAGCCTGGCGTTATGTAGCCGTATGACAGACGCACTACGCCGCGCCCGTTTCTTGCATTACACTGGCCGGCGTATATTCCTTAACCAATTAATGAGATCACCGTGCTCGAAGCACTCAAGAAGATGTTCGGCAAAAGCGAGGCTGAGCCGCTCGCGCCTGTTCCCAGCGCCCCTGTCCCGACACACGGCAGCCGCAGTGACGGTCAACAGCCCGGCCGGACCGCACCTGCCGTCCAGCCCGATAAGCCGACGGTGATGGCGCCCCAACAGGCAACGCCTGCTCAAGCCGCCCCAGCCCCTCAGCCCAAGGCCCCACGGCGTGAACGCGCGCCCAAACCGCCGGTCATCCCGTGGAAACTCGAAGACTTCGTCGTCGAACCTCAGGAAGGCAAGACCCGCTTCCATGATTTCAAGCTGGCCCCGGAACTGATGCATGCCATCCAGGACCTGGGTTTCCCGTACTGCACACCGATCCAGGCGCAGGTGCTGGGCTTTACCCTGGCCGGCAAAGACGCCATCGGCCGCGCCCAGACCGGCACGGGCAAGACCGCTGCGTTCCTGATCTCGATCATCACCCAGTTACTGCAAACGCCGCCGCCCAAAGAGCGCTACATGGGTGAACCGCGCGCGCTGATCATCGCCCCGACCCGCGAACTGGTGGTGCAGATCGCCAAGGACGCCGCCGACCTGACCAAGTACACCGGCCTCAACGTCATGACGTTCGTCGGCGGTATGGACTTCGACAAGCAGCTCAAGCACCTCGAAGCGCGCCACTGCGACATTCTGGTGGCCACCCCGGGCCGCCTGCTGGACTTCAACCAGCGCGGCGACGTGCACCTGGACATGGTCGAAGTGATGGTGCTGGACGAAGCCGACCGCATGCTCGACATGGGCTTTATCCCGCAGGTGCGCCAGATCATTCGCCAGACCCCGCCAAAGGCCGAGCGCCAGACCCTGCTGTTCTCCGCGACCTTCACCGAAGACGTGATGAACCTCGCCAAGCAGTGGACCACTGATCCTTCGATCGTTGAGATCGAAGCCGAGAACGTGGCCAGCGAAAATGTCGAGCAGCATATCTACGCCGTGGCCGGCGCCGACAAATACAAACTGCTCTATAACCTGGTCAATGACAACGGTTGGGAGCGGGTGATGGTGTTCGCCAACCGCAAGGATGAAGTGCGCCGCATCGAAGAACGCCTGGTGCGCGATGGCGTCAACGCTGCGCAACTGTCCGGTGATGTACCGCAGCACAAGCGCATCAAGACCCTGGAAGGTTTCCGCGAAGGCAAGATTCGCGTGCTGGTGGCTACCGACGTGGCAGGCCGCGGGATTCACATCGACGGCATCAGCCACGTGATCAACTTCACCCTGCCGGAAGTGCCTGACGACTATGTGCACCGGATTGGCCGTACCGGCCGCGCGGGCGCGGCGGGTGTGTCGATCAGTTTTGCCGGTGAGGATGACTCCTACCAGTTGCCGTCGATCGAGGCGCTGCTGGGCCGCAAGATCAGCTGCGAGACACCGCCGACGCATCTATTGCGAGCCGTGGAACGCAAACGCCCCTGAGCTGAATGCGATAAGCTGATTTTGAGATAGGTCTTCGGCTGGCTACTTCCAGCGATCCGCCGCGGCGTGGTCGCTGTCCCGCCCTTCCACCCAACGCGCACCTTCCGGTGTGTTTTCTTTCTTCCAGAATGGCGCGCGGGTCTTCAGGTAGTCCATCACAAATGCACAGGCGTCGAACGCGGCCTGGCGATGGGCGCTCGCCGCCGCAACAAACACGATCGGCTCGCCCGGTTCCAGGGCGCCTACGCGGTGCAGCACCTGCAGCTTGAGCAACGGCCAGCGCTGCTCGGCTTCCACGGCGATCCTGGCCAGGGCTTTTTCGGTCATGCCCGGATAGTGTTCCAGGAACATGCCGGACACATCGCGGCCATCGTTGAAATCGCGTACATAGCCTACAAAGCTCACCACCGCCCCCACGCCAACATTCGCGGCATGCATGGCGTTGACTTCCGCGCCGGGGTCAAAGGCCTCGGCCTGCACACGAATGGTCATGCTCAGCCTCCAGTCACGGGCGGGAAAAATGCCACTTCGTCGCCGGCCTGCACCGGCTCATCGAGGTCACACAACTCCTCGTTGCGCGCACACATCAGGCTCGTCTCGTTAAGTACGGCAAACTCCGGATCACAGGCCAACGCCAGGCGCACGGCGTCGACAGTGGCGAACTCACCTTCCATCTCCAGCGAATCGAAGCCTACCGCTTCGGCGTATCGCGCAAAAAACAATACGTTGATGCTCATGCCTGGTCCGCCTTGAAATGCCCGCTCTTGCCGCCGAGTTTTTCCAGCAGACGAATGTTTTCGATGGTCATGCCGCGATCCACCGCCTTGCACATGTCGTAGATCGTCAAGGCCGCGACGCTGGCGGCGGTCAACGCTTCCATCTCCACGCCCGTCTGGCCGGAGAGTTTGCAGCGCGCCACGATATGCACCGCATTCTCGCCTTCGGCACTAAGCTCGACCCTGACGCCGGTCAGCATCAGAGGATGGCAAAGGGGGATCAGATCACTGGTCTTTTTCGCGGCCTGGATCCCGGCGATGCGCGCCACCGCGAACACGTCGCCCTTGGGATGAGCGCCGTCGACGATCATTTTCAGGGTTTCGGGCAGCATGCGCACACGCGCTTCGGCCACGGCCTCACGGAACGTCACGGATTTATCGGTGACGTCGACCATATGGGCGCGACCTTGGGAATCGAGATGAGTCAGCACAGCGATACTCCTGATCGGGAGCGCCGATTGTAAACCCGCCGGTCAACATCGCGCACGCCTGATTCCGCTGCGCGGCCAAGTAGCAGCCAATGGCCGATCAGCGTGACGAATACGGCTCATCAGAACAAAGAATTGGCGCCGTCAAACCGATCACCGTAAAACTTTAAAAAAACGGAAAGCAAACTCCATGACCTTACTGATGTTTGTCCTGCTCAGTTTATTCGCCGGTTTCGCAGTGCCCTTGCAAGCAGGGACTAACGCCAAACTGGGCAATCTCCTGGGCCACCCTTTGTGGGCAACCGCCGTTTCCTTATTGGTCAGCCTGGTCGTGCTCATCGTTGTCATCATTGTTGTAAAAGCCCCCCGCCCAAACTTATCGACGGTACAAGAAGGTCCATGGTGGATTTGGATGGGCGGTGTCGCGGGTGTGTTTTACATCACCGTTGCTTTATTGATGGCACCGCGGCTCGGCGCACTAAATTTCATCATGGCGGTGTTGGTCGGCCAACTTATCGTTTCAATTGCGATTGACTACTTTGGCCTGATCGGATTTCCCAAGCAGTCTATTAATATCAATAAATTGGTCGGCGTGATTGTCGTCATAGGAGGTTTTCTTATTACAACGCGCACATGAAAATGAAAGACGGGTCACCGAAACAGAAGACTTCTTCATGTTCCCGAGTCAGGGATTGACGACAGCTATTATTTTTAAAAAGGTGAGGCAATGACTAAGCAATCTGCAACCGCTACATATGACGCTATTGGCGAACGCTTCGAGGCTTTCACGGATACGGCCTCCCAGCGTTCAGTAGAAACCGCGACGTTTTTCCATATGGTCGGCGATGTCAAAGGCAAGTCAGTACTAGACTTGGCCTGTGGCTTCGGTTTCTTTGGCCGCGAGTTATATCGCCAGGGTGCGAGTAAAGTGGTTGGGGTGGATATTTCCGCCTCGATGATAGACCTGGCTCGCAAGGAATCGGCGCGTAACCAGGAAGCGATCGAGTACCACGTCAGCGATATCTGTGATCTGGGCATACTCGGCAAATTCGATCTGATTACTGCCGCATGGTTATTCAACTATGCCGACTCGCCGGCAAAGCTGGACAAGATGTTCCAAGTGGCCGCCAACAACCTCGCCCCCGGCGGCCGCGTCGTGGCCTACACCGTGGAGCCGACGTTCCAACTGCAACGCGGCAACTTCACCAAGTACGGCGTGCATGTGCTGACCGAGGAAGCCCACGAGGGCGGCTTTCGTCACCACGCTGAATTCGTCACCCAGCCACCCAGCGCCTTTACCTTTCATCGCTGGAGCCGTGAGCGTTATGAGCTGGCAATCATGAAGGCCGGTTTCCCGCGCCTGCAATGGCAAAAACCCATCATCTCTGATGCCGAACGGGCCAAGCATCCTGAGGGCTACTGGGATGACTTCGAGCGCAACTGCCTGCAGACCGGACTGATCTGCACCCTATGAAAGCCGGGCGCGCCGCATCTGGATGCGCGTGTCTTTTTTGCTTATCGCAGCAGGAAACCAGCGTTATGACTTCCAAGGGTTTCAACCATTGGCCGGTGTTCGACGGCCCCCTGACCCCCGAGATGACCGACCGATTTTTGATGGGCCTGCCTGAACACTTCCAGGGCGCGCTTAACCTGAAGCTACCCCTGACCGCCTGGCGCCAGCTCGCGGAAGAGTCCATCGAACAGTTGGCTGACCGCGTGGAAAACCCGGTCTCGCCACTCGCCTGGCGCTATGCCGCCGCCCAACTGCTGGCCCTGACCGTGGACCCGCGGCTCGACGTGCTCAATCCGGCAATGATCCACATCAGTGGCGGCCAGGTGGAAATCGGCTTGGCCGAGACGGCGGTGGATCAGGTCATGCACGACCTGCAGGGCCTTGGCCTGGATCGCGACTGGATCGCCAAGGAAGTACCGCGCCACCCGGTGTACCTGCAACCCTACGCAATTGGCAAATACCCGGTCACCAACCTCGAATACCGCGCCTTTCTCGAAGCCTCAGGCCAGGCGCGGATTCCCGAAAGCTGGGCGTTCGGCCAATACCCCAACGAACGCGCCAACCACCCGGTGTACGGCATCACCGCTGAAGACGCCGATGCCTACGCCGCCTGGCTCAGCGCGGCGAGTGGCCAGGCCTACCGGCTGCCCACCGAAGCCGAATGGGAATACGCCGCGGCCGGCCCGGAAAACCTCGAATACCCCTGGGGCCCGACTTTTCTGCCGCAGCACGCCAACACCGCTGAAATGGGCCTGTTCGACACCACGCCGGTCGGCCTGTTGATTGATGGCGCATCGCCCTTTGGCTGCCTGGACATGGCCGGCAATGTCGAAGAATACGTGATCGATGACTATGCCCCCTACCCCGGTGGCACGGCCATCACCGACGATCTGGTCAATGTGGTGGGCACTCATCGCATAGCCCGCGGCGGCAGTTTCACCCGCTTCCGCGACCTGACACGCAACTGCCGGCGCCACGGCAAATATCCGCGACAGATTTATGTAATGGGTTTTCGCCTCGCCAAAACCCTGTAGCCCCTCCTTGTCTTAAAACGAAAGAATTCAGAATAAAAACGCGTTAATCATTCAGCATGGAAGGAACCGCCATGAACCGCCTAAGCGTACGCAATCACGTAGATATTCCCTTGGATGACACTTCGAATCCGGGGACTTTTTATACTTTCAGCGGACTCGAAACCGACCACGAACATATTGTCATCAAACTGGGACCGGCCAATCCAGTCAGTCCATTAGTCCGGATTCATTCCGAATGCCTGACGGGTGATGTTTTCAGCTCACAACGCTGTGATTGTGGTCCGCAATTAAATGAGTCCATCGAGCGTATGCGGGAAGTCGGTGGTTATTTGATTTACCTGCGCCAAGAAGGTCGGGGAATCGGACTATATGCCAAGTTGGATGCTTATCGCCTGCAAGATTCCGGCATGGATACGTTCGAGGCAAACGCCCATCTTAACTTCCCCGAAGATGGACGCGACTTCTCCATGGCCGCGGGCATGTTGAAAGCATTGAATATCAAACACTGCCAATTGATCACCAACAACCCGGATAAAGTCCAGGCCTTGGTGGATAACGGTATCGTGGTCGATAACGTTATTCCTACCGGTGTATTCGTGACGCGCCACAACACCCATTACCTGCAAGCAAAAGTCGATAAGAAAAATCACGTCATCAAACTGGTGAAATAACTCGCTCGCGCGGCTGAATCATTCAGGTCGCCCGCAATAAGCCAACCTCAACATTAAGGATAATGACGCATGAGACATTTTGGCCCTATCAGCGGTATTGCAACGTTCAACGACACCTATGTCGCCACCGCCGGGTATGACAACCAAGTCATTCTCTGGGACGCGCGCACCAAGACGCCGATCCAGCGCGTACTCCACGATCACCTGGCCAACCAATGCGCGTTCAACGCCAGCGGCACTCTGCTGGTCAGTGCCAGCAGCGACTACACCGCTCGGGTCTGGGAAATCCCTTCGTTGCGCCTGAAAAGCGTGCTCGTTGGCCACGATGACGACATAGAAATGGCCGCCTTCTCGCCAGACGGCCAGACCATCGCCACCTGCTCGCGCGACCACACCATCCGCCTGTTCGACCTCAGCGGGCAAACCCGGAAAATCCTGACCGGCCATGAGGCCGATGTAATCTCGGTGTGCTGGGCCGCCGACGGCCAGACCCTGGTGTCGAGCAGCGATGATGGTTCGATCCGCCGCTGGGATGCCGCCAACGGCGAGCAACTGGACATTATCGACCTCGGCGGCGTCGAGACCGACACCGTGGCCTTGTCCCGCGAAGGCATCATATTTGCCGGCGACGACGAGGGCAAAATTTCGGTGATCAGCAGCAGCGGTACCTACCTGCAACCGGCCCACGCCGCCGGGATCAAGCGCATTGTGTGGAACGACGCGCAACGTATGCTGGTCAGCTTGAGCTATGACCGTTGCGTGATGCTGTGGAAGCTGACCGCCGCCAATCAACTTGAGAAAACCGCACAGACCTCACTGCCAAGCATCATCTGGCCACGTAGCTGCGCATTGCTCGGCGACCAGCGCATCGCCTTCGTAACCTTTGGCTCCACCTACGCCACTTGGGATTTCACTACTCAGCAATGGGACATCGGCGGCATCGAGCCGGCCATCAGCCTGAACGCGGTGACGGTGGTCGGCGACGACATTTACAGCATCGGCGACGCCGGCATCCTGCAGATCAATGGCCAGCCCAGCACCATGGCCGGCAGCCTGTGCAACTTCCTGCTGCCATTCGGCGCCAGCGTGCTGACGGGCGGACAGATGGGCACGGTGTTCGACGCCAAGACCGGGGACGTGGTCTACCAGCACCGCTCGCCGCTCAACTGCGGCACCACCTTTGAAAAGGACGGCGAGCTGCATGCCGCGATCGGTACCTACACCGGCGAAGCCTTGATCTTCAAGCTGGTGGATCAACAGCCGCAATTTCTGCGCGAAGTGCGCATGCACGAAAACGCGATCAAGGGCATCGCGGCGGATGAGCAGTATCTGTTCAGCGTGTGCGCGACGGCGGCGGCGGCGTTTTTCCGGATTGCCGACTTCGAACTGGAGACCTATCTCGACAAAGCCCACGACCGCATCTCCAACGGTTGCACGCAGATCCAGGGCGGCTTCGCCAGCATCGGCCGCGACCTCAAGCTGCGCCTGTGGCAGGCCGGTAACAGTGAAGTCTACGACACCCCGCATAGTCACTCGATCAAGTGCATCGCCATCTCCAAGGACCGTAAGATGATCGCTACCGGCAGCTACGGCGGCACCGTGGCCGTGTTCGACCTGGCCAGGCGCAGTTGGGCAAAGGTGGAGAAGATCACCGCCAGCGGTATCTCCTGCCTGACCCACGACGCCGAGGGCAGCGGCTTCCTGGCCAGCGCCTACGATGGCCGCATCTATCCGATCGCCGTCCAGGCCTCGGCACGGCATTCACGCCAATGACCCACTTCAGCGAAATCGACTTTCAACATATGCACCATGCATTGTCGTTGGCCGAGCGCGGCATTCACTCCACCTGGCCCAATCCTCGGGTCGGGTGTGTCATCGCCCACGGTACGCATATCGTGGGTGAAGGCTGGCATCGGCGTGCGGGTGGTCCGCACGCCGAGGTGTTTGCCCTGCGCCAGGCCGGCGCCCTGGCCAAGGGTGGCACCGCTTATGTGACGCTCGAACCGTGCAGCCATGTCGGCCGCACGGGCGCCTGTCACCAGGCGCTGATCGAGGCCGGCGTGGCCTGCGTGATCGTGGCCCATGAAGACCCGTTCAAGCAGGTCGACGGTCGCGGCATCGCCGAACTGCGCGCGGCCGGGATCGAGGTCAAGGTCGGCTTGCTCAACGTCGCGGCGCGGGAACTCAACCGGGGATTTTTATCCACGGTCAAGCGCCAGCGCCCCTGGGTGCAACTGAAGATGGGCATGAGTCTGGACGGCCGCACCGCGCTCAACAACGGCAGCTCGCAGTGGATCACCAGCGCCCGGGCGCGCGCCGACGTGCAGTATTGGCGAGCGCGTAGTGCAGCGATTCTGACCGGCAGCGGCACCGTACTGGCGGACAACCCCTCGCTCACCGTGCGTGAAATGGCGTCCGCCGAGGCTATCGCGCCATTGCGGGTCATCCTCGACAGCCAGGCACGCGTGCCGCAGACCGCACGCGTGTTCGACGACCAGGCGCCGAGCCTGCATGTGATGCACGAACGCCATGTGCCGCAAGGGGCGAACGGCGAACGCCTGCTCGGCCTGCCGGGCAGTCAGCAGGGCCTGGATCTGCACGCCCTGATGACTCACCTGAGCCAGCGGGGCCTGCATGACGTCATGGTTGAAGCCGGTCCGACGCTGGCCGGCAACTTGCTGCGCGCGGGCCTCGTCGATGAGTTGCTGCTCTATGTGGCACCGCGGCTGCTGGGCGACCTGGCACGTCCGCTGGTGCATCTGCCGGAGCTGGAACACCTGACGCATTCGCTGGACTTCACCCTGTACGACGTTACTCAATTGGGGCAGGACCTGCGCCTGCGCCTGCGCCCCGATCAGTCGACCGGCATGGTATGAGCCACCACTTGCTTGACCTGATCGCGCAACCACGCATGTGCCGGATCGTCACAGAAACGCTGGTGCCAGATTTGCACAAAGGGAAAGCGCGGAATGCTGAACGGTGGCGGCAATCGCACCAGATCCGGGTTAAGCAAGGTGTCTTCCAGGGTGCGCGTCGCCACGGTGAGGATCAGGTCCGTGTTGTGCAGCAGGCTCGGCGCGGTGCGCCAGTGCGGCACGCTGACGGCGATACGACGGCGCAAGCCTTCGGCGCGCAGCAAGCTGTCCACTTCGCCATTCGTGCCGCCGTCCATGGACACCTGGATATGCGGGCGCTCCAGGTAGCTCTCAAGATCCAGCACGCCTTTCTTGGGCAAGGTCCGCCGGTCAAGCAGGCAGGAAAAGCTTTCCTCGAACAACACTTCCATCGACACATCGGGCGTCAGGCTGGGGAATACCCCCAAGGCCAAGTCGATCTTGCCCTGTGCCACTTGCTCGAACATCCCATGCCGGCTGCCCTGAGTCACTACCAGGGTAGTGTTCGGCGCCTCGTGACGCAGTCGCACCAGCAACTTTGGCAAGATAATCGCCGCGCCGTAATCCGACATCGCCAACTGGAAGGTGCGCTGGGAGCTGGCCGCGTCGAAGTCGATGGACTTGCCGAACAAGGTTTCGATCTGGCTGAGAATCTCCCGCAGCGGCCCCTGGAGGTTTTGCGCCAAGGCGCTGAGCATCACCTCGTTGCCGTCGCGGATCAGGATCGGATCGTCCAGCAGCGCCCGCAGCTTACTCAGGGAATGACTGATGGCCGGCTGGCTCAAATGCAGACGCGCCCCTGTGCGGGTGACGTGTTTTTCGGTCAGCAGTGCGTCGAGCACCACTAACAGATTCAAATCGATATTGCGCAGTAAGACCGTGATCATGCGGTGAATTCCATTTCAGGGAGCAACCCTTCAACAAGGAGCAAACCATGCCTCAAATCAAACGAATTATTGAGACCGCGCTGTATGTGGATGACCTCGAGCGCGCCAAAGCATTTTACAGCCAGCACCTGCAACTGGAGGCGATGGTCGAGAGCAGCGTGCTCGTCGCGTTCAACGTCGGTCAGCAGAATACTCTCTTGTTGTTCAAACGGGGCGCCTCCCTGCACACCAAATACTTGAGCGGCGGCGAGATCCCGCCCCATGACGCCAACGGGCGTATCCACATCTGTTTCGCCATCGACGCCGAAGACCTGCCAACCTGGGAACAGCGTCTGGACGCGGCCAATATCGCTATCGAAGGGCGTACGCACTGGCCCAAGGGTGGGTCGAGTGTGTACTTTCGCGACCCGGATGCGAATCTCGTCGAACTGTTGACACCGGGCTGCTGGTCCATCTATTGATGACTCTTCAAGGAATGAAGCTTATGCCTTACGTCAGCACACCGGGACGTGCCGTTTCCCGAACCACCGTAACGTTGCTGATCGCCGTGCTCCTGCTGCTCGCCGTGGCCTGGGGCCTGTGGCGCTGGAGCCATCCGGCCGTTGCCGCCTATGCCCCGGCGCCGATAAAAGTTGCGATTGAGCCGGTCAGCGGTGCGCCGTTCTCCCGCTACCTGGAGGCAATTGGCGAGCTGGAAGCGGTGCAACAGGTGAGCGTGCCCGCCGAGGTCGGCGGGCGCGTCGTGCAGTTGCCGGTGGAATCCGGTCAGCGCGTAGAGCGCGACCAGGTATTGGTCAAGCTCAACGATGCGCCACAGCGCGGCAGCCTGATGCGCCTGCAAAGCGAGCTGGAAAACGCCAAGGTCAAGTTGGAACGCTCGCGCAGCCTGGTCAAGGTCAACGCCATTTCCCACGAAGCCTATGACAATGCCCAGACCGAGTACACCACCGCTCAAGGGGCCCTGCAGGAACTCAAGGCGCAGATCGACCAGTTGACCATTCGCGCGCCGTTCGCCGGCACACTGGGAATTCGCAAGGTGCACCTGGGGCAGTACGTCAACCCAGGCGACAGTCTGATCAACCTGGTCGGCGACCAGGGTTTGTACGTCAATTTCAGCGTGCCGGAACAAGCTTTGGCGCAACTCAAAGTAGGTAACAGCCTGAACGTGCAACTTGATGCCCTGCCGGGGCAGCGCTACACCGCGCGCATCAGCAGCATCGACCCGTTCCTCGATCGCTCGCGCACCCTGAGTGTCCAGGCTCTGCTGCAAGCGCCGACACACGGCGCCTTGCCGCGCATGTTCGCCAAAGTGCGCCTGCCCCTGCCGCCGTCGAGCACTACGCTGACCGTGCCGGAAACGGCGATCACCTATAACGCCTACGGCGAAGATGTATTTGTGGTGCAGCCCGCGCCAGACGCCGACACCCCGCCGACTGTACGCCGGGTGCTGGTCAAGACCGGCGAACGCCGCGATGGCCGGGTGGTGATCGACTCAGGTTTGAATCCGGGTGAACAGGTGGTCATTTCCGGGCAGATCAAGCTCAGTGACGGCGCTGCCATCGAGCCCATGGAACGCACCGTATTGAACGATGCGAACGTGCCCGCGCGATTGAGCATGACCGGAGACCAGCCGTGAAATTCACCGACCTCTTCGTGCGCCGTCCGGTGCTGGCCCTGGTGGTCAGCCTGCTGATCGTGCTGACCGGCCTCAAGGCTTACCTCGATCTGCCCGTGCGCCAGTACCCGCTGCTGGAAAGCTCGGTGATCAGCGTCACCACTGACTATCCCGGCGCTCCCGCCGAACTGATGCAGGGCTTCGTGACCCAGCCGATCAACCAGTCGCTGGCCTCGGTGAAAGGCGTGGACTACGTCAGCTCGTCCTCAGTGCAGGGCCGCAGCCAGATCACCTTGCGCATGGCGCTCAACCAGGATTCGGCCAAGGCCCTGAGCGATGTGATCGCCAAGGTCAACCAGGTCAAATATCGCCTGCCGGAACAGGCTTACGACCCGGTGATCGAACGCTCCGCCGGCGATGCAACGGCGGTGGCCTATGTGGGTTTTTCCAGTGACTCGCTGTCTGCTTCGGCCCTGAGCGACTACCTCAGCCGCGTGGTGCAGCCGCTGTTTTCCACCATC
Source organism: Pseudomonas sp. lyk4-R2A-8 (assembly GCF_030209095.1). Taxonomy (NCBI): domain Bacteria; kingdom Pseudomonadati; phylum Pseudomonadota; class Gammaproteobacteria; order Pseudomonadales; family Pseudomonadaceae; genus Pseudomonas; species Pseudomonas sp. lyk4-R2A-8. The sequence goes on from NZ_JARVSS010000002.1 coordinate 364,103, forward strand.
GAGGGCGTAGCCAAGGTCGAGACTTTCGGTGGCCAGCGCCTGGCCATGCGCCTGTGGCTCGACCCTCAACGCATGGCCGGCCACGGCATCAGTGCCGCCCAGGTCGAACAGGCGATCCGTGCCAACAACTTCCAGGCCGCGCCGGGCCAGATCAAGGGTCAATACGTGGTCTCCTCGATCCAGGTCAATACCGACTTGAGCAGCCTGGATGAGTTTCGCGACATGGTCCTCAGCAACAACGGTGATCGCCTGCTGCGCCTGCGCGATATCGCCACGGTGGAACTTGGTTCGGCCGTCTATGAAACCAGCGCCTTGATGGATGCCAAGCCGGCGGTGCACCTGGGCCTGTACGCGACGCCCACGGGCAACCCGCTGCTGATCGTCGCCGATATAAAGCGCCTGCTGCCGGCCATCGAGAAAACCCTGCCGCCGGGGGTCAACGTGGCCTTGGCGTTCGAGACCGCACACTTTATCGAGGCATCGATCATCGAAGTGATCGAAACCCTGATCGAAGCGATCCTGATCGTGGTGGTAATCATCTACCTGTGCCTGGGCTCGGTGCGCAGCGTGATCATCCCCATTGTCAGCATCCCGCTGTCGATGCTCGGCGCCCTGGGCCTGATGGCACTGTTCGGCTTCAGCATCAACCTGCTGACGCTGCTGGCCATGGTACTGGCCATCGGCCTGGTGGTGGATGATGCCATCGTGGTGATGGAAAACATTCACCGTCACCTCAAGGAAGGCCGCACGGCGTTGCAAGCCGCGCTGTTCGGCGCGCGGGAAATCGCCTCGCCGGTAATCGCCATGACCATCACCCTGGCCGCTGTCTATATGCCTATCGGCCTGATGAACGGCCTGACCGGCGCGCTGTTCAAGGAGTTCGCCCTGACCCTGGCCGGCGCGGTACTGGTCTCCGGGATCATCGCCCTGACCCTCACTCCAGTGATGTGCGCCAAGCTGCTGCCCAGCCACGAACATGAAGGGCGCATGAGCCGCCTGGCCGAACGCTTCTTCCAACGCCTGGCACGCCTGTATCAACGCGCGCTGCTCAGCTCGCTGCGCCAGCGTGGGCTGATCCTGCTGCTGGGCGCACTGGTGCTGATCAGCCTGCCCTGGCTGTACGGGCAGGCCAGCAAGGAACTGGCGCCGAATGAGGATCAGGGCAACCTGCTGCTGGCAATCAAGTCACCGCAGCACGCCAACCTGGATTACGTGGAGCGCTACGCCTATCAGTTGAGCGAGATCCTCGGCCAGCTGCCGGAGGCCGTCAGTACGTGGATCATCAATGGCAACGACGGGGTGGCGGCCAGCTTTGCCGGGGTCAACTTCAGCGAGTGGTCGCAGCGCCAACGCAGCGCCGCGAGCATCCAGGCCCAATTGCAACAAAGCGTGGACGCGGTGGAGGGCAATTCGATTTTCGTGTTCCAGCTGCCGCCACTGCCCGCCTCGACCGGGGGCTTGCCGGTGCAGATGGTCATCCGCAGCACCGAGGACTACCGCTCGCTGTACCAGGCCATGGAAGAGCTGAAAACCCAGGCACGGGCCAGCGGACTGTTTGCGGTAGTCGACAGCGACCTGGCGTTCAACAACCCGGTGACCCAGGTGCGCATCGACCGCAGCAAGGCCAACAGCCTGGGAATTCGCATGCAGGACATCGGCAGTACCCTGGCGGTGTTGATCGGCGAAAACTACACCAACCGTTTCGCCCTGCAAGGCCGGTCCTATGATGTGATTCCCCAGAGCGAGCCGTCGCAACGCCTTACGCCCCAGGACCTGAATGCCTTCTACCTGGATACCGACGCAGGCCAGCAGGTGCCGCTGTCGACCGTGGTCAGCCTGCATGGCGTGATTGAGCCGAACAAGCTCAAGCAGTTCAACCAGCAGAACAGCGCGACCTTTCAGGGCATTCCAGCGCCGGGGGTCAGCCTGGGCCAGGCGGTGGCGTTCCTGCAGAAGTACAGCCAACAGCTGCCCGCCAGCTTCAGCCATGACTGGCAGGCCGATTCCCGACAGTTCATCCACGAAGGCAATGCGTTGATGTTGACGTTCCTGTTTGCGCTGATCGTGATCTACATGGTGCTGGCCGCGCAGTATGAAAGCCTGACCGACCCGTTGATCATCCTGATCACGGTACCTCTGTCGATCTGCGGCGCATTGATCCCGCTGGCCCTGGGCTTGGCCACGATCAATATCTACACGCAGATCGGCCTGGTGACGCTGATCGGGCTGATCAGCAAACACGGGATCCTGATGGTCGAGTTCGCCAATGAATTGCAGGTGCTGTACCGCTGCACCCCGGCGCAGGCGATCATCCGCGCGGCGCGGATTCGCCTGCGGCCGATCCTGATGACCACGGCGGCGATGGTGGTCGGCCTGGTACCGATGCTGTTCGCGTCCGGGGCCGGCGCCAGCAGTCGCTTTGGCCTGGGCCTGGTGATTGTGATCGGGATGCTGGTGGGCACGTTGTTCACGCTGTTCGTGCTGCCGTCGGTGTACACGCTGTTGTCGCGTGCGCATAAGCCGGCGATCGATTGGGCACTGGTCGAAAAAACCGCCTGATAAAAACGGGCGCCCCAAGGGACGCCCGTTCCAGTCAGTGCATCGTTTAGAGATGGGATTCGGCGTATTCGGCAAGAATCGAGCGAGGCACCCCTTGCAGCGCAATGTGCACGCCGTTCGGGAAATCCTTGAAGCGTTCCGTCAGGTAAGTCAGCCCGGAACTGGTCGCGGACAGGTAAGGGGTGTCGATCTGTGCCAGGTTACCCAGGCACACCACTTTGGAACCGGCGCCGGCACGGGTGATGATGGTTTTCATCTGGTGCGGCGTAAGGTTCTGGCACTCATCGATCAAAATCAGGCTCTGCTGGAAGCTGCGACCTCGGATGTAGTTGAGGGATTTGAACTGCAACGGCACTTTGCTGAGGATGTAGTCGACGCTGCCATGGGTGTTTTCGTCATCCATGTGCAAGGCTTCGAGGTTGTCGGTGATTGCCCCCAGCCACGGTTCCATTTTTTCCGCTTCGGTGCCGGGCAGGAAACCGATTTCCTGGTCCAGGCCCTGCACGCTGCGGGTGGCGATGATACGGCGATAGCGCTTGGTCACCATGGTCTGCTCGATGGCGGCGGCCAGGGCGAGGATGGTTTTGCCCGAGCCGGCGGCACCGGTCAGGTTGACCAGGTGAATGTCCGGGTCGAGCAGCGCATACAGCGCCAGGCTTTGATAGATGTCACGCGGTTTCAGGCCCCAGGCTTCCTGGTGCAACAGAGGCTCCTGATGCAGGTCGAGAATCAGCAGCTTGTCGACCTGGATCTCTTTGATCCAGCCCACAAAGCCCTGCTCATCGACAATGAATTCATTGATATGCACAGCCGGCAGGTTATCGGTGAGCTGAACCTGATGCCAGGTGCGGCCATGGTCCTGGCGGGTTTCGACCTTGCTGACGCGGTCCCAGAAGGAGCCGGTCATCATGTGATAACCACGGGAGAGCATCGACACGTCGTCGACCAGTTGGTCGGTGCTGTAGTCCTCGGCCGCGATCCCGCACGCGCGGGCCTTGAGGCGCATATTGATGTCTTTGGTCACCAGCACCACGCGCAGGTCCTTGTCACGCGCGTGCAGATCGATCAGCTGATTGATGATCTTGTTGTCGTTGAGGTTTTCCGGCAGCAGGCTGTTGGGTTCGTTGCGCTTGCTCATCAGAATCGACAGCAAGCCCTTGGGCCCGCTTTTGCCGCGCTGGATCGGCACACCGACCTCAACGTCGTCGGGCGAAGCTTCGCCCAATGTCTTGTCGATCAGGCGGATGGCCTGGCGGCATTCGGCGGCAACGCTGTGGTGGCCGCTTTTGAGTTTATCGAGCTCCTCAAGCACGATCATCGGGATAGCGACGTGGTGTTCTTCGAAATTGAGCAGTGCGTTTGGATCGTGGATCAATACGTTGGTATCAAGCACGTAAAGGATTGGCTGGTCGGAAGAAGGGTTACGTCCATGATCATCCATACTCGGTCACCTTTGTGGGAGCCAGTCGACGCAATACCTGGGCGGTGCTGCGCCTCGATTCGACCACCGAATGCACCTGAGTGACGTCAAGTGCATTGCCCACATGAGGAGTCTTGGAAGACGCCACCTGTGCTGCAGGTTTCGGCGATCTGACTTCGTAATACCGCAAAACGTGTGACAGGAAAAAGCACTTTGACGCTTTTTTGAAGTTTATTTTTCAGGATGACGAATAGCACTAGCCGAGTGCCAGCCACGCCGTTAAAGTCGGAAGTCCGCCTGCATCGAAATGTCGCACCAAATCACCCCGAAAACCGCGCATCCCCAGCAGGGCCGGGCACTTGCTCAAAACGCTTCGCGACAGTCCTGCCAGCCGAGCCCGCTCTGTGCCGTTGCCTGCAACAACCAGGGCAACGCCACCCGCGCTTTGTCCTGCGTGTCATGAAACACAATCACCCCTTTGCGCCACAACAGCATCAGCGTGAGCACGCGCTGCGCCGATTCTTGTGCCTTGAGCCTGCCCGGCTCATCCTGGGAATCGATGTCCCACAACGCCACCTGCAAGCCCTGTGACTGGAAGAACCCCTGGCTGTCCGCGCGACGCTGACCATAGGGTGGGCGAAACAGTGGCACATAGTTTTCCGGCATCAGGTTCTGCGCCAGCGCAGCGCTGCGGGTAATCGAACTTTGCCAGTCCACCCAGTGGCTGTGGGAGCGGTACTGCCAGCCCTGGGTGCCCACGCACTGGCCTTGGTACAACGCCTGCACATCGGCGGCGGAGCTGCGCTCCAGGCGGGTCTGCAGGCTGCTGCCGAGGACAAAGAAAATCCCGTTCATCTTCTGTTTGCGCAGATAGTCGGCGAGCCAATCAGTGTTGCCGCTGACAGGCGCGGGGCCGCCGTCGAAGGTCAGCAGGAACAAACGGTCATTGAATTCATCGCCGTTGCGCTCATGTTCGCCGAAGCGCGCGACTTCGCTGCCGATCTGCGGAAACAGCGCGGCCTTGCGCAGCAACTCGTCCAGGTAGCGCTCATGGAAGGCATGACTGGGGGCAGCCCAATCTATATAGAAGGAGTTTGCGCTGACCTCGAACTTGCCGGCCTCTTCGCGCAGGTCGTCCATGTTTTCCACCAGATAGCAGAAGGAGGCATCCACCTCGCAGCTCTGCTGGGCCACGCTGTAATTCTCCAGCAGGCGCCGCCACAGTTCACGACGCAGATCGTTGATGGCCGCCAGGTTGATGATCTTCAGCCCCAGCCGCTGCTTGAGCGCGGCGTCATCCTGAGTTTCGCTGGCCAGCAGGCTGTGAGCAAACATCAGGATTTCGGCACGCGAGCCCACATCGAACAATGCCGGGCTGGTGAGCTTTTCGGGCCAGGTGCCACGGTCCAGGCTGGCGACGTCCACCGACGCCGCCTGAGCGCTCATGCACAACAGACCAGCGGACAATAAAAGCGCTATTCGCACACAGGGTCTCCCTCTCCAGAACTACCGGCCATCATAGCGGATCGTGCCTATCGCCATCATAGGTGGAGTCAAATCGCCCAAGCCCCTAGAATCGCGCCCACGATTACAGGAGCCAACTTCATGCTGATGGTGATTTCCCCCGCCAAAACTCTCGATTTCGAGTCAAAGCCGGTCACTGCGCGCTTTACCCAGCCGCAGTACCTGGACCACTCACAGGAACTGATCGAGCAACTGCGCCAGTTCAGCCCGGCGCAGATCAGCGAATTGATGCACGTCTCCGACAAGATCGGCGGCCTCAACGCCGCGCGTTTCGGCAGCTGGACACCGGCCTTTACGCCCGAAAATGCCAAGCAGGCCCTGCTGGCGTTCAAAGGCGACGTGTACACCGGCCTCAACGCCGACACCTTCAGCGACGCCGACTTCAGCTACGCCCAGGACCACCTGCGCATGCTCTCGGGCCTGTACGGCCTGCTGCGCCCATTGGACCTGATGATGCCGTATCGCCTGGAGATGGGCACCAAGCTGGCCAACGCTCGTGGCAAGGACCTGTACGCCTTCTGGGGTACGCGGATCAGCGAATGGCTCAATGAAGCCCTCGCCGCGCAAGGTGATGATGTGCTGCTCAACCTGGCGTCCAACGAGTACTTCTCGGCGGTCAAACGCACGGCCCTGAACGCCCGGATCATCAATACCGAGTTCAAGGACCTGAAAAACGGCCAGTACAAGATCATCAGTTTCTACGCGAAAAAAGCGCGGGGCATGATGAGCCGCTTCGTGATCGAAGAACGCATCAACGACCCGGCCAAGCTTAAGGAGTTTGATGTACAGGGCTACCGCTTCAATGCGCAGCAGTCCAAGCCGGACAACCTGGTGTTCCTGCGCGATCATGCACCGCAATAAGGCCGTACCAGCCTTTCTCAGACAATGAAATCCAAATGTGGGAGGGGGCAAGCCCCTCCCACATTTTGTTTGCACTTCAGACAAAATCGCCATTTATTTGACGTCAAAAAATATCACGACACAACCCTATCAATAGTTTCACTCGACATTCATCGAATTTTTTCGTAGTGGCACTGGTTTTTTTTAACACTAGTGGCACAAAACTATCCCTGCGTGCCAACTCCCCATAACTACTGGCCCAAATAGCAAGTGCTATCAATATAGTACTAGTGCCATCTCTGCTCGTATTTCAAGAAATTTCAGGAAACAGGATGAGCGGCCAGGAACTTCGTCCTAAAGCGCCGCTCATACCACCGGTAACGAAATTCTCTGATGCTGTAAGAGATGACTTACATGGCGACCAAAGGAAGTAGCGAAGTTGTCACATTAACTTTGACTCATGGGTCATATTACCGACTGACTAGTTAAAGGCGGCAATAAGGAAGTATTGCCACGAACTATAAGGCCAAGGCTGCGCTTACCCCAATGGGTCAGTGATACATCCCAAGGTTTTGATTTTTATAGGCTTATTGCCTCTATCAAAGCTCTGTGGCACTGGCGCCAGGCCCTTCTCCCAGGAAGGCCGGCTGCATTTGAGGGCAAGCCCCAATAACAAGGCCATGTTGCGCCCTACTTGAGTGCAATTATTAGTCACTCACTATTTAACATGCCTGTACGCGGCAAGTCGGCGTCTATTCGCCCAACTTCCGCGGGCATCAGTGACGCTTGCAAACATGAACTCCGGCCATTTATTGGCATGATTAACACCGTCTTCAATGACAACGAGGTAAATGCGATGCGCATCAGCATATTTGGTTTGGGTTACGTTGGCGCTGTCTGTGCCGGTTGCCTGTCTGCCCGTGGCCACGAAGTAGTCGGCGTGGACATTTCCAAGGAAAAGATCGACCTGATCAACGCCGGCAAATCGCCAATCGTTGAACCGGGTCTGGGCGAATTGTTGAGCCAGGGTATCCAAACGGGTCGACTGCGCGGCACCACCAACTTCGCCGAAGCCATCCGCGATACCGACCTGTCGATGATTTGCGTCGGCACGCCAAGCAAGAAAAACGGCGACCTGGAACTCAACTACATCGAGTCGGTATGCCGCGAGATCGGTTTTGTTCTGCGTGACAAGACCACCCGCCACACCATCGTGGTGCGCAGCACCGTGCTGCCGGGCACCGTGGCCAACGTTGTGATCCCGATCCTGGAAGACTGCTCCGGCAAGAAAGCCGGCGTCGACTTCGGCGTCGCGGTCAACCCGGAATTCCTGCGTGAATCCACCGCCATCGCCGACTACGACCTGCCACCGATGACCGTCATCGGCGAGTTCGACAAAGCCTCCGGCGATGTCCTGCAGTCGCTGTACGAAGAACTCGATGCACCGATCATCCGCAAGGACATCGCCGTTGCCGAGATGATCAAGTACACCTGCAACGTGTGGCACGCCACCAAGGTCACCTTCGCCAACGAGATCGGCAACATTGCCAAGGCCGTCGGCGTCGACGGTCGCGAAGTGATGGAAGTGGTCTGCCAGGACAAGACCCTCAACCTGTCCCAGTACTACATGCGTCCAGGCTTCGCGTTCGGCGGCTCGTGCCTGCCCAAGGACGTGCGTGCCCTGACCTACCGCGCCGGCTCCCTGGACGTGGAAGCACCGCTGCTCAACTCGCTGATGCGCAGTAACGAGTCCCAGGTGCAGAACGCCTTCGACATCGTCGCCGGCCACGACAAGCGCAAAGTCGCCCTGCTGGGCCTGAGCTTCAAGGCCGGTACCGACGACCTGCGCGAAAGCCCGCTGGTAGAGCTGGCCGAAATGCTGATCGGCAAGGGCTACGACCTGAGCATCTACGACAGCAACGTCGAGTACGCCCGTGTCCACGGCGCGAACAAGGACTACATCGAAGGCAAGATCCCGCACGTGTCGTCCCTGCTCAACTCGGACTTCGACGATGTGATCAACAACTCCGACGTGATCATCCTGGGCAACCGCGACGAGAAGTTCCGCGCCCTGGCCCATAACGCGCCGGACGGCAAGCAAGTGGTCGACCTGGTGGGCTTCATGTCCAAGGCCACCAGCGTGAGCGGCCGCACTGAAGGCATTTGTTGGTAAGGGGCAGCGGCTAGTTTCAAGCGGCAAGCGGCAAGTTAGAAGCGATCGTTTTTCAGCTTATAGCTTGCCGCTTGTGGCCCTACTCCCCCGTGACGGACACAAATATGCAACGGTTAAACCAAGCCACTGGCTGGCTAGTATTTCTGGCGCTTTTAGCGCTTCTAGCTCTGGCTTTGCCAGCCAGCACATTCGACTCCGAGTCGAAGAATTTTATTTTCCTGATTGGCGCCGTCGGTATCTGGCGCTACTCGATGGGTGCTACGCATTTCTTTCGCGGCATGCTGTTCCTGTATGTGGTCTACCCGCACCTGCGCCGCAAAGTCCGCAAGCTGGGCAAGGCCGCCGACCCGTCCCATGTGTTCCTGATGGTCACCAGTTTCCGCATCGATGCGCTGACCACCGCGCAGGTGTACAGCTCGGTGATTCGCGAAGCGATCGACTGTGGCTTCCCGACCACGGTGGTCTGCTCGCTGGTGGAGATGTCCGATGAGCTGCTGGTCAAGAGCCTTTGGGAAAAGATGAACCCACCGGAACACGTCAAGCTCGACTTCGTGCGTATCGCCGGCACCGGTAAGCGCGACGGCCTGGCCTTTGGTTTCCGTGCCATTTCGCGTCACTTGCCGGATGACCGCGCGGTCGTGGCGGTGATCGACGGCGACACCGTGCTCGCCGAAGGCGTTGTGCGCAAGACCGTGCCGTGGTTCCAGCTGTTCGGCAACGTCGGCGGCCTCACCACCAACGAGTTCTGCGAAGTGCGCGGCGGTTACATCATGAGCGAATGGCACAAGCTGCGGTTCGCCCAACGCCACATCAACATGTGCTCCATGGCCCTGTCCAAGCGCGTACTGACCATGACCGGTCGCATGTCGGTGTTCCGTGCGAGTGTGGTCACCGACCCGGGCTTTATCGCCGACGTGGAAAGCGACTCGCTGCAGCACTGGCGCCTGGGCCGCTTCAAGTTCCTCACCGGTGATGACAAGTCCAGCTGGTTCAGCCTGATGCGCCTGGGCTACGACACGTTCTACGTGCCGGATGCCGCGATCAACACCGTGGAACACCCGCCGGAAAAGAGCTTTATCAAGGCCAGCCGCAAACTGATGTTCCGCTGGTACGGCAACAACCTGCGCCAGAACTCCCGTGCCTTGGGCCTGGGTGTGCGTCGCCTGGGTCTGTTCACCAGCATCGTGTTGTTCGACCAGCGCGTGTCGATGTGGACTTCGCTGCTCGGCCTGACCGTGGCAATCATCGCCACCTTCAAGTACGGCGGCGCGTTCATCCTGGCGTACCTGCTGTGGATCGGCATCACCCGCCTGATTCTGACCCTGCTGCTGTCGTGCTCCGGCCACAAGATCGGCCCGGCCTACCCGCTGATTCTCTATTACAACCAGATCATGGGCGCGTTGGTGAAGATCTACGTGTTCTTCCGCCTTGATCAACAGTCCTGGACCCGCCAGGACACCAAACTGACCCGCGATTTGGCCAGCTTTCAGCGTTGGTTCAACACCTGGTCGTCTCGGACCATGACCTTCTCCGCCGGCAGCATTTTCGTCGCCGTGTTGCTGATGATGGTCTGACCCAGCCAAGCCTGAATTAACTAGGAACTAGAACACTATGAACAGCCAAGTAAACGCCAACGTTGTCCACGAATCCGAAGCTCAGCGCCAGCACGCCCGCGTGAAAATCCCGGCCAAACTGCGCTTTTTCAACACCGACCGCAGCCAGACCGAAGCACGGGTGATCGACCTGTCCGCCGGCGGCCTGGCGTTCACCGCCACGCAGCCGCTGAACGTCGGTGAAGTGCACAAGGGTCGCCTGCAATTTGTCATCGATAACCTCGGCCTGGCCATGGACGTCGAGCTGCAGATCCGCTCCTACGACCGCCAGACCGGCCGCACCGGTTGCCAGTTCCAGAACCTCGACGCCCAGGATATCTCCACCCTGCGCCACCTGATCACCTCGCACTTGTCCGGTGACATCGTGACCATGGGCGACGTACTGGCGACCCTGCAGCGCGACAACTTCACCAAGGCGCGCAAGGTCAAGGACGGCGGCAGCAACATGAGCGCCTTCGGTCGCCTGCGTGCCGTGACCTTCAGCCTGGCGATCTTCCTGGTGGGCCTGGCGGCGTTCGGGTTTGTCTTCAAGTCGATCTACGGCATGTACTTTGTCAGCCACGCCCAGGCCGGCCTGGTCAGCGTACCGGGCATGAACGTGACCATGCCGCGCGACGGCACCGTGCAAAGCCTGCTCAAAGGTGATGCGGTGGCCGCCAAGGGCGCGCCGCTGGCCACCTTCAGCACCAGCATGCTCGACGTGCTCAAGGGCCACCTCGACGAAGACCAACTGCAACCGGCCAAGGTCGAAGAACTGTTCGGCAAGCAAATGACCGGCACCCTGACGTCGCCGTGCGATTGCGTGGTAGCGCAGCAACTGGTCGCCGACGGCCAATACGCCAGCAAGGGCGACGTGATCTTCCAACTGGTGCCACGTGGCAGCCAGGCCAACGTCGAAGCGCGCTTCACCTACCGCCAGTTCGCCGACGTGCGCCCAGGTACGCCGGTGAGCTTCCAGGTCGCCGACGAAGAACAACTGCGCACCGGCACCATCGTCAGCAGCACCAGCCTGAACAGCGCCGACCTGTCCTCCGACATCCGCGTGCAGATCAAGCCTGACGCGCCGCTGGACAGCACCTACGCCGGTCGCCCGGTGGAAGTGACCAGCGACCGTGGCCCGTCGCTGAACTGGCTGATCGACAAAGCCATGGCTCACGGTCTGTAAGCGAGGACATGCCTGTGACTCTTCCGAATACACCGTTGACCAATGTGGGAGCCGGGCTTGCCCGCGATGGGATCGACTCGGTACATCTGCAACACCGAGGTGCCCGTATCGCAGGCAAGCCAGCTCCTTCCAGATCGCACTTCGCCTCGGCTTACTGCGCACTGGCCCTGGCCATCTCGCTGGCCGGTTGCGCCGGCCTGCCCGACCAACGCCTGGCCAACGAAGCGCTCAAGCGCGGCGACACCGTCACCGCGCAGCAGAATTACCAGCAACTGGCCGACCTGGGTTACAGCGAGGCCCAGGTGGGCCTGGCCGATATCCAGGTAGGCACCCGCGACCCGGCGCAGATCAAACAGGCCGAGGCCACGTACCGCGCCGCAGCGGATACCTCGCCTCGCGCCCAGGCGCGCCTGGGTCGCCTGCTGGTGGCCAAGCCCGGCGCTACCGAGGCCGAGCACCACGAAGCCGAAACCCTGCTGAAAAAAGCCTTTGCCAATGGCGAAGGCAACACCCTGATTCCCCTGGCGATGCTGTACCTGCAATACCCTCACAGCTTTCCCAACGTGAATGCCCAGCAGCAGATCAGCCAGTGGCAGGCGGCGGGTTACCCGGAAGCGGGCCTGGCCCAGGTGCTGCTGTATCGCACCCAGAACACCTACGATCAGCATCTGGATGATGTGGAGCGCATCTGCAAAGCCGCGCTGAGCACCACCGACATTTGCTACGTCGAACTGGCCACGGTCTACCAGAAGAAAGCCGAGCCGGAAAAACAGGCCGAACTGCTCAAGCAGATGGAAGCCGGCTACAGCCGTGGCACTGTCACCGCTCAACGGGTCGACAGCGTTGCCCGCGTATTGGGTGATGCCTCCCTGGGCAAGACCGACGAGAAAACCGCCCAGGCCCTGCTGGAAAAAATCGCCCCCGGCTACCCGGCTTCCTGGGTCAGCCTGGCGCAACTGCTCTACGACTTCCCCGAACTGGGCGACGTCGAGCAAATGATGAAATACCTGGACAACGGCCGCGCCGCCGACCAGCCGCGCGCTGAACTATTGCTGGGCAAGCTCTATTACGAAGGCAAGTGGGTGCCGGCCGATGCCAAGGCTGCCGAGGCGCATTTCGAAAAGGCCGTAGGCAAGGAAGTGGCCGCCGATTACTACCTCGGCCAGATCTATCGCCGTGGCTACCTGGGCAAGGTCTACCCGCAAAAGGCCCTGGACCACTTGCTGACCGCTGCGCGCAACGGCCAGAACAGCGCCGATTTCGCCATCGCCCAATTGTTTTCCCAAGGCAAGGGCACCAAGCCCGACCCTGTCAATGCGTATGTCTTCAGCCAGTTGGCCAAGGCCCAGGACACGCCGCAGGCCAATGACCTGGCCGCTCAACTCGAAGCCCCGCTGACTCCTGAACAACGCGCCCAAGGCCAACGCCTGGTGCAACAGGAGCTGGCCGCACGCGGCACCTTGGCCCAAAGCACGCTGCAACTGCACGCCCTGCAAGAAGAAGACGGCGAGGAATCCCTATGAAGCTCAACCCATTCGTCAAGGCCGGTATCGGCCTGACCTTCGCCCTGCTGTGGTCGTGCCCGACCCTGGCCGCGCTGACCGAAGCCAAGAACTTCGGCCTGGAAGTCAAAGCCACCGCACAGTCCGAAGACGACCGCGACCTCGGCACCCAGAAAGGCGGCGACGTCAACGGTGTCGGCCTGGACCTGCGCCCGTGGATCTACGGCGAGAGCGGTAACTGGAGCGGCTATGCGATGGGCCAGGCGGTGGTGTCGAGCGACATCATCGAGACCGACACCCTGCAGCAGTCGGCCGATGATGCAAACCAGCAAACCACTAACAACGACCGCAAGGCCAAGAAAAACTACCTGGCGATGCGCGAGTTCTGGGTCGGCTACAGCGGCTTCACGCCCTACCCCGGCGAGATCCTCAAGTTCGGTCGTCAACGCCTGCGCAACGACGACGGCCAGTGGCGCGACACCAATATCGAGGCGCTGAACTGGACCTTCGACACTACCTTGCTCAAGGCCAATGTGGGCGCCGCCGAACGTTTCAGCGAATACCGCACCGACCTCAAGGAACTGTCGCCCAAGGACAAGGACCGCCAGCACTTCTACGCCGATGCGTCCTACCAGTGGATGCCGGGCCAGTGGATCGGCCTGCGCGGCCATCACACCCATGACGACGGCAAGCTGGATTACCCGGAACCGGGCGTGCCCACCGACTCGTTGGACAAACGCGAGAACGGCGACCTGACCTGGCTCGGCATCGAAGCCAACAGCGACGCCTACAACTGGCGCAACACCAACACCGTCAACTACTGGGCCAGCATCACCGGCATGCAGGGCGACCGCGACACGGTCAACGCCCTCAAAGCAGACGGCAGCCGCCCGGACCAGGCCAAGCGCAGCGATGACGTGAACGGCTGGGCCACCGACCTGGGTATTCGCCTGCGTCTCGACCCGCAGTGGCAAGTGGGTGCGGCGTATGCCCGCGCCAGCGCCGAATACGAACAGAACGGCCTGCAGAGCAACCGCTCGAATTGGACCGGCACCCAGTCCCGCGTGCACCGCTTCGGCGAAGCGTTTCGCGGCGAGATGAACAACATGCAGTCCATGAGCCTGTTCGGTTCCTGGCAGCTGCGCGAGGACTACGACGCCAGCCTGGTGTACCACAAGTTCTGGCGCGTGGACGGCAACAAGCCGGTGGGCAGCAATGGCATCGATGCGGTGCAGAACAACACCGATGACGTGACCGGCGCGATCCTGTCCAGCACCTCGCTGCCGCTGGAAGATGGCAAGAAAGACCTGGGCCAGGAGATGGACTTGGTGGTCACCAAGTACTTCAAGACCGGCCTGCTGCCGGCCGCGCTCAGCCAGTCGATCGACGAGCCGTCGGCGTTGGTGCGGTTCCGTGCCGGTGTGTTCAAACCGGGTGACGCCTACGGCAGCCAGGTCGACTCGTACATGCATCGCGCGTTTGTCGACGTGATCTGGAAATTCTGATGGGAGCCTGTGCAATGAATGCTCAAAGCCTACTCGTCGCGGCAATGCTGGTGGCCAGTGCCCCGGCATTTGCCGACACGGCGGCCAAGGCGCCTACCATCGCCAAGGAACTGCAACAGGCCAAGACCTACACCATTTCCAGCCCGCCGACCGCGCCGCTGGAGATGGCCAAGCCTGCCCTGCCGGACCTGTCGGGCTACACCGCCGCGGCCATGGAAAAAAAGATCGTCAGGACCAAGCCGGGCAAGATCAGCATCCGTCGCATGATGCAGGAAGACGCGCTCAAGGACTTTATCGGCGGCGATAACAAGATGGCCGAATGGGTGGTGCGCCAGCACGGCATTCCCCAGGCGATCTTTGTCGACGACGGCTACATGAACCTCAAGGACCTGCTGGGCAAAGTGCCCAAGCAGTACCTGAGCGAAACTTCGCCGGGCGTGTTCCTGGCCAAGTTGCCGATCGTGGTCGGGCGCAAGGGCATCCTCGAAATCGACAAGCGCACCCAAGAGCTGCGCCTGTCCCAGGAAGCCGGTTCGTTCCTGATCAACGACGGCCAGCTGTTTGTGCGTGACACCAAAATCACTGGCTGGAGCGAGAAGGCCAACGGCCCGGCGCTGTTCAAGTCGCCCAAGGAATTTCGTCCGTTTCTGCTGGCCTGGGGCGGCACCGAGACCTACGTCGCCAACAGCAAGATGGCCAGCTTCGGCTACGCCAACAGTAAGTCGTACGGGGTGAGTATTTCCCAGTACACGCCGAACATGGCCAAGGTGCTCAAGCGCCCTGAGCCGACCGGCTGGATCATCGATTCCGAGTTCTCGGACATGTGGTACGGCTTCTACTGCTACGAAACCACGGGCTTCGTGCTCAAGGGCAACACCTACAAAGACAACATCGTCTACGGCATTGACCCTCACGACCGTTCACACGGGCTGATCATCGCGGACAACACCGTCTACGGCACCAAGAAGAAGCACGGCATTATCATTTCCCGTGAGGTGAACGACAGCTTCATCTTCAACAACCGCAGCTACGACAACAAACTCTCGGGCCTGGTGATCGACCGGAACAGCGTCAACAACCTGATCGCCGACAACGAGATCTACCGCAACCACACCGACGGCATCACCCTCTATGAGAGCGGCGACAACCTGCTGTGGGGCAACAAGGTGATCAGCAACCGTCGCCACGGCATCCGCGTGCGTAACAGCGTGAATATCAAGCTGTACGAGAACACCGCGATGGCCAACGGTTTGACCGGCGTCTACGGCCACATCAAGGACTTGACCAACACCGACCGCGACATCGCCCTCGACCCGTTCGACGCCAAGGTTTCGCTGATCGTGGTCGGCGGGGAACTGGCGGGGAACGGCAGCGGGCCGCTGTCCATCGACTCGCCGTTGAGTATCGAGCTGTATCGCGTGTCGATGCTGGCGCCGACCAAATCCAGCGGTATCAGCTTCTCCGGCGTCCTCGGCGATCGCCAGGAAGAGATTCTCGACCTGCTGGTGCGCCAGCAGAAAGCCGTGCTGATCGACCCTGTCGAACGCCAGACCGAAATGCAGGACTGAGGATGACCCTTATGCACCCACACATGATCAAACTGCTGAGCCTCTCGGGTCTGACCCTCGGCCTGCTCGCGGCCAGCCAGGGCGTACGCGCCGACGACGTCAAGGCGCCGACCTTCACCGCCGAACCGTGCTGCAGCCTGTGCCCGGCCGCCCACGACGCGAAGAATTACACCACGCGCTACCAGCAGAACTTCACCACCCTGGTCCAAGCCCAGGGCGACTGGCTGTTCCGTACCCAGGAAGACCTGCGCACCGAATTCGACACCACGCCGGCCGGCTACAAGCGCATGCAGCAGTTGCACGATGCGTTCAAGGCCAAGGGCGTGGAACTGGTGGTGGTCTACCAGCCGACCCGTGGCCTGGTGAACCGCAACAAGCTCAACCCTGCGGAAAAAGCCTCGTACGATTTCGACAAGGCGCTGACCAACTACAAGACCATGCTCGGCCGTTTCGCCAAGATGGGCTATGTGGTGCCGGACCTGTCGCCGCTGACCAATGAGCAGCTGCCGGACGAACTGCCGGCCCACGACTTCTACTTCCGTGGCGACCAGCACTGGACCCCGTACGGCGCTCAGCGCACCGCGAAAATCGTCGCGGCCAAGGTCAAGCAGCTGCCGCAGTTCGCCGATATTCCCAAGCGCGAATTCGAAACCAAGCGCACCGGACGCATGGGCAAGACCGGCACCCTGCACAACATGGCGGGGCAACTGTGCGGCACCAGCTACGCGATCCAGTACATGGACCAGTTCACCACCGAGCCCAAGGGCGAAGCGGGCGACGGCGACCTGTTCAGCGATTCGGGCAACCCGCAGATCACGCTGGTGGGCACCAGCCACAGCGGCAAGAACTACAACTTCGCCGGCTTCCTGCAAGAAGAAATCGGCGCCGACATTCTCAACGTCGCCTTCCCGGGCGGCGGCCTGGAAGGCTCGATGATCCAATACCTGGGCAGCGACGAATTCCAGAAGACACCGCCCAAGATCCTGATCTGGGAGTTCTCGCCGCTGTATCGCCTCGACCAGGAAACCATCTATCGCCAGATGATGGCGCTGCTGGACAACGGCTGCGAAGGCAAGACCGCACAGATGAGCGCCAGCGCCACCTTGAAGCCCGGCAAGAACGAATTGCTGGTCAACAGTTCGAACAAAGACCTGCGCAACGCCAACCACCAGGTTGATATCCGCTTTGCCGATCCGTCGGTGAAAACCCTGCAAGCCACCCTCTGGTACATGAACGGGCGCCACGAGGACATCAAGATCGAGAAACCCGAAACATCCGATACAGACGGGCGTTTCGCCTTTGAACTGCGCACCGATGAAGACTGGGCCTCGCAGAACTTGCTGGCCGTGGAAGTGCAGGGCCCTGAAAAGGGTGCCGCCGCGCAGAAGGTCGAAGCGAAAATTTGCACACGCAACGTATTCCCAAGCGGTGGTCAACAGACCGCCCAACTCGGGAAGTGAGGTTACTTATGCAAAAGTTGATGCTCCCTACCCTGCTGGGCCTGGCGATGTTCGCCGGTTCAGTCAACGCCGCCGCCCCGCTGCGTCCGCCTCAAGGCTATTTCGCCCCGATTGAAGCGTTCAAGACCGGCGAGGCCAAGGAAAACTGCGACACCATGCCGACGCCGTACACCGGGCCGCTGCAGTTTCGCAGTAAGTACGAAGGTTCCGACAAGGCGCGCTCAACCCTGAACGTGCAGTCGGAAAAAGCCTTTCGCGACAGCACCGCCGACATCACCAAGCTGGAAAAAGACACCAGTAAGCGCGTGATGCAGTTCATGCGCGACGGGCGCCCGGAGCAGCTCGAATGCACGCTCAACTGGTTGGTGTCCTGGGCCAAGGCCGATGCATTGATGTCCAAGGACTTCAACCACACCGGCAAGTCCATGCGCAAATGGGCGCTGGGCAGCATGGCCTCGGCCTATGTGCGCCTGAAGTTTTCCGACTCGCACCCGCTGGCCAACCACCAGCAGGAATCGCAGCTGATCGAAGCCTGGTTCAACAAACTGGCCGATCAAGTGGTCAGCGACTGGGACAACCTGCCGCTGGAAAAAACCAACAACCACTCCTACTGGGCCGCCTGGTCGGTGATGGCAACCTCCGTCGCCACCAACCGCCGCGACCTGTTCGATTGGGCGGTGAAGGAATACAAGGTCGGCGTGAATCAGGTCGACGACCAAGGCTTCCTGCCTAACGAATTGAAGCGCCAGCAGCGCGCGCTGTCGTACCACAACTACGCCCTGCCGCCGCTGTCGATGATCGCCAGTTTTGCCCTGGTCAATGGCGTGGACCTGCGCCAGGAAAACAACAGCGCGCTCAAGCGCCTGGGCGACAAAGTGCTGGCCGGGGTCAAGGACCCGCAGATCTTCGAGCAGAAGAACGGCAAGGAGCAGGACATGAAGGACCTCAAGGAGGACATGAAATATGCCTGGCTTGAGCCGTTCTGCACCCTCTACACCTGCGCGCCGGATGTGATCGAACGCAAGCATGGCATGCAGCCGTTCAAGACCTTCCGCCTGGGCGGCGACCTGACCAAGGTCTACGACCCGGCGCATGAAAAAGGCAATAAAGGCAGCTAGTCGCTGATCGTTCCCACGCTCTGCGTGGGAATGCAGCACGGGACGCTCTGCGTCCCAAAGCGTGACGCAGAGCGTCACAAAAGGCATTCCCACGCAGAGCGTGGGAACGATCAAAGCTTCCCCCGACACCGTGGGGGGGTTTGGGGGGGCCGTTGGCCCTTGACTGTTGGTTAAACATGGAGAGATCGGGATGGTTTTCTCGTCCAATGTGTTCCTGTTTCTGTTCTTGCCGATCTTTCTCGGCTTGTACTACTTGAGCGGGCAACGCTATCGCAATCTGCTGCTGCTGATTGCCAGCTACGTGTTCTACGCCTGGTGGCGGGTGGACTTCCTGGCGCTGTTTGCCGCCGTGACACTGTGGAATTACTGGATCGGCCTCAAGGTCGGTGCCGCCGGTGTGCGCACCAAACCGGCCCAGCGCTGGCTGCTGCTCGGCGTGGCCGTCGACCTGTGCATCCTCGGCTACTTCAAGTACGCCAACTTCGGTGTCGACAGCATCAATGTGATGATGAAGTCGATGGGCCTGGAGCCGTTCATCCTGACCCACGTGCTGTTGCCGATCGGTATCTCGTTCTACATTTTCGAGTCCATCAGCTACATCATCGACGTGTACCGTGGCGACACCCCGGCCACGCGCAACCTCATCGACTTTGCGGCGTTCGTGGCGATTTTCCCGCACCTGATCGCCGGCCCCGTGCTGCGTTTCCGCGACCTGGCCGACCAGTTCAACAACCGCACTCACACCTTGGATAAGTTCTCCGAAGGCTGCACGCGGTTCATGCAGGGTTTCATCAAGAAGGTCTTTATCGCCGACACGCTGGCGGTGGTGGCCGACCATTGCTTCGCCCTGCAAAACCCCACCACTGGGGATGCCTGGCTGGGTGCACTGGCCTACACCGCGCAGCTGTACTTCGACTTCTCGGGCTACAGCGACATGGCCATCGGCCTGGGCTTGATGATGGGTTTCCGCTTTATGGAAAACTTCAAACAGCCGTATATCAGCCAGTCGATCACCGAGTTCTGGCGCCGCTGGCACATCAGCCTGTCGACCTGGCTGCGTGACTACCTGTACATCACGCTGGGCGGCAACCGTAAAGGCACGCTGATCACCTATCGCAACCTGTTCCTGACCATGCTGCTCGGTGGCCTGTGGCACGGTGCGAACATCACCTACATCGTGTGGGGCGCCTGGCACGGCATGTGGCTGGCGATTGAAAAAGCCATCGGCCTGAACACCGCGCCGCGCAGTTTCAATGTGCTGCGCTGGGCCTTCACCTTCCTGCTGGTGGTGATGGGCTGGGTGATCTTCCGCGCCGAAAACCTGCACGTCGCCGGCCGTATGTACGGTGCGATGTTCAGCTTTGGCGAGTGGTCGCTGTCGGAACTCAACCGCGCCAGCCTTACCGGCCTGCAAGTGGCAACCCTGGTGGTGGCGTACGCAACCCTGGCGTTCTTCGGTCTGCGCGACTTCTACACCAATCGCCCCGCCGATAAAACCAAGCCGGCCGACCCGAGCCTGATCAAGGCCGTGCCGGGCGACAACCCCGGCAGCATCCATCAGCCCGGCTTCACCGTGGGCCAGGACGCCGCCGTGCAACCGGCCTACTGGACCGCTGACTGGCCACGCTACGCCATGCGCGCTGCGGTGCTGGCGCTGTTCGTGGCGTCGATTCTCAAACTGTCGGCGCAGAGTTTCTCGCCGTTCCTTTACTTCCAATTCTGAGGGAGCCGACCATGACCCGTTCATTACGCATCCTCTATATCGGCCTGTTCCTGGTGCTGTTGCTGGCACTGGGCGCCTGGTCGCTGCGCAGTTTCTTCGGCTTCAGCACCAATGCCGACGCCACCGTGCTCAACGGTCGCTGGACCAAGGCCGTCGAGACTCACTATGACGATGAGTTCCCGATCAAGCGCCTGGGCACCAACCTGTGGGCCGCGCTGGACTACAAGCTGTTCAATGAAGGCCGCCCTGGCGTGGTGCTGGGCCGCGATCACTGGCTGTACAGCGACGAGGAGTTCAATCCCGCCGTCAACGAAGACCAGAACCTGGAAGGCAACTACGCGCTGGTCGAAGGCGTGCGCCAGAAGCTCAAGGCCCAGGGCATTCAACTGGTGATGGCGATCGTGCCGGCCAAGGTGCGCCTGTACCCGGAACACCTGGGTGAAGTGAAGCCGGCGAGCATCCACGCCAACCTGTACCAGGACTTCCACGCCCGTGTCGCCGCCGACAAGATTCCTGCTCCCGACCTGCTTGGCCCGCTGCAACAGGCCAAGTTGAGCGGCAAGCAAGTGTTCCTGCGCACCGACACCCACTGGACCCCGGACGGCGCGGAAGTCGCCGCCAGGCAACTGGCCAAGGCGATTGCCGAGCAGACCCCGCTCAGTGGCGAGCCGCAGCGCTTTGTGACCGAGGCCGAGAAGATCGAGCCGCACAAAGGCGACTTGCGTCTGTTCCTGCCCCTGGACCCGCTGTTCGAAAACCTGATGCCGCCCAAGGAGCCGCTGGAAAAACGCGTTACGCACCTGGCTGAAACAAAAGGCGACGACGCGCTGTTCAGCGACAGCGAAACGCCAGTTGCACTGGTGGGCACCAGCTACAGCGCCAACCCGAACTGGAACTTCGTCGGCGCCCTCAAGCAAGCCCTGGGCAGCGATGTAATCAGCTACGCCGAAGACGGCCACGGCCCGATCCTGCCCATGCTCAGTTACCTGAAAAGCGACGACTTCAAGAACAACCCGCCACAAGTGCTGATCTGGGAGTTCCCAGAACGTTATCTGCCGGTCAACAACGAAATCGGTGATGCCGACCCATCGTGGGTTGCGCAACTTAAACAAGCCGGTTCACGCCAACAAAACATGGCACAGAACACCCTTAAAAAATCCGAGACGCCCGACCGGGCGCAAAACTGAAAGAGAGGTAACTCACATGACTTTCACTACTACTCCTCGTCGTCTCGCCAAGACCCTGGCCATCGCTGCCGGCTTGAGCTTCGTATCGATGTCTGCCTTCGCCGGCGGCGACGCCGCCCTGTACGGCCCGACCGCGCCAAAAGGCTCAAGCTTCGTGCGCATCTACAACGCCAGCAACCAGGAAGTCAGCGCTACAGTCGGCAACACCAACCTCAGCGAAGTGGCCCCGCTGGCCAGCAGCGACTTCAGCTTCATGCCAGGCGGTGACTACAGCGCCAAGGTGGGCAGCCAGACCGTGCCGGTCAAACTCGCCGCCGATCACTACTACACCCTGGTCAACAACAGCAGCGGCCAGCCGCAACTGATCGAAGAGCCGCCGTTCAAGAACAAGCAGAAATCCCTGGTGCGCGTGCAGAACCTCAGCGACAAGGCCCTGACCCTGAAAACCGCCGACGGCAAGACCGATGTGGTCAAGTCGGTGGCCGCCAAGGGCCGCGGCGAGCGCGAGATCAACCCGGTGAAGGTGAGCCTGGCGTTGTATGACGGTGACAAGAAAGTCGGCGATGTGAAGCCGGTTGCGTTGGAACGTGGTGAAGCGGCGGTGCTGTATGTAACGGGCTCGGGTTCGAGCCTGTCGCCAGTCTGGGTGAAACGCCCTGTGTCGACCCGCTGATTAGCTTTTGAAATTGACGCTCCCCCTGTGGGCGCAGGCTTGCTCGCGAATGCGGTGGTTCAGTAACAGATGTACCGACTGAAACACCGCCTCGGGGGCAAGCCCCCTCCCACAGGCTCTGACCCAAATCGATTCAAGGAGAAACACCCATGATCCCAGTAATCCTTTCCGGTGGCAGCGGCTCACGTCTTTGGCCGCTTTCCCGTAAACAGTTCCCCAAGCAATTCCTGGCCCTGACCGGTGAGCACACGCTGTTCCAGCAAACCCTGGAGCGCCTGGTGTTCGAAGGCATGGACGCCCCGATCGTGGTCTGCAACAAGGACCACCGTTTTATCGTCAACGAGCAACTGGCCGCGCGTAAGCTTGAATGCCAACGCATCCTGATGGAACCGTTTGGCCGCAACACCGCGCCGGCCGTGGCCCTGACCGCGATGATGCTGGTCAATGAAGGCCGCGACGAGCTGATGCTGGTGCTGCCCGCCGACCACGTGATCGACGATCAGAAGGCCCTGCAACGTGCCCTGGCCCTGGCCACCGTGGCCGCCGAGCGCGGCGAGATGGTGCTGTTCGGCGTCCCGGCTACGCGTCCGGAAACCGGTTACGGCTACATCAAGTCCACCAACGATTCGCTGCTGCCAGAAGGCGTGAGCCGCGTGCAGCAGTTCGTGGAAAAACCCGATGAAAAACGCGCCGTCGAGTTCGTCAAGAGCGGCGGCTACTTCTGGAACAGCGGCATGTTCCTGTTCCGCGCCAGCCGCTTCCTGGAAGAGCTGAAAAAACACGACCCGGACATCTACGACACCTGCGTACTGACCCTGGAGCGCAGCGAGCAGACCGCCGACACTGTGACCTTCGACGACGCCACCTTCGCCTGCTGCCCGGACAACTCCATCGACTACGCCGTCATGGAAAAAACCCAGCGCGCCTGCGTGGTACCGCTGAGCGCCGGTTGGAGCGACGTGGGTTGCTGGGCGTCGCTGTGGGCGGTCAACGACAAAGACGCCAACGGCAACGTGAGCAAAGGCGACGTAGTGATCCAGGACAGCCGCAACTGCATGGTGCACGGCAACGGCAAACTGGTGTCGGTGATCGGCCTGGACAACATCGTGGTGGTGGAAACCAAGGACGCGATGATGATTGCCCACAAGGACAAGGTCCAGGGCGTCAAGCAGATGGTCAACACCCTCAACGAACAGGGCCGCAGCGAAACCCAGAACCACTGCGAAGTGTATCGTCCGTGGGGCTCCTACGATTCGGTGGACATGGGCGGCCGTTTCCAGGTCAAGCACATCTCGGTCAAGCCGGGCGCGTGCCTGTCGCTGCAGATGCACCACCACCGCGCCGAACACTGGATCGTGGTCAGCGGCACCGCTGAAGTGACCTGTGACGAGAACGTGTTCCTGCTCACCGAAAACCAGTCCACCTACATCCCGATCGCCTCGGTGCATCGCCTGCGCAACCCGGGCAAGATCCCGTTGGAGATCATCGAAGTGCAATCGGGCAGCTACCTGGGCGAAGACGACATCGAACGCTTCGAAGACATCTACGGCCGCTCGACGCCGGTAGAACGTGGCGTGTCGGTGAAAACTATCGCGCAGTAAAACAGTCGTACAAGAAGCCCTCGCCCAACCCATTGCGTCCCCTATCCGCAGTGGGTTGGGTGGGGGCTTTTTTTTGATTTTCGCTGGCTGTGAGGGCCTTATCGGGGCAAGCCCCCCTCCCACCTTTGATCTGTGAATACATTCCAATGTGGGAGGGGGCTTGCCCCCGATAAGGCCCGCAAGGCCACCACAGCACTCAAGCTACCCAATCCCACCTACGCTTAAGTTAGGATGCTGGTTCCAAATTCGAGGTGGTCTCCATGTTCTTCGGCGTTCTCCTGATCATCACCTGGCTGATCCTGCTGCTGCGCTACCCGGCCAAAGCACTGCCGGTATCCCTCGCCGCCTTGGCCGGCCTGGGTTGCGTGGCCGTCTGGGTGGTGTGGCTGGACAACCGCGAAGCCTCACAATTGGCGCGCCTGGAACTGCGCATCACCTACGCGCCGCAGGACTGCCCGGCCGATCGGCCGCTGAAGCTGACCTTGAACAACGGCAACGACGTGCCCCTCACCGAACTGCGCTGGCGCGTGGCCGCCTACGCACCGGGCGACACCGTGAACCTGGCCGACAACGTCTACGCCGCCCCGCGCTATCGCGGCCCCGGCGAATTGCAGGCCGGCGCCACCTGGGACGATTGCCTGCCCACCCCACCGCTACGCCCCGGCTACCGCCCGCAAACCCTGGAATTTCGCGCCGAGCACCTGCAAGGCAGTTTCTCGGACTGACAAAGGACTGCTCCATGCCCAACGTACTCATCACCGGTTGCTCCAGCGGCATCGGCCGCGCCCTGGCCGATGCCTTCAAGGCTGCCGGCTTCAACGTATGGGCCAGCGCCCGCCGCCCTGAAGACGTAACCGTCCTCGCCGCCGCAGGTTTCACTGCAGTCGAACTTGATGTCAACGACAGTGATGCCTTGCAGCGCCTGGCCGAGCAACTGGGCGAGCTGGATGTGCTGATCAACAATGCCGGCTACGGCGCCATGGGCCCGCTGCTCGACGGCGGCACCGAGGCCCTGCAGCGCCAGTTCGAAACCAATGTGTTCTCCATCGTCGGCGTGACCCAGGCGCTGTTCCCGGCCCTGCGCAAACGCAAGGGCCTGGTGGTGAATATCGGCAGCGTTTCCGGTGTGCTGGTCACGCCCTTCGCCGGCGCCTACTGTGCGTCCAAGGCCGCCGTGCATGCGTTGAGCGATGCACTGCGCATGGAACTGGCACCGTTTGGCGTGCGCGTCATGGAGGTCCAGCCCGGCGCCATCGACACCCACTTCGCCAAAAATGCCGGCGCCCAGGCCGAACTGCTGATCAACCAACAATCGCCCTGGTGGCCGTTGCGCGAGGGCATTCGTGCGCGCAGCCAGGCGTCCCAGGACAAACCGACACCCGCTGCAGTGTTTGCGGCCGATGTGCTCAAGGCGGTGCGACAACCGCAACCGCCGCGCCTGTTGCGCTCGGGCAATGGCAGCCGTGCGTTGCCGTTGTTGGCGGCGTTGTTGCCCAAAGGATTATTGGAAACCGTGTTGAAAAAACGCTTTGGTTTGAATGGGAGTTTGTAAATGATCGACTACAGCGATTTCTTTGAAGAAGTGACCCAGACCCACATCGAGATCGAACAATGGTTTGCCGGCGTCGCGCCTGAAGGCACCCTGCAGAACCTGCTCGCGCGTTTCTCGCCCGACTTCAGCATGATCGCCCCCGCCACCGGCGCACGGGTGAATGCGGCCGGGGTCAACGCACTGTTCACCCGCCTGGGCGGCATGCGCCCTGGCTTGAAAATCACCTTGAGCGAAATGACCGGGATTGACCGCCACGCGCGCGGCGCCACGGTGACCTATCGCGAACATCAAGTGGACGACAGCGGCACGCAGACCGACCGCCGAGCCACCGTGGTGTTCGAGAAACAGGCCAGTGGTGCGCTGTTGTGGCGGCATTTGCATGAGACCTTCATCAAGACATAACACAGTCAAATGTGGGAGGGGGATTGCCCCCCCACATTTCAATTCTGCGCTTGGTCAACGATCACCGTGCAGGTAATCCCCGCCGCCAACACCACGCCCTCCGGCACTTCATCAATGTGAATCCGCACCGGCACCCGCTGGGCCAATCGCACCCAGTTGAACGTCGGGTTCACATCGGCGATCAGTTCGCGGCTCTCGGGGTTGTCGCGGTCGTAGATGCCGCGGGAGATGCTTTCCACATGGCCCTTCAAGGTCTCGCCGCTCATCAGTTGCATATCGGCGTTGTCGCCGACTTTGACATGGGGCAATTTGGTCTCTTCGAAGAAGCCATAGACCCAGAACGAGTTCATATCCACCACGGCCATCTTGGCCTCGCCGATGCGTGCGTAGTCGCCACGGTGGACGTTGAGGTTGGTGACGTAGCCGTCCACCGCCGCTAAGACCTGAGTCCGTTTCAAATTCAGTTCCGCCGCTTCCAGCTGGGCCAGCGCATGTTGGTAATCCGCCAGTGCCGAGTCGGCGATGTTGCTCGCGTCGTCGCGGTTTTCCCGGGAGATCACCAGCGCGTCGAGGTCGGCGCGGCGGTGGGCGTTGACCTTGCGCATTTCCCAGGTGGCTTTGCGCGAAGCGACAAGGGCCTGGGCCTGTTTGACCGCGATGCGGTAGTGCTCCGGATCGATCTGCATCAGCAGGTCGCCCTTTTTCACCAACTGGTTGTCGCGCACCGGCACGTCGACCACTTCACCGGTGACGTCGGCGGCGACATTGATGATGTCGGCGCGCACGCGGCCATCGCGGGTCCACGGCGTCTCCATGTAGTGCACCCACAGCGTGCGGCCAATCCAGATCGCCAGGGCCAGTACCAGCAAGGTGGCGAGCAGGCTGAAAAATTTTTTCATCGGGGCATTCTCAACGGTAGACGCTCAGCGCCAGGGCGCCGAACAGGCAAACGAACAGGCTCAGGCGCAGCAGCGCCGGGTGCCAGAAAAACCGGTACAGGTCGAACCCGGCCAGGAAGCGGTCCAGCGCCCAGGCCAGCACGGCGGCGATCAGGAACATCAGGGTCATGGTCGGCATGTAGAGGCCGTGGAATGCGATCTCACGGGGCATGGGAGGATCCTTTGAGGGTCGCCAGCGGCGATTGCGGGTCCAGCAGCGAGGTGCGGATAAAGTGCAGGTAGCTTTTCACCCGGCGCAGGGCCGAAGTGTCGAAGTGCGGAGCGAACGGTTCGTCAGTGGCCTGCACGCGGCTGATCGCATGGTCGACGGCGACGAGCCCGCGCTCCAGATTGCTCGCGCTGGGCTGCAGGAACAGCCGCACCAGCGAACGACCCATCACGCGGATGGCCTGGCGCCACGGCTGGGATTCGGCGTACGCCGGGTGCACCGGCAGGATCGCCTGTTCCTTGCGCAACTCGATGATCGCGTGGCCGACCTCCAGCACCACAAACATCCAGCGCAGCAAGTCGCGCTGCACCTGCGGCTGGCCCACGGCGAGGCCGTAGGCCTGGTGCAACAGGTCGCGGGTGCGGCTCTCGAAACTGGAGGCCAGGCCTTTGAGCCTGCCGCTGATGGCATACACCACTTGTTCGCGCAGGTCCTGCTCCAGGCGGCGCCACAACCAGCGGCTGTTGGGGGGCAGGATGATCGCCCCGGCCGCCGCGCATACCAGCATGCCAATGACCATGGCGATGTAGTCGTTGATAAAGGTGTAGGGGTTGTAGACCGTGAGGTTGTCCGGCACCGAACCGGTGCTGAAGAAAATCAGCAGGCCCACACCGACACCGGCGTATTGCGGGCGTGAGGCGAGAAAGGCGCCGGCAACGATGACCGGTGCGAGCATCACGCACAATAGTGGGAAACCGTCGATCCAGGGGAACACGAAGAACATGTCGACAAACCCCACCAGGGCACCGATGAAGGTGCCGCAGGCCATCTGAAACGCCATGCGCTTGGGGTTGGGCGTGGCGGCGGACAGGCCGACGGTGGCCGCTGCGATCAGGGTCATGGTGGCGCCGCTGGGCCAGGCGGTGGCGACCCAGTAACTGCCCAGCACAATCAGAATGAACGAGGCGCGAATGCCGGATGCGGCGCAAGCCAGCCAGTTGGTTTTCGGTGTGTAGGGCTCGTCCCAGTCTTCACGCGCGTGACTGTGATCGGCCAGGGAGGCATGGGTCTGCGCGTAGTTGTGCAGGTCGTCGACAAAGCGGTACAGCAACTCGTAGGCAGTATGGAAATCCAGTTGCTCGGCTTCGGTGGGCTGCGTTTCCTGGAAGATTGCGCGCAGGCTGCGCACGGTGGCGGGCAAGCCGTCCTTGTAGGCACTCAATTGCGTCACCAGGCGGGCGGCATCGGGACTCGTAAGTGCACGTGCGGAGAAACCATCGAGCCGTTCGGCAAGATCCTGCAAGCCAGGTTTGATCGCCGCGACCACGTGGTCGGCGGCATCGGCGCGCAGGCGTTCGAGCAATTGGTGCAAGGCGTTGAAGCGTGTGGTGACGCTCATGAATTCGCTGTTGAGACGGCTGAGGCGACCGTTGCGCCGGCGCATGTGCGGGTCTTCGAACACGGTGACGCTGCGCAGTCCTTCCAGGCCCACGGCTTCGGCGATGAAGCGCACGTTGCCGGCCTCGAAGGCGTCGCGCTGGCTGCGCCCGCGCAGGCCATCGGTGACGAACAACGCGAATACCCCAAAGCGCTGATAAAGTGCATTGCGCATGGCAGCGCTGGAGGTCTGCGGCAGGATCGCAGCACTGACCAACGTCGAGCAGATGATCCCCAAAGAGATTTCCAGCACGCGCCACACCGCCGCCATGAATGCGCCATCCGGATGCGCCAGGGCCGGCAGGCCGACCATCGCGGCGGTATACCCGGCCAGCACAAACCCATAGGCGCGAAAGTTGCGATTGCGCGTGGCGCCGGCGGTGCAGATGCCGACCCAGATCGCCAGCGCACCAAGAAACAGCTCGGTGTTCTGCGCAAACAGGGCGATCAGCAAGACCATCACCGCCGACCCCGCCAGGGTGCCGAGGAAGCGGTAAAAACTCTTGGCGAACACCTGGCCGCTCTGCGGCTGCATCACGATAAACACGGTGATCATCGCGGTGCGCGGTTGCGGCAATTCCAGGCGCATGGCCAGCCACAACGTGAGAAATGCCGCGATCAACACTTTGAAGATATACACCCAGGTCACGCCGTCGCTGCGTGCCCAATCGAAAAAACCACGGCGCCACTCAAGGGCGTGCAGCCAGCGCAGCGGTGCAGGCAAGGAAGTCATCGCAAGCTACTCAGTGATCGAACACGGCCAGCGCCGCCGGGGTTTTGCTCGGAAGGGTCTTGGCGGGTGCCGGCACGTCGTCGCCGGCACCGAGGCCGCCGCCCAGGGCGGTCACCAGTTCGGCGTGGGCGCTCAGGCGCGCGGCCTGCACCTGCTGCTGGATTTGTTGCTGGCGAAACAGCAGGGTCTGGGCGTTCAGCACGTTCAGGTAATCGGTGAGGCCGCGTTGGTAGGCGATCATCGCGATGTCATAGGTTTTCTGCGCCGAGGCCACCGATTGCGCGGCGAAGGCCTGCTGCTTGTCCATGGACTCGCGACGGATCAACTGATCGCTGATGCCCTTGAGCGCGTTGACCAGGGTCTGGTTGTAATGCGCCACCGCGATGTCATAACCGGCGCTGGCTTCACCCAGTTGGGCGCGCAGGCGGCCGCCGTCGAAAATCGGCAGGGTGATGGCCGGGCCGACGCTGTAATTGAATTTTTTACCGGCCAGGAATTCCAGCATGCCGCCGCCGGTGGCCATGTAACCGAGGCTGCCGACCAGATCGACGTTAGGGTAGAAACCGGCATGGGCCACATCGATGCCCCGTGCCTGCGCCGCCACTTGCCAGCGACTGGCGACCACATCCGGACGTTGGCCGAGCAGTTGCGCGGGCACGCTCGACGGCAGTGCGAGCGGCGCAGCCAATGACAGGCTCGGGCGCCGCAATTGCGCGCCCTGCCCCGGCCCCATGCCCGCCAGCGCCGCCAGTTGGTTGCGGCTCAGGGCGATGGCTTCGTCCAGCGCATCCAGTTGGCGATGGGTTTCCGGCAACGGCGTTTCAGCCTGGCTTACGTCGAAGTGCGTGCCGATCCCGGCATTGAGGCGTTTGTTGGCCAGGTCGAGAATCTGCTGTTGCTGGGCCAAGGTCGCGGCGACGATGTCGCGGTTGGCGTACTGCAACGACAGCTGAATATAGGCGCGCACCACATTGTTCTGCAGTTCGAGCTGGGCCTGGCGCGCTTCGGCGGCGCTCATGTGCGCCAGATCGACCGCCCGCTCGGTGGCATTGCTTTCGCGCCCCCACAGGTCCAGGGCATAGCTCAGGCCCAGGGACGAATTGTTGTCCCAGGTGTTGGCATCGCTCAATTCGCCCGGCCCGTAGAACTGATCCTTGGGCCAATTGTGGCGTTTGAGGGTGGTGTCGCTGTTGATCTGCAGCGCCTCGGCCGACTCGGCCAACCCGGCCATGGACCGCGCCTCACGCACCCGCGCGGTGGCCATGGCCAGGCTTGGGCTGTGCCGGGTAGCGAGATCGACCCAGTGGTCCAGTTGCGGGTCGCCGTAGGCTCGCCACCACTGCGCGGTGGGCCAGTGGGCGTCTTGCGTCGCCTGCTGGATCGCCTCGTCGGTCGCCAGTTGATTGGCGTCGAGGGCCTGGCCTTGCGGGGCGATTCCTCCGGTTCCGATGCAGCCGCTGATTGCTAACGATAAAGCCCAAACACTGAGAGTCTTCAGCTCTCTGCTGATGCGACGCGGCACGGCAAGCGAATTCCTGAGATGGGTGAAGCGGGAGAGGTGGCGCAATTCTAGGGGGCGCGGGGGATGCCGATAAGCGGGCATTCCTGTGAATCTTTGTTACCGTTCAGGCGATAATCCGGGCGTTTGCCCTACACAGTCCGGTGCGGGCAGCTTCACATAATGGGCAACATTCATTTCTTGCGGAGCCGCCCATGCTTCCTCCCTTGTGCGTCCTTGCCCCTGCCGCCGCGCCTCTGTCACCCGCCGAAGCCTGCGCCGACGGCTTGCGCAGGCAACTGCACATTCATCCGGCACCGCTGAGCCCAGGTAGGTTGCCCTTACAGCGCGATGCGCGCTGGGTCCTCGACACGGTGCTGGAAAAGCTGATGAACCTGGCCGGCTATCCGCGCGATAAAGAGGCGCTCGAAGCGCTTCATCACACCCTGTCCAACAGTCCGGCCAGGCTGGAGATGGCGGCTGAGGAACTGCCCGATTTCTATCATTTTTTCAAAAAGGCCGAGCACTTGCTCAAGCGCCACCGCAGTGTCGATGATCCAAACATCGAAGCTGACTATCGCTTGTGCCGCGCCCTTAAGTGGCAGTTCCGGGCCGCTACCAGCGATACCAGGCACACGCGTCTGACCCAAGGCGTGTTGTCAGCGCTGGGTTATATCGATGCCGGTGGTAAACGTATCAACCATCGCCACCTTGGCTACGAATTCGCGCTGGAACCCACGCGACAGTCAAGTGCAGGCCCTTACCTGGCGGCCGATTCTCTGCTGGAAGTTACCGACGACCAGCGCATCAGGAGCACCCGCGTGGTGGGCCTGCTGGGCAAACTGAACTCGACGCTGGCGAACGTGACGGCGGGCACGTCGGGTCAGCAACTGGGAATCGGCTATTTATCCTCACGGGAGTACCCAAGCCTTGCGCACTATGCCGATGCCCGCAGCCACTCGGTGCGCACGTCCCTGAGTGAAAATATCGCCCGGACCGTACGGAATTTTCCGGCCATTTTGAGTGACCGTTTCCATTTGCAAAGGCATCGGGACTACAGCGCACAGAGCCAGCCCTACACCCGCGAGGCACTGGCCGCCAATGGCCTGGGCGACGTTGAATTGCCCTGCCTGCAACACACCGAGCAGCCGGTGATGACCGAACGCGGTTCTAAAATGACTGCAGGCAGCAGACTGGCGCTGGATGTCTTCAGCTTCCTGAAGGTAAACACTGCGATGGCGCTGACATTGCAACGCACTGTGCAGTCCAAGACGCTTGATATCCTTGGCCTGTACGACACAGCGCCGGCGCTGGCCCGGCAGCAACTGGCCGCCCGACAATCGTCGGCGGACACGCCGCTCAAGCTGCTGGCGGATCTGAATGCACAGGTGGCGTCCAGCAGCCGACACTTTGTTCAACAGCTCAACTCACCGCGCGCAAACGCCGTCGTTGACCTGCGCACTCAACAGGCCCACTCACTGCTGGAGCGCTACGTGCTGCTTCAGGACCTGGGGCCTGTCGATCCAGTGGTGAACGCAGACATACGCGACCTGATCCAGCAGCACCGCGCCCTTCTGCGGCCGCAGGCATTGTGCGTCTATCAACTGAAGGCCCCGACCCAGATACTGAGCGGGTCGGTGGGCGCCTCGGTCTCGTCCCGGGCCGAGGGCGGTAAAGGCGTGACCCTCGAGGTCAGCCACCGAACATCCGACGATCCACATTTGAGTGGCGACTACCTGACGATTGATATCGCCCCGCTCAAATGCAAAAAAGGGGTGGTCACGGCACTGCGCGAAGTATTGGCGGCCCTGGGTAAGCAAACCTTCGACTGGGAAGACCTGATCCACTCCATCAGCGCATCGCTGCTCGACCCCGCCCGACAGCCGTCCACCCACGTGCTGGTCAAGATCAAGCATGGGCAACCGGTAGTGCTTCTGACCCGCCATACCCGCGACAAGCATCGCGACCTGGCCTTGCCGGAACCGATCAGCCACTACACCGGCGTCCAGTTGCAGTCGTTGCGCACCCGGCAATCGCTGCACAAGGAGCAATGGGGCACCGATTCGCTGGACCACCTGCTACCGGTCGCCCGCCGCTACCTGGCCAACCCCGAAGACAGGCCCGGCTGGGACCGTTATATAGAGGCACACAGCGAAGACCTGTCCAAGCTGCTCGACGCCATGGGCCGACAATCACCGGGCAGTGTCCTGAGCGCTGAGCTGGACGCACTCAGGCGTATCGGCCCGGCACTCGATCAGGCGGTTGAAACGCTGGCACAGCAGGCCGCCGACACGCTTGCGGCGCCGACACCGGAAAATCGTGCGCGGGCGCGACAGGCATTGGACCGGATGTTGCTGGCTTACCTGCCGCACTATGTGGCGAAAGTCAGCGAGGCCTGGCGGTTGGACTGAGCCCTGGCGGGGATTTTCATCGACTTAGGTCGTGCCCAGCGGATACACACCTGCTGGCAACTTCATGTCACAATTTGCCATCGACCTTGAGAACCCCCCATGGACACTTTGCAAAACATGCGCGCCTTCAGTTGCGTGGCCGAAGCCGGCAGCTTCACCGCCGCCGCCGCCCAGCTGGACACCACCACGGCCAACGTCTCGCGCGCGGTCTCCAACCTTGAGGCCCATCTGCAAACCCGCTTGCTCAACCGCACCACCCGCCGCATTGCCCTCACCGAGGCGGGTAAACGCTACCTGCTGCGCTGTGAACAGATCCTTGCGTATGTCGAGGAGGCCGAGGCCGAGGCCAGCGACGCCCATGCCCGCCCCGCCGGGCAACTGAAAGTGCACACCATGACCGGTATCGGCCAGCACTTCGTAATCGATGCCATCGCCCGCTACCGCCGCACCCACCCGGACGTGACCTTCGACCTGACCCTGGCCAACCGCGTGCCGGACCTGCTCGACGAGGGCTATGACGTGTCCATCGTGCTGGCCAGCGAACTGCCGGACTCGGGCTTCGTATCCCAGCGCCTGGGCATCACCTACAGCATCGCCTGCGCGTCGCCGGACTACGTCAAGGCCAAGGGGTGCGCACAGCGCCCCCAGGACTTGCTCAACCACGCCTGCCTGCGCCTGGTCAGCCCGGTCATTCAGTTGGACAAATGGACGTTCAATGGCCCCGAAGGCCAGGAAAGCGTGGCGATCAACACCTCGCCGTTCCTGGTGAACTCGGCCGACGCAATGAAAACCGCCATCACCAGCGGCATGGGCGTCGGGCTGCTGCCGGTGTACGCCGCCATCGAAGGCCTGCGCAACGGCACCCTGGTGCGGGTGATGCCCAACTACCGCTCCCAGGAGCTGAACCTGTACGCCATCTACCCGTCGCGCCAGTACCTGGATGCGAAGATCAAAACCTGGGTGGAATACCTGCGCGGCTCACTGCCGGAGATTCTGGCGGCGCATCAGGCCGAACTGGTGGCGTATGAATTGAGCGGCAGCCTGGGTGGGGTGCGGTTGGCTAATTGATAGCCAGCAAACAACACAGTGTGTCCGGTACCCAGATTGGATCGGCGGTGTCCTGACAACCGCCGGCAGGAATGTTAGCGTGCCTGGCATTCTTCCGTAGTCGATGAGCCCCGCCTGCCATGAAAAAGACTGTCCTCGCCTTCAGCCGCATCACCCCGTCGATGATTGAACGCCTGCAACAGGACTTCGAGGTGATCGCGCCGAATCCCAAGCTGGGGGATATCAACGCGCAGTTCGCCGAGGCCCTGCCCCACGCCCACGGCTTGATCGGTGTGGGCCGCAAACTGGGCCGCGCGCAGCTCGAAGGCGCGGGCAAGCTGAAGGTGGTGTCGAGCGTGTCGGTGGGCTACGACAACTACGATGTGCCGTACCTCACCGAGCGTGGAATCATGCTCACCAACACCCCCGACGTGCTGACCGAAAGCACCGCCGACCTGGCGTTCGCCCTGTTGATGAGCAGCGCCCGCCGCGTGGCCGAGCTGGACGCCTGGACCAAGGCCGGGCAGTGGAAGGCCAGCGTCGGCGCACCGTTGTTCGGCTGCGATGTGCACGGCAAGACCCTGGGCATCGTCGGCATGGGCAATATCGGCGCGGCGGTCGCGCGGCGCGGGCGACTGGGGTTCAACATGCCGATCCTGTACAGCGGCAACAGCCGCAAGCCGGCGCTGGAACAGGAACTGGGCGCGCAGTTGCGCAGTCTCGAGCAATTGCTGGCCGAAGCGGACTTCGTCTGCCTGGTGGTGCCGTTGAACGACAAGACCCGCCACCTGATCAGCACCCGCGAGCTGGGGCTGATGAAGCCCAGCGCCATCCTGGTGAATATTTCCCGCGGCCCGGTGGTGGACGAACCGGCGCTGATCCAGGCCTTGCAGAACCGGACCATTCGCGGCGCCGGGCTGGACGTGTACGAGCAGGAACCGCTGGCCGAGTCGCCGCTGTTCCAGCTGAGCAATGCCGTGACCCTGCCGCACATCGGCTCGGCCACCACCGAAACCCGCGAAGCCATGGCCAACCGTGCCCTGGACAACCTGCGCAGCGCCCTGCTCGGGCAGAAGCCGCAGGATCTGGTGAACCCGCAAGTGTGGAAGGGCTAAAGCCTGGGCCGCGCAGGTCGATAACCTTCCATAGATCGTCCTCCCTGATTCACAGAAGGTTTTTATGCCTACCTCCAAAGCCCGCGCAGATTCACTCTCGCTTCTGCTCTTTACCTTGCGCAGCGGCAAGCTGATGGCCATCAACCTGCTGAAGGTCAGCGAAATCATCCCCTGCCCGCCGCTGACCAAACTGCCGGAGTCGCACCCGCACGTCAAAGGCATCGCTACCCTGCGCGGCGCCTCGCTGTCGGTGATCGACCTGAGCCGCGCCCTTGGCGAGATGCCGCTGGAAGATCCGAATGGTGGCTGCCTGATCGTCACCGATGTGAGCCGCTCCAAGCAGGGCCTGCACGTGCAGGCGGTGAGCAAGATCGTGCACTGCCTGACCACCGATATCCGCCCCCCGCCCTACGGCTCCGGCGGTAATCGCGCGTTCATCACCGGCGTGACGCAGGTGGAAGGCGGCCTGGTACAGGTGCTCGATATCGAAAAAGTCATCCACGGCATCGCCCCGGCCCCGATCGAAGCGGCGCCGACCGACCTGACCATGGAAGAAGCCGAAGTGCTCGGCCATGCGCGGATCCTGGTGGTGGATGACAGCCAGGTGGCGTTGCAGCAGTCGGTGCATACCCTGCGCAACCTCGGCCTGACCTGCCACACCGCGCGCAGTGCCAAGGAAGCCATCGATGTGCTGCTGGAGCTGCAAGGCACCGGCGAAGAAATCAACGTGGTGGTGTCGGACATCGAAATGTCCGAAATGGACGGTTACGCCCTGACCCGCACCCTGCGCGAAACCCCGGACTTCCAGCACCTCTACGTGCTGCTGCACACCTCTCTGGACAGTGCGATGAACAGTGAAAAAGCACGGCTGGCTGGCGCCAACGCGGTGCTGACCAAGTTCTCGTCCCCCGAGCTGACCAAGTGCCTGGTGGTGGCCGCCCAGACCGTGGCGCAACAAGGTCGTTGAGCCATGGCTGCATATTTTCAGCTGCTGCGCCGCCCCCTCACCGGGAGCCTGCCCGCGCCGCAGTGGCCGGCCGGTACGCAGTTGGATCATTACCGCGATGAGCTGGCCCCGGCGATTCATGCGGTATTGCGCCTGACTCAGGAACAGGGCGGTGGCCGCGTACCTGATCTGCACACCTGGCAGGACCGGTTTGTCACCGATGCCGAGTTCGACCCCACCCTGTGCCTGGTCGCCAGCAACGAGACGGGCATTCTGGGCGTGGCCCAGTGCTGGACCAGCGCGTTTATCAAGAACCTGTCCGTGCACCCCTGCGCCCAGGGTCAGGGGCTGGGTCGCGCCTTGTTGCTGCACGCGTTCCAGGTGTTCAAGCAACGCGGCGAGCCCTATGTGGACCTCAAGGTGCTGGAAACCAACCTGCGTGCCCGGCGACTGTATGAAAGTGCGGGCATGCTGTTTGTCATGCGCGATGTGGTCAGCGAAGAATGACTGGCGCATAACTTGCTTCCAGAGCGGTATTGCGGTGAACAGAGGTAAAAACCCGTCACCGCCGTTGCATGCCCTCTGACCTAGCCTGGTGACAGCCTGCCATGAACACTCATTTTTCCTGCGTCGGTTGCGGCAAATGCTGCAGTGACCACCACGTGCCCCTGACCCTCGACGAAGCCCGTATGTGGGCGGCGGACGGCGGTAACGTCATCGTTCTGGTGGAGGGCTTTCTCGGCAACGGCCTGGGGTTGCCCGTGCAACAGCGCGAGCACGCCGAACGGCGTTCGGTGGTAGTCCCCAGCGGCACAGCAGAGGCGTTCGTGGCGATTACCTTCGCCGCCTACAACGCCGGACGCTGCCGGAATCTTGACGAAGACAACCTGTGCCGCATCTATGAACGGCGCCCGCTGGTCTGTCGCATCTACCCGATGGAGATCAACCCACACATCCCGTTGAACCCCGCGGCCAAGGACTGCCCGCCGGAGTCCTGGGAACAGGGCCCGGCACTGATCGTCGGGGGCGAATTGGTCGATCGGGAACTCGCGCAGTTGATCCAGCAATCACGCCAGGCCGACCGCGACGACGTGCAAACCAAGGAGGCGGTCTGCGCCCTGCTGGGCATTCGCACCACGGCGCTCAAGGGCGATGGCTTCACCGCCTACCTGCCGGACATGGGCGCATTCGCCCAGGCCATCGAGCTGGCGATGGCCCACCCCTCTGCGGCCAGTGAGTGGGTGTTCCAGGTGTCCGGCCCGGACATCGCCGAACAACTGCTGGACGCCGGCGCGCAGATCGCCACCGAGGTGCCGGCCAATTACACATTTATTCCGCTGCGGGCGGCGTGATGCGACGCGCCGCCCATCCGCGCGGTGTTGATTGGCGCCCTCAATAGCTGGCGACGCACTCTATTTCGATGCGCGCATCCAGTAGCAGCCGACCGGCAGCGAACGCGGTTCGGGCGGGCAGATGATTCGCCGGGAAGTAGCGGCTATAGACTTTGTTCATGGCGGCGAAATCGTTGATATCGGCGAGGATCACGGTGCACTTGACAACGCGTTCCATCGACAATCCCTTGTCCTTGAGAATCGTGCGCATGCTCTCCAAGGCCCTGGCGGTTTCCGCTTCTATTCCACCGGGTACGCGCTTGCCAGCGCTGTCCAAACCCAGCAAGCCCGACAGAAACAGCAAGGACCCGGCCCGCACCGTTTGCGAAAACGGTAGGCCTGCGTCGGCGGGAGAGAAGCCCAGAGGTTGGAGTACAGGGCGCTGGGGCGCTGGCGCGGCGGCGAGATAACGTCCCGTAATAGCGGCGTGCTGGCCGTTGTCCTTGAGTCGTTGCAAGGCCTGGTTCAACGCGTCACGCAGTTCAGGGTCGGTTTTGCGCAGGCCGATGGCAACCCCGGTGCCGAGCATTTCATCCTTGATGGCGGGCCCGGCAAACGCGAAATCCACACCTTGCGCAGTTTTCAACAAGGCTTGCGAGATTTCGATGCTGTCCTGCAACGTTGCATCAATCTCGCCCTTGCGCAGGCTCTCGATCAACTGCGCGTTGAGCTTGAACGTCTTCACCTCGACCCCATGGGGGGCCCAGCGCGCCAATGCGTAGGCCTCCCGACTGGTACCGGCCAGCACGCCGATGCGGCGGCCCTGCAGTACCTTCAGATCAGGCTGCAGGGCCAGGTCGCGTCGCGCCACCAGCCTGGTTTCGAGCGGGTACAGGTTATCGGTGAAATCGATCTGCTTGCGCCGCGCGGGGGTGGAGGACATGGGCATGATCGCGTCAAAGCGGCCGGCTTCAAGCGCCGCCAGATTGGTGGCGTAGCTCTGGTCGACCCACTCGCAACGCCTTTTGAGTTGGGCGCACAGTGCGTTGCCCAGTTCTATATTCAACCCCACCAGCTCGCCTTTGGCGTTGCGACTTTCAAAAGGCGGTACCAGAGGCTCGACGCCAAACCGTATGACTTGTGATCGTTTTTCCTTCGCGTAAGCCGTGGAGCACAACACACCGGTCATCGTGCATAAAGCCAGCGCCAACATCAGTCGTGTCAGGATCATGATTCAGTCCTTGCAAAAAATAAGAGGGCTTTCGGGCGCCTATCAATGGCCGCACCGACTACCCCAGTAGATTTAGCAGGACTCCTCGCATAATCGCCCGGCACTCATCCTGTAATGCTGTAGGAAAAACCCTAAAATCTCGGAATTTCCAGGCGATAGGGCGCGACGATCCGCTGGTACTCACCGTTCTGCTTCAACTGTTCAAGCGCTAGGTTGAGCGCATGACGCAACGCGGTATCAGGCTTGCGCACCGCGATTGCCACACCATCGCCCAACAGCTCGGCGGAAACGGCCGGGCCCAGGAAGTCGAAGGCCTGGCCTTCGTCGGTGTCGAGCAGGGCCTCGCGAATTTCCACGGTGCCCTGCAACGTCGCGTCGAGTTCGCCCGCCAGCAGGCCGTGGACCAAGTCGGTGTTGAGCCAGAAACTTTTGATAATGACGCCCTTCGGCGCCCATTTGGAACGGGCGAACGCCTCACGATTGCTGCCCAGCAATACCCCTACCCGCTTGCCCTTGAGCGACTTGGCGGTGGGCAGCAGGCCGGAAGCCTTGCGCGCGACCAGGCGGGTGGTGAAGGGGTAGAGCAGATCGGTGAAGTTCGCCCATCGCCGGCGTTCCGAGGTGGGCGCGATCCCCATGATGGCGTCGAAGCGCCGGGCATCCAGGGCGCGGAAGTTTTCCACCTGTACCTGGTCGACCCAGGTACACCGCACATGCATTTGCACGCAGAGGGCATTACCCAGTTCGATATTCAGACCGACCAGTTGCCCTTGTGGGTCGCGGCTCTGGAACGGGGGGAACAGCGCGGCGACGGCAAATCGGACTTCTTGACGCGGTGGGTCGGCGGCCGCGACGGCATCCACCGAAAGCAACAGGGCGAGCGCTACACAGAGGTGTATCAGAGCCACGGGAAACATCCTTTTCCAGAGAAACCAGCCTCATCGCCCCTCGCCCGGTATGCACGGGCGCAGCAAAGGCAGGCAAGCTTTCTAGAAACGGACTTGATCCTACAAGCAGAAATATCAGCAGAGCTTGTAGGCAAATGCCATCACGATTAAACGGTAATTACACTCAGCGTTTACCCATGGAGCGACGCGTGCCGGGCGGGGCCATTCCGGGAGTCTTGGTGTGGCCGTTCTTGGCGCCGTTCTTGTACCAGGGCTGCGCGGCGTTCTTGGCTCCGGCAAGTTCACCCGGTTTGAAGGGAAACTTGAACGCCGGGATCTCGGCCTTTTCAACGCCTTCGGCGCTGGCCGGATCGGCGAGGTCGGCCGCTTCAACGGGGGATTGTGTCGGGGAATTCATGGAAGCTCCGGAGCGTGCAGAAAAATGAAGCGAGACCGCTTGCCGGCCACGCTGGCGCGCAGTATACCTGCCCGCCCCGGTTCTTTAACCACCGCCTGTACGAATGGTCGGCGTTTGCTGACAGCCCTGTCAGTTAGCCGTCACCGTGCTGACCGGGTTGGCGGGCTATAAAGGCCGCTACCTATTCCACTCCTCTGTCCCGGCCCCCTGCCCATGCACATTCAGCGAAAAACCGCCCTGATCGCGGCAGTCCTAGTGGTTTCCGCGGTTGTTCTCTGGGCCGTGACCCGCCCGGCCAAGCCTCGGCTGGCGGCACCCAGCGCGATTCCGGTACGCGTGGTAAGCGTGGCCCGGCAGGATGTGCCGCGCTTTGTCAGCGGCATCGGCACGGTGCTGTCGCTGCACAGTGTGGTGGTACGCCCGCAGGTGGATGGCATTCTCACCCGGTTGCTGGTCAAGGAAGGCCAGTGGGTCAAGGCCGGCGACCTGCTGGCCACCCTCGATGATCGTTCGATCCGCGCCGGCCTCGACCAGGCCAGGGCCCAACTGGGCGAGAGCCAGGCCCAGTTGCAGGTGGCGCAGGTCAACCTCAAGCGCTACAAGGCATTGAGCGTCGACGACGGTGTGTCCAAGCAGACCTATGACCAGCAGCAAGCCCTGGTCAACCAGCTCAAGGCCAGCGCCCAGGGCAACCAGGCGGCGATTGATTCGGCTCAAGTGCAGTTGTCCTACACGCAGATTCGCTCGCCGGTCAGTGGTCGCGTCGGTATTCGCACGGTGGATGAAGGCAACTTCCTGCGCAGCAGCGATGCCCAGGGGCTGTTTTCCGTGACGCAGATCGACCCGATCGCCGTGGAATTTTCCCTGCCGCAGCAGATGCTGCCGACCCTGCAAGGCCTGATCGCCGCTCCGGAAAAAGCCAGTGTTGACGCCTATCTGGGTGCCGACACCGACGGCCAGACTGGCGATTTACTGGGCCGGGGCCACCTGAGCCTGATCGACAACCAGGTCAGCTCCACCACCGGCACCCTGCGCGCCAAGGCCGAGTTCAGCAACGCCGCCCAGCGTCTCTGGCCCGGCCAACTGGTGACCGTCAAGATCCAGACCGCCCTCGATAGAAACGCCCTGGTGGTGCCGCCGACCGTCGTGCAGCGTGGCCTGGATTCGCACTTTGTGTACCGGGTCAACGGTGACAAGGCCGAAGTGGTGCCGGTACAGGTGACGTATCAGAACAGCGACCTCAGCCTGATCACCGGTGTGCAGGCCGGGGATGTGCTGGTCAGCGACGGTCAGTCGCGGCTCAAGGCCGGTGCGCGGGTCGAGGTGCTCAAGGAGCCGCCCCAGGCGATCCAGACCGTCGACGCCACGGTGCAGCCATGAGCGGCAGCCGCTCGCCGTCGGCCTGGTGCGTCGACCACCCGGTCGCCACGTTGCTGCTGACTTTCGCCCTGGTGCTGCTCGGGCTGATTGCCTTCCCGCGCCTGGCCATTGCGCCACTGCCGGAAGCGGAATTTCCGACGATCCAAGTCACCGCGCAGTTGCCCGGCGCCAGCCCCGACACGATGGCCTCGTCGGTGGCCACACCGTTGGAAGTGCAATTCAGCGCCATCCCCGGCGTGACTCAGATGACCTCCAGCAGCGCCTTGGGCTCCACCCTGCTGACCCTGCAATTCACCCTCGACAAAAGCATCGACACTGCCGCCCAGGAAGTGCAGGCGGCGATCAACACCGCGTCCGGCAAGCTGCCCAGCGATATGCCGAGCCTGCCGACCTGGAAGAAGGTCAACCCGGCGGACAGCCCGGTGCTGATCCTCAGTGTCAGCTCCGACAGCATGCCCAGCACCGAACTGAGCGACTACGTGGAAACCCTGCTGGCCCGGCAGATCAGCCAGATCGATGGCGTCGGTCAGATCAACATCACCGGCCAGCAACGTCCGGCGATTCGCGTGCAGGCTTCGCCCGACAAACTCGCGGCCATCGGTCTGACGCTTGCCGATATCCGCCTGGCCATTCAGCAGTCGAGCCTGAACCTGGCCAAGGGGGCGATCTACGGTGATAACAGCGTGTCGACCCTGTCGACCAATGATCAGTTATTCCAGCCACAGGACTACGCTCAATTGATCGTGTCCTACAAAAACGGCGCGCCGGTGCAGTTGCGCGATATCGCCAAGGTCATCAACGGCTCGGAAAACGCCTACGTGCAGGCCTGGTCCGGGGACACCCCCGGGGTCAACCTGGTGATCTCGCGCCAGCCTGGCGCGAATATCGTCGAGACCGTCGACCGCATTCAGGCGCAGCTACCGCGCCTGCAAGCCATGTTGCCAGCATCGGTGCAGGTCAGTGTGCTGAGCGACCGCACCAAAACCATCCGCGCCTCGCTGCATGAGGTGGAAGTGACCTTGCTGATCGCGATCCTGCTGGTGGTGGCGGTGATGGCGCTGTTCCTGCGCCAACTGTCGGCCACGCTGATTGTGTCCAGCGTGCTCGGCGTGTCGCTGATCGCCAGTTTTGCGCTGATGTACCTGATGGGCTTCAGCCTGAATAACCTGACCCTGGTGGCCATCGTGATCGCCGTGGGCTTTGTGGTGGACGATGCCATCGTGGTGGTGGAGAACATCCACCGGCACCTGGAGGCCGGGCTCGATCAGCGCGCGGCGGCGATCAAGGGCGCCGGCGAGATCGGCTTTACGGTGGTGTCCATCAGCTTTTCCCTGGTGGCGGCGTTTATTCCGCTGCTGTTCATGGGGGGTGTGGTCGGGCGGCTGTTCAAGGAGTTCGCGCTCACCGCTACCTCGACCATTCTGATTTCGGTGGTGGTGTCCCTGACCCTGGCACCGACCCTGGCCGCGTTGTTCATGCGCGCGCCCAGCCATCACACCCAGGCCAGGCCCGGTTTCAGCGAGCGCCTGCTGGCCGGCTACGCGCGCAACCTGCGGCGTGCCCTGGCCCATCAACGCAGCATGCTGGCGATCTTCGGCGTGACGCTTGCGTTGGCCGTGGTCGGCTACGTGTTTATTCCCAAAGGGTTCTTCCCCGTGCAGGACACCGGCTTCGTACTCGGCACCAGCGAGGCGGCGGCCGATGTGTCCTTCCCGGACATGGTCGCCAAACACAAGGCCCTGGCCGAGATCATCAAGGACGACCCGGCGGTACAGGCGTTTTCCCATTCCGTGGGGGTGACCGGCAGCAACCAGACCATCGCCAACGGCCGCTTCTGGATCGCCTTGAAAGAGCGTGGGGAGCGCGATGTGTCGGCCAGCCAGTTTATCGACCGCGTCCGCGCGAAACTCGCCAAGGTGCCGGGCATTGTGCTGTACCTGCGCGCCGGCCAGGATATCAACCTCAGCTCCGGCCCGAGCCGCGCCCAGTACCAATATGTGCTCAAGAGCAACGACGGCCCGACGCTCAACACCTGGACCCAGCGCCTCACCGAGAAACTGCGCGCCAACCCGGCCTTTCGCGACCTGTCCAACGACTTGCAACTGGGCGGCAGCATCACCCACATCAGCATCGACCGGCAGGCCGCCGCACGATTCGGCCTGAGCGCCACCGATGTCGACCAGGCGCTGTACGACGCCTTCGGCCAACGCCAGATCAACGAATTCCAGACCGAGATCAACCAATACCAGGTGGTGCTGGAACTGGATCGCCAACAACGCGGCAAGGCCGAGAGCCTGAACTATTTCTACCTGCGCTCCCCCTTGACCAACGAAATGGTGCCGCTGTCGGCGCTGGCCAAGGTCGACCCACCGACTGTAGGGCCATTATCCATCAGCCATGACGGCATGTTCCCGGCCGCCAACCTGTCCTTCAACCTGGCACCCGGCGTAGCCCTGGGCGATGCGGTGATCATGCTCGACCAGGCCAAGGCCGAGATCGGCATGCCCAGCACCCTTATCGGCAGCTTCCAGGGCGCCGCCCAGGCATTCCAGAGTTCACTGGCCAGCCAGCCGTGGCTGATCCTTGCGGCGCTGGTGGCGGTGTACATCATCCTGGGGGTGCT
This sequence comes from Pseudomonas sp. lyk4-R2A-8, assembly GCF_030209095.1. Classification (NCBI taxonomy): domain Bacteria; kingdom Pseudomonadati; phylum Pseudomonadota; class Gammaproteobacteria; order Pseudomonadales; family Pseudomonadaceae; genus Pseudomonas; species Pseudomonas sp. lyk4-R2A-8. Next base: position 407,852 of record NZ_JARVSS010000002.1, read on the forward strand.
GTACGAAAGCTTCGTGCATCCGCTGACGATCATCTCGACCCTGCCGTCGGCCGGCCTCGGCGCGCTGATCATGCTCACCCTGATGGGCCAGGACTTTTCGATCATGGCGTTGATCGGCCTGGTGCTGCTGATCGGCATCGTGAAAAAGAACGGCATCCTGATGATCGACTTTGCCCTCGACGCCCAGCGCGTGCGTGGCCTGGCGCCTCAGGAGGCGATTTACCAGGCCTGCGTCACGCGGTTCCGACCGATCATCATGACCACCCTCGCCGCCCTGCTTGGCGCGGTGCCGCTGATGCTGGGTGCCGGTCCCGGCGCGGAACTGCGCCAGCCGCTGGGCATCGCGGTGGTCGGCGGGCTGCTGGTGAGCCAGGCACTGACCCTGTTCACCACGCCGGTCATATACTTGTACCTCGAAAAGTTGTTCCATCGGCCCACACCAGCGCCCGCGCTGGCGACCACAGAGTGAGGCGGGGTCATGCGCGTCCTGATTATCGAAGATGAAGAAAAAACCGCGGACTATCTGCACCGTGGCCTGACGGAACAGGGCTACACCGTCGACGTGGCCCGTGACGGTGTCGAAGGTTTGCACCTGGCGTTGGAGAACGACTATGCCGTTATCGTGCTCGACGTGATGCTGCCGGGCCTCGATGGCTTTGGCGTGCTGCGGGCGTTACGCGCGCGCAAGCAGACCCCGGTGATCATGCTCACCGCCCGCGAGCGCGTGGAAGACCGCATTCGCGGCCTGCGCGAAGGCGCCGACGACTACCTGGGCAAACCCTTTTCGTTTCTCGAACTGGTGGCGCGCCTGCAGGCGTTGACCCGCCGCAGTGGCGGGCATGAGCCGGTGCAGGTGACCGTCGCCGACTTGTGGATAGACCTGATCAGCCGCAAGGCCAGTCGCAACGGCCTGCGCCTGGATCTCACCGCCAAGGAATTCTCGCTGCTCAGCGTATTGGCGCGCCGCCAGGGCGAGATCCTGTCCAAGACAGCGATTGCGGAGATGGTGTGGGACATCAATTTCGACAGCGATGCCAACGTGGTCGAAGTGGCGATCAAGCGCCTGCGGGCCAAGCTCGACGGCCCGTTCGAACACAAACTGCTGCACACCATCCGTGGCATGGGCTATGTGCTGGAGAACCGCAGTGCCGGCTGATTCCATTGCGCTGCGCCTGAGCGGCATGTTCACCCTGGTGGCGGCGCTGATCTTCCTGCTGATCGGCGGCGCGCTGTACCAGCAAGTGGACCGCGGCCTGGGCCTGCTGCCGGAGGCCGAACTGGACGCACGCTACAGCGTGCTCGAATCCTCGGTGAACCGCTTCGGCACCCCGGACCACTGGGCCAAGATCACCAACAAGCTCAAACTGCTGAGCGAAGAAGACAAGCGCATTCATTTCTGGGTGGTCAGCAGCGACCCGGCCTATGAATACGGCAACCCCGACGCACGCATTCGCGCCTTCGCCGCTGAACGCACCGGTAAGCGTGACTTGCACCTGCCCGGCCAGCGTTATCCGCTCAAAGTGCTGGTCAGCCAGTTCGCCGCCAAGGACCAGCGCCCGCCGCTGCGCTTTATGATCGCCATCGACACCGAAAACTTCCGCGCCACCCAGCATCACTTGCTGGTGGCGCTGGTCAGCCTGGCGCTGGTGGGCGTGCTGCTGGCGGCGCTGCTGGGGTTCTGGGTCTCGCGCATCGGCCTCAAGCCGCTGGGCAAGCTCTCGGACGAGGCCAGCCAACTGGCGCCGCCGAAACTCTCCGGCCGCCTGCTGTTGTCACCGTTGCCGCCGGAGCTCAAGCAGTTCGTCAACACATTCAATGCCACGCTGGACCGCGTGGAACAGGCTTATTCGCGCCTGGAGTCGTTCAATGCCGACGTGGCCCACGAGCTGCGCTCACCCTTGACCAACCTGATCGGCCAGACCCAGGTGGCGCTGACGCGCGGGCGCTCGGCCGAGCATTATCTGGAGGTGCTGCAGTCGAACCTGGAAGAGTTGGAGCGCCTGCGTTCGATCGTCAACGACATGTTGTTCCTCGCCAGCGCGGACCAGGGCACCAAGGCCACCAAGTTGAGCGAAAGCTCCCTGGCCGACGAGGTCGCAACGACCCTCGATTACCTGGACTTTATCCTCGAAGACGCCCAGGTGCAGGTGCAGGTCCATGGCGACGCACAGGTGCAGATCGAGAGAGCCCACCTGCGTCGCGCGCTGATCAACCTGTTGAGCAACGCCGTGCAACACACCGCGCCCGGTCAGGTCATCGACGTGCACATCGAGGTGCAGGCGCATCACGTCGCCATCGGCGTGACCAACCCCGGCGAAACCATCGCCAGTGAACACCTGCCTCGGCTGTTCGAGCGGTTCTATCGGGTCGACGCCTCGCGGCGTAACAGCGGCGCGAACCATGGGTTGGGCCTGGCCATCGTCAAGGCGATTGCGCTGATGCACGGCGGGGATGTGTTTGTACGCAGCGACAGACGCGGCAATACCTTTGGTATCACGCTGCCGGTATGAGCGCGTGACTGTTGCGGTTTGGGCAACAGTCATTATCTTGTTACACTCTGTTTCGCAGTGCTCGCCTGCGTTAATTTGACGCATCGATGAGCGCGACGGCAAAGACAGCTGCCCCGTTTACCCGAATTTCCCTCGACTTATTTCCAGGGCTCTACGCTGGGAATCTGTCTTAAAGCCGCTGACCTTCAGCGGCTTTTTTTTGCCGTCAAAAAAGGCCGGGCATTTCCCACGACACCGGCCGTTTACGTCTGATCCAAAGGAGCTCCACCGGTGCAGAACTCGCTGACGTTCACCCCGTTATTCCTCGCGATTACCGCAACGATTGCGCCCATCGCTCACGCGGCGGACAGCGTCCCCGTCGACGGTTTCGTCGAAGGTTCACACCTGACAGTCGACACCCGCAACTACTACATGAACCGCGACCGTCGTGATATCCACACCGATGACAGCAAGGAATGGGGCCAGGGTTTTATCGGCACCTTCGAGTCCGGCTATACCCCGGGAACGCTCGGTTTCGGCCTGGACGCCCATGCCATGCTCGGTCTCAAGCTTGACGGCGGTGGCGGCACTGACGGTTCCAGCATCCTTCCCTATGGCAGCGACACCGGCAGCGGCAAGGCGCCGGGGTCGTTCTCCACCGCCGGCGGCACCTTGAAAATGCGCGCCTTCGACACCGAACTCAAAGCCGGCGACCTGTTCCTCAACAACCCGGTGATCGCCGGTGGCATGACGCGCATGCTGCCGCAGACCTTCCGTGGCGTCAGCCTGACCAACCGCAGCCTGGACGGCTGGATGTTCGAAGGCGGCCAGGCCAGCTTCACCAAGCTCTATAACCAGAGCGGCCACCGGCGCATCGGCACCAGCTACGGCGCCTTGCCCGATAACCACGACAGCCAGCACCTGGACTGGGCCGGTGTATCGTTCAGCGCTGCGCCGGGTGTGACCAGCAACCTCTATGCGTCGCAACTCAAGGACGTCTGGCAGCAGTACTACTACGATCTGGATTACACCTACGCGTTGAACGACCGCGTCAGCCTTAACCCAGGCCTGCACTACTACCATACGCAGGACACCGGCCAATCCCTGCTGGGCGACATCGACAACAACACCTGGAGCCTACATTTCACCGTGGGCGTGGGCAGCCACAGCGTCACCGCCGCCTATCAGCGGGTCAACGGCAACACACCGTTCGACTACATCACCCAGGGCGACAGCGTGTACCTGGACAATTCCCAGCAATACTCGGACTTCAACGGTCCGAATGAGCGCTCGTGGAAGCTCAAGTACGCTTATGATTTTGCCGGCCTTGGCATGCCAGGCCTGACCTCGGCGGTGTCTTACATCAGCGGCAAGACCGATCTGACCCAGGTCGATCCGCAAAGCCGTGGCTACAGCGCCTGGTACAGCGCCGACGGCAAAGACGCTGAACACTGGGAACGGGATATCGATCTGAAATACGTAGTGCAGGACGGTCACGCCAAGGACCTCGCCGTGCGCCTGCAATGGGCCACGCACCGAGGCGGCCGCGGTTATTCGGCGGTGGATCGTGATGTGGATGAATATCGGGTGATCGTCGACTATCCGATTGACGTGTTTTGAGGGCTCGAATCTTTCTTTTTAGCTGAGTATTCAATTTTCATCGGGTAGAACTAAACTGCCAGCATCTATCTCGCTGAAGTCTGCCCGATGAGTCAACGCCGTGTTCGTCCCCCGCCAGCACACCCGGAATTGCTGCTGCTCCTGGGCAGCGGCCTGACCGTCGTCCTGATCGTCATCATCGTCGCGGCCTTACTGGTTCGCGAACATGCCAGTACGCTGCAGGCGGCTACGCGCTCGACCACGAACATTGCCCAACTGATCAACGCCGATGCGCTGCGTAACGTCGAGCTCTACGACCTGGCTCTCAAGGGGCTGATTGCGGCCAGGCAGCGCGAGGACCTGGCCAAGGTCGATGCGAACATTCAGCATCTGCTGCAGTTTGACTTGGCAACCGCCGCGCCCTTCAAGGGTGAAGTGCTGATGCTCGATGCCAATGGCACGGTGATCGCCGACTCGTCGACCCTGCAACCCACCGCGCGCAATTTTGCCGACCGCGACTATTTCCAGGCCCATGTGAATAACCCTCAAGCCGGGCTGTTTATCAGCCGGCCGTTCAGGGTGCACTGCGAGTGCGATCAGGTCTGGCGCATGGCCTTCAGCCGCCGCGTATCAGGCCCCAATGGCGAGTTTACCGGGGTGGCGGTGGCGACCATGCGCCTGGCGTACTTCGACCAGTTGTTCAATACCCTCACCATCGGCAACGGCAGCAGCGTCAATCTGCTCAACAATCGCGGCATTCTACTGGCCCAGCAACCGTTGCTCGAACGCGACATGATCGACAAGGACCTGAGCGAACGCCCGAACTTCAAGCGCATCCTGCGCGAAGGCAGCGGCAGCTTTCAGGCCGTCTCGGCCATCACCGGCAAGGAACGGCTGTATACATTCACCACCGTGGGCGACCTGCCGCTGATTGTGGTGGTGGCGTTGTCCCGCGAAGATGTGTTCGCCCCTTGGAAACGCGCCGCGCTGCTCACCAGCGGTGCCACCGGCATTCTGTGCGTCGGTTTGCTGTGGCTGACCTGGATGCTGCGTCGCGAGCTGCGACGTCGCTATCGCGCGGAGCGAGTGCTGTCAGAACTGGCAGCCACCGACCCCCTGACCGGCCTGGCCAACCGCCGCGTCCTGGACGAACGCCTGCGCCAGGAATGGGACCGCGCCCAACGCTCGACCGAAGCGCTGACCCTGCTGATGATTGACGTAGACCACTTCAAAGCCTTCAACGACCGCCACGGTCACAGCGGCGGCGACGAGGCCTTGCGCGCCGTGGCCCAGGTCATCGGCGACAATATCCGCCGCCCGGCTGACCTCGCGGCGCGCTACGGCGGTGAAGAATTCGCGGTGGTGCTGCCCCATACCGACGCCAAGGGCGCGATGGTCATCGCCGAGCACATCCGCAGCAGCGTCGAACGCTTGCCACGGGCGGCAGGCAGCGAAGGGCCGATTACCGTGAGTATCGGCATGAGTACCTGGGACAAACGCAACCGCCAATCCCTGGAAGCGCTGCTGCTTAGTGCGGACCAGGCGTTGTATGAGGCCAAGCATGGCGGACGTAATCGTATAGTCGATGCAATCCGCCATTGAGACGATCGCGCGCAGTGAGCGCAGAAAGCTTTATCGACGTCCGTAGAGTATTGGCTGACTCACTTACAATTTACCTGTCTTATCATCTTTTTTGACGGCCGCCTCCATGTAGCTATCCGAGAAAAAGTGCCTCGCAACTTTTATCTCAGGACGATACAAGCCGTTAATCAACTTATTCATATGTTCTTCCCCTGTGCCCGCCAGCAGACGTTTACTTGATTCCGGCGGTAACTTGCGCAGATCCTTGATAATCGACAGTCCGATTCCCGCTTTCATGTCATCCCCGGAAAATACGGTCTGGAAAGGTTCCAGCTTTCGCCTGGAAATATCCTTAAATTCGCCTTGCGTCAGCGGTTCGATATGTCGTTCAAGATACGGTGTTTGCGCAAACCTCATTTCTACCAAACTCACCCACGCAGCATCCTTGAACGCCGGGCTTTCAAAGTCAAAACGAAAGGTAGTTCCGCCAAAACGACTGCTTGGTTTTTTTGGCTCGCCTCCCGCTTCCAAGGCAAAAAATACAAAATCGTCATTGCCGAGAATCTTAATATCTTCTTGGGGAGAGTTCTCCGTGTTAAAAATGATATTACGATCAATCAATTTTTGACGTGAAAACAAGCCGACGCTACCATCGTCGCGTTTTACCGGAGCTCCAGTACTATGCGTCGCATATAACGAACTTTCGAAATAGTTATTCAAAAATTGCTTCTCATCCGGAGTTAGTTCACCCAACTCATTTCGAAGATTGCGCAGGTTAGTCTTAGAAAGGCCATCGACATAAGTTTTTTCCGAAGAGACAGGAACGGTGTTCCATAGCGTTCCATTTTTTATCATCCGCTCGTGGGACTTCCCGCTGATAAATTGGCGTATTCCTTTGGTTATCTGGCGAGCGGCTACATCTTCATTCATGGTAGGCCGGTCGCTTGATGAATAAGGTTTAGCGATACCGTTACCGATTCCCACGTCTGCTTTCGCAAACACACGTTCTATATGATTACCCTGCAAAACGCCTTCATTTCCGGCGTGTTTAGCATAATCAATCAAACCAGGGGTCTTGATCTGGCTGATACTAGGCATAGTGAGCACCACTGAGACGAAGGAATTGATGATGGGCCGGGGCAGGTATAACCCGAGCTGAATTCAGAGTGCGTGTGTCAAACATATATGAACTTTCCAAAACCCAATCGATAAGGGCATTCAACTTCTCGCTAAGTCGTTTAGGCGACACATCACCCTCTACAATATGGCTCATTGCCAACAGCGCTGTGGATGCACTATTGAATCCGACCACAGGGATATGTTCGTGCAAGAAACCCATCTGACGTTCAAATAGCAAGCGGTACCAGCTGTCCATTTCCAAACCATCTATCGCAACATGGGGAAATTCGCAAATCAGGCTGATACATCCTTGAGCCCGATTATCATAAATCGCCAACTTCATGCCTTCTATCTTCATTTGGCACATCTGGCACTCATCAAACTTAAGATCAGGCAGACCAATCTGATCACCGAACAGCTTTAAAACAGCGTCATTTTTTTTCATACTCTACAAACTCCAGCCAAAGCACGAAACTCATAGCGTACAACCCACTGCGCCAATAATGCCGAGTAACTACCGACAAAAATATCGATACCAACAGCCTTGAAAATAGAAAACATAGTCATAACTCCGAAACTGGCCAACATCATTATCAGAGCATCCATGCCAAGCTTCGGAGGAAACACTACACTAGGAACTCTCAAATTCCGACTCAGGAAAAATGTAAAATCTTTGCCAGAAAATTCTATAACGCTGAATGGAACGTATCCTTTCTGAATAACCACCCAGGTTTTTACGAGACGAAAAAAAGGCCACCCGAGGGCAGCCTTTAAAAACTAAAGAAAGAGAGTTGTTACTTACACCGCCGCAACGGGACGCATGTAAGAGATCGGTGCGGTGCTGGCATCTTCGAAGGTCACGACTTCCCAAGCATCTGTCTGCTCAATCAACTTGCGCAGCAGCTGGTTGTTAAGGGCGTGGCCCGACTTGAAGCCTTTGAACTCGCCTATCAGGCTATTGCCCAGCAGGTAGAGGTCACCGATTGCATCGAGGATCTTGTGCTTCACGAATTCGTCTTCATAGCGAAGGCCGTCTTCGTTCAGTACACCATCCGCGTCGACCACGATGGCGTTTTCAACGCTGCCGCCGAGTGCGAGGTTGTGCTTGCGCAGGTACTCGATGTCACTCATGAAACCAAAGGTACGGGCGCGGCTGACTTCTTTTACGAACGAAGTGCTGGAAAAATCCACGCTTGCACTTTGGGTGCGGTCACGGAATACCGGGTGATCGAAATCGATCTCAAAGCTCACTTTAAAGCCTTCGAACGGGACGAAGGTGGCGCGCTTGTCGCCGTCTTCTACTGTCACTTCCCGCAGAATGCGAATGAACTTCTTGGCTGCGTCCTGTTCTTCCAGGCCGGCAGATTGAATCAGGAATACGAAGGGTCCAGCGCTGCCATCCATGATCGGGACTTCGGACGCGGAGAGCTCGACGTAGGCGTTATCGATGCCCAAACCGGCCATGGCCGAGAGCAAGTGCTCCACCGTGTCCACTTTGACGTCACCGTTGACCAATGTGGTCGACATAGTGGTTTCGCCAACGTTTTCCGCGCGAGCAGGTATCTGCACCACAGGGTCCAGGTCGGCACGCACAAACACGATGCCGGTGTCGACAGGTGCAGGCTTGAGGGTCAGGTAGACCTTTTCCCCGGAGTGCAGACCTACACCTGTGGCACGAATAATATTCTTCAGGGTGCGTTGTTTAATCATGGCTTGGACCGCTTCAGCGCAAATTGCGAACTGGTATCAACAAAGGCTGGCGATAATAGCAGACCAGACCTTTGCTGAACACCAATCACCTTCATAGCCCTGATACATTCCATTAATCGGCCTGACGACGCAGGAATGCCGGGATGTCCAGGTAGTCCAGGTCATCTTGCGGATTCGGGCTACGGGACGCTGCAGCACCGGCCTGAGCCTGGTTGCGCATCACAGTCGGACGATCCAGGTCGCGGTAGTTCACCGACGGCAGCTCCTGACGCGCAGGGGCTGGAGCGGCGGTGGCCTGACTGGCCTGGCTACCGTGCAGGGTATTGTCGATCACCTTCACAGGCTTCTCGATCTTGGCACCCAGGCCGGTGGCAACTACGGTGACATGCAGCTCATCGCGCATATCCGGATCGATAACGGTACCGACCTTGACCATGGCGTGCTCGGAAGCGAAGGCTTCGATGATGCTACCCACGTCGGAGTACTCACCCAGGGACAGGTCAGGACCGGCGGTGATGTTCACCAGAATGCCGCGTGCGCCTTGCAGGTTCACGTCTTCGAGCAGCGGGTTGCGGATGGCCGCTTCGGTGGCTTCGCGTGCACGGTTCGGACCGCTGGCGCAGCCGGTACCCATCATCGCCATGCCCATTTCGCTCATCACGGTACGTACGTCGGCAAAGTCGACGTTGATCATGCCTGGGCGCTTGATGATGTCGGAGATACCGCGAACGGCACCGGCCAGTACGTCGTCAGCCTTGGCGAAGGCGGACAGCAGGCTCGCGTCCTTGCCCAGGATGGTCAGCAGCTTCTCGTTGGGAATGGTGATCAACGAGTCGACGCTTTCAGACAGCAGACGGATACCTTCGTCGGCGATCTGCATGCGCTTGCGGCCTTCGAACGGGAACGGACGGGTCACAACTGCAACCGTCAGAATCCCCATTTCCTTGGCCACTTCGGCAATGATCGGCGCTGCACCGGTACCGGTACCGCCGCCCATGCCAGTGGTGATGAACACCATGTTGGTGCCCTGCAGCACTTCGGCAATACGCTCGCGGTCTTCCAGGGCGGCTTGACGGCCGACTTCCGGATTGGCGCCGGCGCCGAGGCCTTTGGTCACCGCGGTGCCCAATTGCAGGATGGTGCGCGCGCCAATGCTTTTCAGCGCCTGGGCATCAGTGTTGGCGCAGATGAATTCAACGCCTTCAATGTTGCTCTTGACCATATGGTTGACAGCGTTGCCGCCGCCACCGCCGACACCGATCACTTTGATGACCGGGCTGGCGGGGATGTTGTCTACGAGTTCGAACATGTTCCCTCTCCTTTCATTTTCTCTAGTTTTTTCGCCTACTGCTTTACAGCAGCTCCAAGTTGCAAGCCATGAGCTGCAAACTTGAAGCTTGTAACTTGTCGCTTGAAGCCAACTTCGTCAGAAGTTCCCTTTTACCCAAGCCTGCAACCGCTCGAACAACGGCGCCTTGGCCTCGTCGTCGCTGCGATAGCTGTCTCGGTTGCTCGGGCCCGACAGGGAAATGCCGTCGGTCTGCTTTTGCAGTCCGTACAACAGCAAGCCCACACCGGTGGAATAAATCGGGTTGCGCACCACGTCGCCCAGGCCCTTCACGCCATGAGGCACGCCCAGACGCACCGGCATATGGAAGATTTCCTCGGCCAGTTCGACCGCGCCTTCCATCTTCGAGGTGCCACCGGTCAGCACGATGCCGGCCGGGATCAAATCTTCGTAGCCGCTGCGGCGCAGCTCAGCCTGGATCAGGGTGAACAGTTCGTCGTAGCGTGGCTCGACCACTTCGGCCAGGGCCTGGCGCGACAGTTCGCGCGGTGGACGATCGCCCACGCTCGGCACCTTGATGGTTTCGCCGGCGCCGGCCAGTTTGGCCAGGGCGCAGGCGTAACGGATCTTGATTTCTTCGGCGTACTGAGTCGGCGTGCGCAGTGCCATGGCAATGTCGTTGGTGACCTGGTCGCCGGCAATCGGGATCACGGCCGTGTGACGGATCGCACCTTCGGTGAAGATCGCGATATCGGTGGTGCCGCCGCCGATATCCACCAGGCAGACGCCCAGTTCTTTTTCGTCGTCGGTCAGCACCGAGTAGGCCGAGGCCAGTTGCTCGAGGATGATGTCATCGATTTCCAGGCCGCAACGGCGCACGCACTTCTCGATATTCTGCGCGGCGTTGACCGCACAAGTCACCACATGGACCTTGGCTTCCAGACGTACGCCCGACATGCCCAGCGGCTCGCGAACGCCTTCCTGGTTATCGATCACGTAATCCTGCGGCAGGGTGTGCAGCACGCGCTGGTCAGCCGGGATCGCCACGGCCTGGGCGGCATCAAGCACGCGTTCCAGGTCGGCCGAGCTGACTTCGCGGTCGCGGATCGCCACGATGCCGTGGGAGTTCAGGCTGCGGATATGGTTGCCGGCCACGCCGACGAACGCCGAGTGGATTCGGCAACCGGCCATCAGCTGCGCTTCTTCGATGGCGCGCTGGATCGATTGCACGGTGGACTCGATGTTGACCACCACGCCCTTCTTCAGGCCCCGGGACGGATGCGTGCCAATACCGACGATTTCGATCGCGCCGTCTTCCCCGACCTCGCCCACCAGCGCCACCACCTTGGAGGTGCCGATATCGAGACCGACGATCATTTTGCCGCTTTGCACGTTTGCCATGGGTCCTGCCTCTTCTTAATTCTTCGCGACAGCGGGTTGCGCTGCCGTGGGCGCAGCCGGTTCACGCCAGCCGACGGCAAGGCCGTTGGCGTAACGCAGGTCGACGCTCGCAATGTTCGTAATCTGTTCTTTCAAGGTTTTGTCGTAGATGGCAATAAAGCGGCGCATCTTCTCCACCAAGCGGTCGCGTCCCAGCAACAACTGGATGCCCGGGCCGGAACTGCCTGCCCCGGTTGTCAAAAACCAGCTGCCCCGTTCACGCAGTTCCAGGCGCGCAATGGAGAAGCCCAGTGGCCGCAGCATCTGGCTCAAGGCCTGGTACTGCTGCATCACTTGCTGCTGCGCCCGCTGCGGCCCGAACAGCTGCGGCAGGTGCTCGTAGTTGGCCAGCTCACGCGGGGTGAACGCCTGGCCCTGGTTGTTCAACAGCGCCTCGTCGCCCCAACGGGCCACCGGCAGTTGTTCTTCCAGGCGGATCGTCACCTGGTCAGGCCATACACGCCGCACTTCGGCATGAGCGATCCAAGGCATCTGCTCCAGCTCCCGGCGCATGCCGGCCAGGTCAATGGTGAAGAAGCTTGCCGCCAGGAACGGACCGATGCGCTGCTGCACCGCCTGCTGGCTGATGTAGCTCAGGTCGCCCTGCACGCTGATTTTGGTAATCGGGCGGTCGGCGTATGGCAATAGACGCTGCGCGCCTTCGTAAGTGCCGAAGCCCAACACCACCAGCAACACCGGCCAGAACAGCGCCTTGAGGAAACCGAAATTGGCTTTCGGCAGGCGCGCCGACATCGGCTCTTTAGCCACCATGCGACTGGCACCCCGGGGCACCGGCTTGCGGCTCGGTGCGTGTGGGGGCTGATGACGAAGCGATGCGCCTTTCATGGAGTTAGCCTCTTGGCTCAATACTGGCGGCCAGGATAGCCAGCACCAACTGCTGGAAATCCAGGCCGGCGGCACGGGCGGCCATCGGTACCAGGCTGTGGTCGGTCATCCCCGGTGCGGTGTTGACTTCAAGAAACCAGAAGTTGCCCTGGTCATCCTGCATCACGTCTGCCCGCGCCCAACCGGCGATACCGAGCGCCTCACAGGCTTTCGCCGTGAGGTCCATCAATTCCTGTTCTTTGGTTGCGTCGAGGCCGCACGGAATCCGGTACTGCGTATCGCAAGCCACGTACTTGGCGTCGTAGTCGTAAAACGTGTGGGGCGTGCCCAGGGCGATGGGCGGCAATACCTGGCCACGCAGGGTGGCGATGGTGTACTCGGGACCGGAAATCCACTGTTCCACCAACACTTGCGAATCGTAGGTACTTGCCGCTTTCCATGCGTCGATCAATTCGGCGGCCGAGTTCACTTTAGCCATGCCGATACTGGAGCCTTCATGGGCAGGTTTGACGATCAAAGGCAGGCCCAGTTCCTTGGCTGCAGAAATACAATCGTCTTCGCTGCACAGAACACTGTGACGCGGGGTGGGAATACCCAGGCTGTGCCATACCTGCTTGGTGCGCAGTTTGTCCATCGCCAGCGCCGAGGCCAGGATGCCGCTGCCGGTATAAGGAATACCGGCGCACTCCAACAGGCCCTGCATGCTGCCGTCTTCACCGCCGCGGCCGTGCAGGATGATAAAGGCGCGGTCGATTTTTTCCGCTTGCAGACGCGCGAGGAAATCATCGCCCACGTCGATCCCGAACGCATTCACGCCGGCACTTTGCAGCGCGTCGAGCACGGCGTTGCCGGACTTGAGCGACACTTCGCGCTCGGCGCTCTTGCCGCCGAACAATACGGCCACGCGGCCGAAGTCGGCTGGCGCGATTGTCGAAAACAGGGAGCCGTAGTCAGCAGTCATTTCGACGCTCCCTTCTTGGCGGCTGCAAACAGCGGGCTCGCCAGCAACTTAGGCGCAAGGCCGCCGATATCACCGGCGCCCTGGCACAGCAGGATATCGCCGGCACGCAGCAGCGGCTTGACGATCGGCGCCAGGTCCACGCCACGCTCGATATAGATAGGGTCCAACTGGCCCCGCTGACGGATGCTGTTGCACAGCTTGCGGCTGTCGGCGCCCGGGATCGGCTCTTCACCGGCCGGGTAAACCTCCATCAGCAGCAGCACGTTGGCATCGGCCAGCACATTGACGAAATCGTCGTACAGGTCGCGAGTACGGCTGTAGCGGTGCGGTTGGTAGACCATCACCAGGCGGCGCTCCGGCCAGCCGCCGCGCACGGCCTTGATCACGGCGGCAACTTCGGTCGGGTGATGCCCGTAGTCGTCCACCAGCATCACGTCGCCACCGTCTACCGGCAGTTGCCCGTAGACCTGGAAGCGTCGGCCCACACCGGCAAAGCGCGACAGCCCTTCGACGATGGCTTCATCGCTGACGCCTTCATCGGAAGCGATGCAAATGGTTGCCAGGGAGTTCAATACGTTGTGGTTGCCCGGCATGTTCACCGACACGTCCAACGGCTCACGATCCGGACGCAGCACGGTGAAATAGGTCTGCATGCCTTCCTGACGCACATTGATCGCACGCACGTCGGCGTCTTCGCTGAAACCGTAGGTGACGGTCGGACGCTTGACCAGCGGCAGGATTTCGCGCACCACCGGATCGTCCAGGCACACCACCGCCAGCCCGTAGAACGGCAGGTTGTGCAGGAACTCGACGAAGGTTTTCTTCAATTTGTTGAAGTCGCCGTCGTAGGTCGCCATGTGGTCGGCGTCGATGTTGGTGACCACGGCCACCAACGGCTGCAGGTGCAGGAAGCTGGCATCGCTTTCGTCGGCTTCGGCGATCAGGTAGCGGCTGGTGCCCAGCTGTGCATTGGTGCCGGCTGCATTCAGGCGGCCACCGATCACGAACGTCGGGTCCAGGCCACCGGCGGCGAACACCGAGGCGATCAGGCTGGTGGTCGTGGTCTTGCCATGGGTACCGGCGACGGCGATGCCGTGGCGGTAGCGCATCAGCTCGGCGAGCATCTCGGCACGTGGCACCACCGGAATACGGCGCTCAAGGGCGGTTGCCACTTCCGGGTTGGAGGTGTTCACGGCGCTGGACACCACCAGCACGTCGGCCTCGGCGGCGTTCTCGGCACGGTGGCCGATAAAGATCTGCGCGCCGAAGGACTTGAGGCGGTCGGTGACCAGGGATTCTTTCAAGTCCGAACCGGATACCTGATAGCCCAGGTTAAGCAACACTTCGGCAATGCCGCACATGCCCACGCCGCCGATACCGACGAAGTGGATGCGACGGATGCGGCGCATTTCCGGCTGTGGCATGGCTTTCTGATTCTCAACCATGGGCCACCTCCAGGCAGATATCGACCACGGTGCGGGTTGCTTCAGGTTTGGCCAGGCGGCTTGCGGTGCTCGCCATGCTGTTGAGTCGTTCCGGTTGCATCAAAACCTCGGTCAGGCGTGCGGCCAAATCGGCGGCGCCAGTCGTTCTTTGCGGCAGCAGGAAGGCAGCGCCCTCCCCGGCCAAATATTCGGCGTTGCGGGTCTGGTGATCGTCGATCGCATGGGGCAAAGGCACCAGCAAGGACGGCAGACCGGCGGCGGCCAGTTCACTGACGGTCAGCGCGCCAGCGCGACAGACCACCAGGTCGGCCCAGCCATAGGCTTGGGCCATGTCTTTGATGAAAGGCTGTACGTTGGCCTCCACACCGGCTTCGCGGTAACGCGCAGCGGTGACTTCATCGTGGTTTTTGCCGGCCTGGTGGAAGATCTCCGGACGCAGGTCCAACGGCAGTTGCGCCACGGCTTCGGGCAGCAATTTGTTCAGCGGTTCAGCGCCCAGGCTTCCGCCCAGGATCAACAGGTGCGCCTTGCGCCCGGCCAATGCAGCGCGGGCGATGCCCATGAACAATTCGGTGCGCACCGGGTTGCCGGTGGTGCGACGTTTGCTCGACAAGCCAAAGGTGTTCGGGAACGCTTCACACACCCGCGCGGCCAGCGGCACCAACAGACGGTTGGCGGTGCCGGCCACGGCATTCTGTTCGTGCACGATCACCGGCACACCGGCCAGCCTGGCCGCAACGCCGCCGGGGCCGGTCACGTAACCGCCAAAGCCGAGCACACACACTGGCTTCAACTCACGAATGACCTTGCGCGCCTGCCACACCGCTTTGAGCAACACAAACGGCGCCTTGAGCAGCGACAACTTGCCCTTGCCACGCAGGCCGGTGACGTTGATCAGGTGCAGCGGTAATTCGGCGTTTGGCACCAGTTCATTCTCGATGCCGCGCGGCGTACCCAGCCAGTGCACGCTGTAGCCACGGTTCTGGAATTCCCGCGCACACGCCAGCGCCGGGAACACGTGCCCCCCGGTGCCGCCTGCCATGATCAGCACATTAGCGCCCATGGGTCGGCTCCTCGGCGAAGTCGCTTTCGCTGAATTCCATCTCTTCGCTGCCCAGGTGGGTGCGACTCTCCCACTCGATGCGCAGCAACAGGCCCAGGCAGATGCAGCAAATCACCAACGAACTGCCACCGTAACTGAGGAATGGCAGGGTCAGCCCCTTGGTCGGCAGACGCCCGACATTCACTCCGACGTTGATAAGGAACTGACCGATCCAAAGGAATGCCAGCCCGTAAGCCACGTAGGCGGCAAAGAACTGCTTGGCTTTCTCGGCCCATAGGCCTATGTAAAGGGCCCTCACGCAGACGAACACAAAGAGCGCTACCGTGCACAGCGAGCCCACGACACCCAGCTCTTCGGCAAGCACCGAGAATACGAAGTCAGTATGGGCTTCAGGCAGGTAGAACTGTTTCTGCACGCTGTTGCCCAGCCCGACACCGAACCAGCCGCCTCGACCAAAAGCAATCAGCGCCTGGGTCAACTGGTAACCGGCACCAAACTGATCGGACCAGGGATCGGTGAAGGTAATCAAGCGTGCCATCCGATAGGGTTGCGCCAGAACCAGCAGATAAACCGCAACAACCGCCAGCACCACCATCAACGCGAATCGCAACAGCCCAACACCGCCAAGAAACAGCATCGCCGCCGCCGCGCCCATCATTACTACCGTTGCGCCAAAATCCGGCTCCATCAGCAACAGACCGGCCATGGGTAGCAGCACGATGAATGGCTTGAAGAACCCCATCCAACTCTCGCGCACTTCCTTCTGACGTCGCACCAGATAGCCAGCCAGGTAGATCACCACGAACACCTTGGCGATTTCCGATGGCTGCACGTTGAACGCGCCGAAACCGATCCAGCGCATCGAGCCGTTCACCTCGCGACCGATGCCCGGCAGGATCACCATCACCAGCAAGCCGAACGCGCCGATCAGCATCAACCAGCCCAGGCGCTGCCAAGTGGCGATGGGGATCATCATGGTCACAATGCAGGAACCGATACCGATCAGCAGATACACCAGGTGACGGATCATCATGTACAGCGTATTGCCCGATTGCACGGCAGCCACTTCGGAAGAGGCCGAGGTAATCATCACCAGGCCCAGGCCCAGCAGCGCCAGACCGGCGGCGAGCATTGCGAAGTCAAGGTCGATACCGCGCCCGGTAATAATCGGCGACGGGTACGGCTTGATGATGTTTCTCAGGTTCAGATTCATGCCAAGGCCTCCACGGCGCGAGCGAACAGCTGGCCGCGCTCTTCGTAGTTCTTGAACATGTCCAGGCTGGCACAGGCCGGCGACAGCAGTACGGCGTCACCGGGTTGGGCAAGGGTTTTGCCTTGCATCACGGCTTCGTCCAGGGAGGCCACGCGAACCTGCGGCACCGCGTCACCGAGGGCGGCGGCGATCAGCTCCGCATCACGCCCCATCAACACCACCGCGCGGCAATGTACGGCGACCGGCGCCTTGAGATCCTTGAAGTCGGCGCCCTTGCCGTCGCCACCGGCGATCAGCACCAGCTTGCCGTCGATATCGGCGCCAAGGCCTTCGATGGCCGCCAGCGCGGCGCCCACATTGGTGGCCTTGGAATCGTTGTAATAGCTCACGCCATCCAGGTCACGCACCCATTGGCAGCGGTGCTCAAGCCCGGCGAACGTGCGCAGGGTCGACAGCATCGCATCGAACGGCAAGCCGACGGCATGCCCCAAGGCCAGGGCCGCGAGGGCGTTTGACTGGTTGTGGGCGCCACGTATTTTCAACTCGCGCACCGGCATCAGGTTCTGGAATTCGAAGGCCAGGTATTTCTCGCCGTTCTCTTCGCGAATGCCGAAAGCCTTGAAGTCCGGTTTGCCCAGGCCGAAGGTCCAGCACGGCAGGCCCTCGCCCATCAGCGGACGGCTCAAGGCATCCTGACGGTTGACCACCACTTGCCTGGCACCGCGGAAAATCCGGTGCTTGGCCAGGTGATACGCCGGCAGGCCGCTGTAGCGGTCCATGTGGTCTTCACTCACGTTCAACACAGTGGCCACTTCGGCGCCGAGGTCGTGGGTGGTCTCCAGCTGGAAGCTCGACAGTTCCATCACGTACAGCTCGACATCATCGCTGAGCAGGTCGAGCGCCGGGGTGCCGAGGTTGCCACCCACGGCCACGCGCTTGCCGGCCGCAGCCGCCATGTCGCCGACCAGGGTGGTCACGGTGCTTTTGGCATTGGAGCCGCTGATGGCCACGATCGGCGCCTTGGCATTGCGCGCAAACAGGTCGATGTCGCCTGACAGCTTCACGCCACGGGCCGCGGCGGCTTGCAGGGCCGGCGTGGACAAGGCCAGGCCGGGGCTCACATAGAGCTCGTCGGCACGGCACAGAAACTCGACATCCAGCTCGCCACAACGCACTTCCACGTGCGGGTAGTCACGGCGCAGCGTGACCAGCTCCGGTGGATTTTCCCGCGTATCGGCCACGGCGAACGACGTGCCGCGGTTCGCCAGGAAGCGAACCAGGGACATGCCGCTCTTGCCGAGGCCGACAACGATGCGGAAGTGGTCTGAAGCGATCAGGGACACTCTTTTCTACCTCAGTTTCAGGGTGGCAAGGCCGATCAGCACCAGAATCACGGTGATGATCCAGAAGCGGACGATCACGCGTGGCTCGGGCCAGCCCTTGAGTTCAAAGTGGTGGTGAATCGGCGCCATGCGGAACACGCGACGCCCGGTCAATTTGAAGGACGCCACCTGGATGACCACCGACAGGGTTTCCATCACGAACACACCGCCCATGATGAACAGCACGATTTCCTGGCGAACGATCACCGCGATGGTGCCCAGGGCCGCGCCCAGCGCCAACGCGCCGACGTCACCCATGAAGACTTGTGCCGGGTAGGTGTTGAACCACAGGAAGCCCAGGCCCGCACCAATCAGCGCGCCGCAGAATACGATCAACTCACCCGCGCCCGGTACGTAGGGGATCAGCAGGTATTCGGCGAATTTCACGTTACCCGACAGGTAGCAGAAGATACCGAGCGCACCGCCCACCATCACCGTCGGCATGATCGCCAGGCCGTCGAGGCCGTCGGTAAGGTTGACGGCGTTGCTGGAGCCGACGATCACGAAGTAGGTCAGCACCACGAAGCCGATGCCCAGGGGAATGCTGGCGTCCTTGAGCATGGGCAGAATCAGCGTGGTTTCCACCGCGCTTGGGGCGGTCATGTACAGGAAGATCGCCGCGCCCAAGCCGAACACCGACTGCCAGAAATACTTCCAACGGCTTGGCAGCCCCTTGGAGTTCTTCTCGATGACCTTGCGGTAGTCATCCACCCAGCCGATGGCGCCGAACAGCAGGGTCACCAGCAGCACCACCCATACATAACGGTTGTGCAGGTCAGCCCAAAGCAACGTGCTGACACCGATGGAGGACAGGATCAGCGCGCCGCCCATGGTCGGCGTACCGGACTTGGACAGGTGCGACTGCGGGCCGTCATTGCGAACCGATTGACCAATTTGCAGGTTCTGCAGGGTGCGGATCATCCACGGCCCCAGGAACAGTGACAAACACAACGCGGTCAGCACACCCAGGATCCCGCGCAGAGTCAGGTACTGGAAGACCGCGAAGCCTTTGTGGAACTGTTGCAGATACTCAGCCAGCAGCAGCAGCATTAATGTTTCTCCGTACTTGAGCCACACAAGGCCACGACGACGTTTTCCATCACCGCGCTGCGCGATCCCTTGATCAAAATGGTTGTCTGTTTGTCGTGTTCGGCCGCAGCCAGCGCCTGGATCAGCTCGGCTTGGGTGGCGAAATGCTGCGCACCTGGGCCGAAAGCGTTGACGGCGTGGGCCATGTTCGGGCCGACGGCATAAAGGGCGTCGACCTTGCCGCTGGCGTAGGCACCGACTTCGCGGTGGGACTGTTCGGCCCAATCGCCCAGTTCAGCGATATCGCCCAGAACCAGTACCTTGCGGCCGTCGAAGCCTTTGAGCAGGTCGATGGCGGCGCAGACCGAGGACTGGTTGGCGTTGTAGGTGTCATCGATCACGCGCATGCCGTTTGTCGCCAACTGCGCCACGGTGCGGCCCTTGACCGGTTGCACCGCGCCAAGGCCCGTGGCAATACCGAACAGCGACACGCCCAGGGCGTACGCGGCAGTGGCGGCGGCCAGGGCATTGGCAACGTTATGGTTGCCCAACAAATTCAGTTGCACGTGTTCGCTGCCTTGCGGGGTGTGCAAGGTAAAGGACGGGCAGCCTCGGGCATCGACGGTGATGTTGGATGCATGGAAATCAGCCGCTGCGTTATGCACGGCAAACGTCAGGACCTTGCGACCGGCGGCGCGCACGCGCCAGGTTTCGAAGGCCTTGTCGTCGAGGTTCAATACGGCGGTGCCCGAAGCGTCGAGGCCTTCTAGGATTTCACCCTTGGCTTCGACGATCTTTTCCGGGCCACCGAACTCGCCCACGTGAGCGGTACCGGCGTTATTGATAATGGCGACGTGGGGCTTGGTCAGCGCCACGGTGTAGGCGATTTCGCCGACGCGCGAAGCGCCCAACTCGATCACCGCCGCCGTGTGTTCCGGGGCCAATTCGAGCAGGGTCAACGGCGCGCCGAAATCGTTGTTCAGGTTGCCACGGGTAGCGAGTACCGGCCCGCGTGTGCGTAGCACGCCGGCCAGCAGTTCCTTGACTGTGGTCTTGCCGCTGGAGCCGGTGATGGCCGCCACCGGCTGCTCGAAGGCGGCACGGTTGAGTGCGCCCAGTTGGCCGAGGGCCAAACGGGTGTCGGCGACCAGCAACTGCGGCAAGCTCGACTCCGGTACTTCGCGCTGCACCAGGGCACCCACGGCGCCTTTGGCGGCGACGTCATTGAGGTAATCGTGGCCGTCAAAGCGCGGGCCGGCCAGCGCGACAAACAGTTGCCCTGGCTGGATGGCACGGCTGTCGATGCTGACGCCATCGAAGCGGCAATCGCCGGACAGAAGACGAGCGGACAGGGCCTGGGTCAGTTCGCTGAAGCGCATCGGCTTAAGCATGGGCAATCTCCCAGGCGCTCAAGGCGTGATCGGCCTCGACCAGGTCGGAAAAGGCATGCCGCTCGCCGTTGATTTCCTGATAGTCCTCGTGGCCTTTACCGGCGAGCACCACCACATCGTCGACGCCGGCGCTGGCGATCAGTTGGGCAATGGCGTTACCGCGACCGGCGACAAAGGTAGCTTTGGAGACTTCTTTGAAGCCTGCACGGATGTCATCGAAAATCTGGCTTGGGTCTTCGCTGCGCGGGTTGTCGTCGGTCACCAGCACGCCGTCGGCCAGGCGCTCGACAATCTCGGCCATCAGCGGGCGCTTGCCGCGATCACGATCACCGCCGCAGCCGAACAGGCACAGTAATTTGCCCTTGGCGTGTGGGCGCAGCGCTTGGAGTACTTTTTCCAGGGCGTCCGGGGTGTGGGCGTAATCAACCACTACCAGCGGCTGTTTTCCGCCACCCAGGCGCTGCATGCGACCGGCCGGGCCTTCCAGCTTCGGCAGTACGTTCAGAATTTCGTCGAGGGCGTAGTCCAGGCCCAGCAGCGCACCGATGGCAGCAAGCACGTTGCTGAGGTTGAAACGACCGAGCAAGGTGCTGCGCAGGTGGTGTTCGCCCTGCGGGGTCACCAGGGTGGCGCGCACGCCTTCGTCGTCGAACCGGGCTTCGCGGCAATACAGGTAGGCACGTGGGTCCTGCAGGCTGTAGCTGATCAGGCGCCCTTCGCGGTCTTCGGTGGCGAGTTGGCGACCGAACGCATCGTCCAGGTTAACGACCCGGCATTTGAGATCGTTCCACGCGAACAGCTTGGCCTTGGCGGCGGCGTACGCCTCCATGGTGCCGTGGTAATCCAGATGGTCGCGGGACAGGTTGGTCATCACCGCCACATCGAACGCCAGGGCGCTGACGCGACCCTGCTCCAGCCCGTGGGATGAGACCTCCATGGCCACGGCCTTGGCACCGGCTTTTTTCAGGTCGGCCAGGGTCGCCTGCACGGCAATCGGGTTCGGCGTGGTGTGCAGGCCGCTTTGCAGCGCGCCATAGAAACCGGTCCCCAGAGTGCCGACAATGCCGCAGTGCTGGCCCAGCAGATCAAGAGCCTGGGCCACGAGCTGGGTCACGCTGGTCTTGCCGTTGGTGCCGGTCACGCCCACCAGATTGAGGTGGCGGCTCGGCTCGCCATAGAAACGCCCGGCGATATCGGATAACTGCTTGGCCAGCCCTTTGACCGGAATCAGCGGCACGTCGGTGATCGGTAGCACGGTGGCGCCTTCGGCTTCATACGCCACGGCGGCGGCACCGCGTTGCAGCGCATCGGCAATGTGCGCGCGACCGTCGAACCTGCCACCCGGCACGGCCAGGAACAGGTCGCCGGCACGCACATTGCGGCTGTCCAGGGTCAGCTCACGGATCAACAGGTCGCGACCGGCATGGGCGAAAATCTTGTTCAAACTTAGAGACATCAGCCGCGCCCTCCATTGGCTTTTACGGCAGCGGCCGGTGGTCCGGCGTTTGCTTGCTGGGTCGGCGGCAGGTTGTCAGGGGTGATGTTCATCAGGCGCAGGGTGCCGGACATCACTTTGCTGAACACCGGCGCCGAGACCAGGCCACCGAAGTAACCGGCCTTGCTGGGTTCATCGATCACCACGACGATGGCGTAGCGCGGGTCGCTCATCGGACCGAAGCCGGCGAACAGCGAACGGTACGAGTTCTCGGCATAGCCCTTGGTGCCCACGGATGTCTTACGTGCGGTACCGGATTTGCCGCCCACGTGATACGCCGGCACCTGGGCACGGAACACGCCGCGCGGTGCTTCGATCACTTGTTGCAGCATGCCTTGCATGGTCTTGGCGACATTTTCCGGGATCACCTGAGTCGCCTTTGGCGCTTCGTCGACGTGAATCAGGCTTAACGGCACCATGCGGCCATTGTTGGCCAGCACGGAGAAGGCGTGGGCCAATTGGATTGCCGTCACCGACAGGCCGTAGCCGTAGGACAGCGTGGCGGTCTCGGCTTTTTTCCAATCGCGGTAGTTCGGCAGGTTACCGACGCGCTCGCCAGGAAAGTCCAGGCCCGTGGGTTGGCCGAGGCCAATTTTCTGCGCCAGGTGGTAGATGGTTTCGCCGCCGATATCGAAGGCGACCTTACTCATGCCCACGTTACTGGAGTTGATCAGGATGCCTGTCAGGTCCAACACCGGCCCTTCGGTCCGGGATACGTCGCGAATGGTGTATTTGCCCAACTGCAGCGTGCCCGGATAGACCTCGACCTTGTCGCTGGGCTTCCAGCGTCCCGTTTCGAGGGCAGCACTCATGGAAATGGCTTTCATGGTCGAACCCGGCTCGAACACGTCGATCATGGCGCGGTTGCGCATCATCGCCGGTTGCAGGTTGCGACGGTTGTTCGGGTTGTAGGTTGGCTGGTTGACCATGGCGAGAATCTCACCGGTCTTCACGTCCATGATCACCAGGCTGCCGGCCTTGGCGCCGTTCTCGATGATCGCGTTACGCAGTTCGCGGTTGGCCAGGTATTGCAGACGCAGGTCAATCGACAACGCCAAGGGCTTACCGGCCTTGGCGTTCTTGGTGACCTGGACATCCTTGATCAGCCTTCCGCGCCGATCCTTGATGACTTGTCGCTTGCCTGGAACCCCGGCCAGCCATTCATCGTAGGCCAACTCGACACCTTCGCGACCGTGGTCGTCGATGTCGGTGAAGCCCACCATATGGGCGGTGGTTTCACCGGCCGGGTAGAAACGACGGAACTCCTCGATGCCGTAGACACCGGGGACTTTAAGGTCGAGCACCTGCTGGCCCTGCTCAGGGGTCAGGCCGCGTACCAGATAGATGAACTCTTTGTTGGCCTGGGCTTCCAGACGCTCGGCCAGGGCCTTGGGGTCTTGACCAAGGGCGGCGGCGAGGGCCGGCCAGCGGTCCTTGGCAACCTGCAGTTCCTTGGCGTTAGCCCACAGCGTGGTCACCGGTGTACTGACGGCCAGGGGCTCGCCATTGCGGTCGGTGATCAGGCCACGGTGCGCGGGAATAGGGATATGACGCAGGCTGCGGGCGTCGCCCTGGCCGATCAGGAAGTCGCGGTCGACCACCTGCAGGTCGATGATGCGCCAGGCGATCGCGCCCACCATCAGTGCCAGCAAGCCAAGCACCAGGCGGAAGCGCCATGGATAGAGCGCGCCTTCAAGTTTCATCATGGCGCCACCATCCGCACGTCAGCTGCGCCGGGGATATGCATTTTCAGCTGTTCCGTGGCCAGCACCTCGATACGACTGTGGGCGGTCCAGGTACTTTGCTCCAGGATCAACCGTCCCCACTCCGCCTGAGCTTTGTCGCGCACGCTCAATTCCCCGTACAGGGTGTTGAGCAACTGACGGTTCCAGTGGGCGCTGTAGGACACCGCGATGGCGGAAACCAGCACGCCGATAAACAGCAGCAACATAAAGAAGCTGCCGCCTGGCAGGGGCTTGGCGAAAAGCTTGCTCACCGCAACTTCTCCGCAACACGCATGACCGCACTGCGGGCACGTGGGTTGGCCTTAAGCTCAGCATCGGAAGCGAACTGCGCTTTGCCATGGATCTTGATTTTCGGCACAAAGGCTTCGAAACGTACCGGCAGGTTGCGCGGCAGGTTGTCGGACTCGCCCTTGACCAGGCGGCGCATGAACAGCTTGACGATACGGTCTTCCAGGGAGTGGAAGCTGATCACCACCAGGCGACCGCCCACTTCCAGCGCGTCGAGGGCAGCCTCCAGGCCGGCCTCCAGATCGCCCAATTCGTTGTTGACGTGAATGCGCAGGCCCTGGAACGCACGGGTCGCCGGGTTCTTGCCCTTTTCCCAGGCTGGGTTGGCGACTTTCAGCACTTCGGCCAGGTCAGCGGTGCGCTCGAACGGTTGCAGTTCGCGGCGCTCGACCACGGCACGAGCCATACGGCCGGCGAAACGCTCTTCGCCGTATTCCTTGAACACCCGGGCGATTTCTTCCACCGGCGCGGTGGCGATGAACTGCGCGGCGCTGACGCCTCGGGACGGGTCCATGCGCATATCGAGGGGGCCGTCGTTCATGAAACTGAAACCGCGTTCCGGGTCATCGAGCTGGGGCGAAGACACGCCCAGGTCAAGCAAAACGCCGGCGACCTTGCCCGCCATGCCGCGCTCGGCCACTTCGGCTCCCAGCTCGGCAAAGCTGCGCTGCACAACGACAAAGCGGCCGTCTTCGGCCGCTAGCGCTTGCCCGGTGGCAATCGCTTGGGGGTCTTTGTCGAACCCGAGGAGCGTTCCGTCCGGCCCGAGCTGACTAAGGATCAATCGACTGTGCCCGCCCCGGCCGAACGTCCCATCCACATAGCAGCCATCCGCGCGTACGGCGAGAGCCTCGACGGCTTCGTCAAGCAGTACGGTGATGTGGTTAAAGCCGCTATCAATAGTCACAGGATCAGATCACGCAGTTCGTCAGGCATGGCGCCCGGTTGTTGAATAGCAGCCAGGTCAGCTGCGGAAACAGCATCCCAGGCATCTTCGTCCCACAATTGGAACTTGTTCAGTTGGCCGACCAGCATTGCGCGCTTATCGAGCTTGGCGTACTCGCGTAGACGCGGGGGTACCAGGAAACGACCACTGCCATCGAGTTCAAGGTCGACGGCATTACCGATCAGCAAACGCTGCAGGCGGCGGTTTTCTTCACGCAATGAAGGCAAGGCGCGCAATTTGGTTTCGATCAACTCCCACTCGTCGAGGGGGTAAACACATAAACAAGGGTCAACGGCATCGATTGTGATGATTAACTGCCCGGAACTTCTCGAAATCAGCTCGTCGCGATACCGGCTCGGCATAGCGAGACGGCCTTTTGCGTCGAGACTGATAGCGTTAGCTCCGCGAAACACAGATGCGTTTCTCCAAATTTTAGCGTTTTACGTTCAAAAAACCCACTTTGTGCCACTTTCCGCCACTTGCGCACACTATAGGAATGCGCCCACCACACCGTCAAGGCACGGATTCAAGGAAAAGCCTTACAGAACGGAGATTTAGGAGCGTAAAGGGAGGAGAAACCCGAGTTCGACGATATTTTTGACCCAACAAGCGCAGAGCACTCAAAGCGCTATAGCTCGAAGTTAAAGTGATTTATTAAGAGTAAGATTTTTTTGGTATTACGAAGATGCATCTGCCAATGATTTGGCAGGGAGGGAGTCTTGCGTTACTACCGTTTTTTTGCTCGAGACTCGAACAAAAGGAAATAAGGTGGAGAGTCGATCTATAAGCCGGGTTCTGTCTTGAACAGTCATTCGTCTACGATGGCCATCACTGGACATCTTTAGCAACCTACCCGGTCCCAGCGCGGGCCACGCCTTGGGACCCTATTTGGTCTTGCTCCAAGTGGGGTTTACCTAGCCACGAACTGTTGCCAGTCGTGCGGTGCGCTCTTACCGCACCTTTTCACCCTTACCGGCACCGAAGCGCTTAGGCGGTTATTTTCTGTGGCACTTTCCGTAGGCTCACGCCTCCCAGGCATTACCTGGCACTTCGCCCTATGGAGCCCGGACTTTCCTCCCCCCCCTAATTTTCATAGAGGGCAGCGACTGTCCAATCGACTCTCCGCCGCGCAGGTTAACGGCACGGCGGTCTCAGGACAAGTATTAAAAGACCGCGACTGCCATCATGATCGGATGAAATGCACCCTCCACCCCGGAACTATTCGGCTTTCTGCTTATCCAGCGCCACTTGATACAGGACGTTCTTGCGCACTCCAGTGATTTCCGCCGCCAGGGCCGCTGCGCGTTTAAGTGGCATTTCCTTGAGCAACAGATCCAGGATGCGCATGGCCTCGCTGCTCACCGCGTCCTCGCTCTCCGGCGCGGTCCAGCCCGCTACCAGCACCACGCACTCGCCGCGCTGCTGGTTACTGTCGCCTTCGACAAAGGCTCGAAGCGCTTCCAGGGGTAAGCCTTTGAGAGTCTCGAAGGTCTTGGTCAGCTCGCGGGCCAACAGCGCCAGGCGCTCGCCGCCGAATACCAGCTCCATGTCCTGCAGGCACTCCAGGATGCGGTGCGGCGCTTCGTAGAAGATCAGCGTGCGCGGTTCCTCCTTGAGGGCCTCAAGGCGCGCTCGACGCCCCACCGCCTTGGCGGGCAGGAAGCCTTCGAAGATAAACCGGTCGGAAGGCAGGCCGGCCGCCGATAAGGCAGCAATCAACGCGCACGCCCCCGGAACAGGCACTACATTGATACCTGCGGCGCGTGCCTGGCGGACCAGGTGGTAACCGGGATCGGAGATCAATGGCGTGCCCGCATCGGAAATCAACGCCACGTCGTCGCCGGCCAGCAGACGCACGATAAAGCGGCTGCCTTCCTCGCGTTCGTTGTGCTCATGGCAGGCCGCCAGCGGCGTACTGATACCAAAATGCTGCATCAAACGTTGGGAGTGGCGCGTGTCTTCGGCCGCGATCAATTTAACGTCGCGCAACACTTTCAATGCGCGAGCACTGATGTCGTCCAGGTTGCCAATGGGCGTCGCCACGACAAAAAGCGAGCCTGCAGTGGAATTCAAAGGACCTGGAGCAGTCAAAACGCACACCTCGATGGTTGGCAAAAAAATCATTGTAGCGCGTAGATGCCTTGAAAAAACGCCATCGAGGCCGATCCCTTCAGGGTCGCTTGCGTCCGGTAACATCCAGTCAGCCGCTTTTGCACGACCTAAATCGACGGTTTCACGCCAGTAACATCGCGCCTGGGCCAGTGCTTGGGTACACTTCCACGCTAATTTGATCGGTATCAGGAACACTTACATGATCGCTTGCCTGCGGCTGCTCTCCGCCCTCTGCCTCGCTGCCCTACTGGCCGCCTGCGCCAGCTCGCCCTCGTCCAGCCTTGGCGAGCTTCCTCGGACCCCGGACGCCAGTATCGAGCAACTGCTCGAACAGGCCACCTCCGCCAAGACGCCGGAAAAGGCCGCACTGTTGCGCCTGAGTGCAGCTGACCTGGCCTACCACCAGAATAATCCTGGCCGCTCGGCGCAGATTCTTGCACAAGTGCCCCTGGAGGCTCTCAAGCCTGCCGCACAGGTGTTTGCCAGCACACTGGCTGCCGAGCTGGCGATGACGCGCAACCAGCCCAAGGCCGCGTTGACGGCATTGAGCCACCCGAGCCTGCAAAGCCTCAAGGACTTGCCTGCCGAGCAGCAGATTCGCACCGGTACCGTTCATGCCCGCGCTTATGAGGCCGACGGCCAGACCCTGGCCGCCGCCCGTGAGCGTGTCGCCATGGCCTCGTTGCTGACCGGCGACGCCGCGCATGCCAACCATGACGCCATCTGGGCGCTGATTGCCGCCCTGCCGGCCGAGCAGTTGCAAGCCAGCGGCAACCCTATCCTCGATGGCTGGATCACCCTGGCTCAATCGGTCAAGAGCGCCGGCACCCTGGAGCAACAGCAGGCCGCCATCGACACCTGGCGCGCGCAGAACCCCAACCATCCGGCGGCGCTGCAATTGCCTACGCCGCTGACCAAGCTTAAGGAACTGGCCAGCCAGCCCCTGAACAAGATCGCCCTGCTGCTGCCACAGGACGGCCCGCTGGCCTCCGTGGGCAAGGCGTTGCGCGAAGGCTTCATGGCGGCCCATTACCAGGCCGAACAGGCCGGGCAGAAGCCGCCGGTCATTGAGTTCTATGACAGCTCCCGCTTGACCTCCCTCGACGATTTCTACGCCAAGGCCCAGGCCGCCGGCGTGCAACTGGTGGTCGGCCCGCTGGAGAAGCCACTCGTCAAGCAGCTCAGCGCGCGGCCTCAACTGCCGATCACCACCCTGGCGCTGAATTACGCCGAAACCGATCAAGCTCCGCCGCAGCTGTTCCAGTTCGGCCTGGCCGCCGAAGACGAAGCCCGCGAAGTCTCGCGCCGCGCCCGTGCCGATGGCCTACACCGCGCCGCAGCCATGGTGCCGCGTGGCGAATGGGGCGAGCGTGTCTACAAGGCGTTCCGCCAGGATTGGGAAGCCAACGGCGGTACGGTCATGGGTGTGGAGTATGTGGATCAGCCCGTGGCCCTGGCCCAGCAGATTGCCGACCTGTTCCAGCTGCGTAAAAGCGAAGCCCGCGCCAAGAGCCTGCAAAACACCGTTGGCACCGATGTGGCGGCACAACCTTCACGTCGCCAGGACATCGAGTTCATCTTCCTGGCCGTAACCCCGCAACTGGCCCAGCAGATCAAGCCGACCCTCAACTTCCAGTACGCCGGCGACGTGCCGGTGTATGCAACATCCCACGTATTCAGCGCCAGCGGCGACAAGAACCAGTACCTGGACATGACCAACGTGATGTTCTGCGAAACGCCTTGGCTGCTCAACACCACCGACCCGCTGCGCAACCAGGTCGCCGCGCAATGGCCACAAGCCAATGGCAGCCTCGGCCGCCTGTATGCGATGGGCGTCGATGCCTATCGCCTGGCGCCACGCCTGGGCCAGCTCAAGGCGCTGCCGGACACTCGGGTGGATGGCCTGTCGGGCAATCTGGGCATCAGCGGCAACCAGCGCGTCGACCGCCAGATGCCTTGGGCCAAGTTCGTCGGCGGCCAGGTCCAACGCCTACCGGACACCCCGCGCTGATGCCCGAGCGGTCCCGCGCGCAAAGCGGCAAGGATGCCGAACTTCAAGCTCTGAACTACCTGCAGCAACAGGGTCTGCGCCTTCTGGCGCAGAACTGGTTGTGTAAACGCGGCGAGCTTGATCTGGTCATGCTTGACGGCGATACAGTAGTATTCGTCGAAGTCCGCTACAGGAAACACGCACAATGGGGTGGCGCGCTCGCCAGTATCGACGGGCGCAAGCGTCAAAAGCTGATACTCGCCGCGCAGTTTTTCCTGCAAAAAGAGCATCGCTGGGCCGACTCCCCCTGCCGTTTCGATGTGGTCGCCATAGAAAGCACACCGTCGGGGACGGCTGATCTGAACTGGCTGCCCAATGCCTTCGACAGCTGATTCGCCGGACCTCTACACCACACACTTTTGCTCTTTGCTTTGCGGGCTGCACATTCCTGTGCCAAACAGCCGCGCTACTTAAGGTCACACAGATGGACATGCAATCCCGAATTCGCCAGCTATTCCAGGCCAGCATCGACACCAAGCAACAGGCGATGGACGTACTTGCACCGCAC
Source organism: Pseudomonas sp. lyk4-R2A-8 (assembly GCF_030209095.1). Lineage (NCBI taxonomy): Bacteria > Pseudomonadati > Pseudomonadota > Gammaproteobacteria > Pseudomonadales > Pseudomonadaceae > Pseudomonas > Pseudomonas sp. lyk4-R2A-8. The sequence goes on from NZ_JARVSS010000002.1 coordinate 437,552, forward strand.
ATCGAGCAAGCCAGTCAAGTCATGGTCAATGCCTTGCTCAACGAGGGCAAAATGCTTTCGTGCGGCAACGGCGGTTCAGCCGGCGACGCCCAGCACTTTTCCTCCGAGCTGCTCAACCGCTTCGAGCGCGAGCGCCCGAGCCTGCCGGCCATTGCCTTGACCACCGATTCGTCGACGATCACCTCGATCGCCAACGACTACAGCTACAACGAGATCTTCTCCAAACAGATCCGCGCCCTGGGCCAGCCGGGCGATGTGCTGCTGGCGATTTCCACCAGCGGCAACTCGGCCAACATTATTCAAGCGATCCAGGCCGCACATGATCGCGAAATGATTGTCGTAGCATTGACCGGACGCGACGGCGGCGGCATGGCCTCGCTGCTGCTGCCAGAAGATGTGGAGATTCGCGTTCCGGCCACTGTCACTGCACGTATCCAGGAAGTCCACCTGCTGGCGATCCACTGCCTGTGCGATCTGATCGACAGCCAACTGTTCGGGAGTGAAGAATGACCGTTAACCGCCTCAGCCTTTTGGCCATGACGCTGTGCCTCGCCATCAGCGGCTGCAGCACGGCAATCACCGCGACACGCGACACCCCCATCCAGGACGACAAGGGCACGCGTACCTTCGGCAGCAAGATCGACGACTCTCTGATCGAAACCAAAGTCGAGGTCAACGTCGCCAAAGCCGCGCCGGACCTGGGCAATGGTGCCTCGCGCATCGTCGTCACCAGTTTCAACGGCGTGGTACTGCTCGCCGGCCAAACGCCCCGCGCCGATCTTAAGGCCCAGGCCGAGCAAGCCGCAGCGGCCGTGCAACGCGTGAAGAAGGTGCATAACGAATTGCAGGTGATGGACCCGATCACCCTGCTGGCCATCAGCAATGACGCGCTGCTGACCACCAAGATCAAGGCGCAGATGCTCACCGACAACGCCATCCCAGGCTCGCGCATCAAAGTCGTCACCGATAACGGTATCGTCTACCTGATGGGCCTGCTGACCCAGGCGGAAGCCACCCGCGCCGCCAATCTGGTACAGGGCGTATCTGGCGTGCAGAAGATCGTTAAGGTGTTCGAATACATCGATTGATGTAAACGCCGCCCACAAAAAAGGACGCCGTGCAGCCATTGCACGGCGTCCTTTTTTATTACCCGAGCTTACTGGTACTGCTGGTACGGGTTGCCCTGGAACTGGTTATTTTGCTGCGGTGCCTGCTGCTGGGCCGGCTGGCCATACTGCTGGCCTGGGATAGGACCCAGGTTGACCTCGACCCGACGGTTCTGGGCACGGCCATTGACGTCCGCGTTGCTGGCGATCGGGTTATCCGGACCGGCGCCGCGCGCGCTCAGGTTGGCCGGACTCACGCCTTGGGACGTCAGGTAATTGGCCACGCTCTGAGCGCGACGCTGGGACAGGTCCATGTTCAACTGGCGGCTGCCGGTGCTGTCGGTGTAGCCGACAATCTGGATGGTGTTCTGATTGAACTGCTTGAGCGAATTGGCCAAGTTGTTCAGCGGCTGGTAGAAACTGCTGGAAATCGCGTCGGAGTTGGTGGCGAAGGTGATGTTACCCGGCATGATCAATTTGATCTGGTCGCCCTGGCGCTGCACTTCGACTCCGGTATTGGCCATGCTTTCGCGCAGTTTCTTTTCCTGCTGGTCGGCGTAGTAGCCATAGCCGGCGGCACCTGCACCGGCCACCACTGCGCCGATCAGCGCGCCCTTGCCACGGTGGTTGTGGTCGATGGCGGCACCGGCCAATGCCCCGGCCAGAGCGCCCAGGCCACCGTACTTGGCGGTCTTGCTCATACCGCCGGATTCATTATTCGCCTGTCCCTGGCTGCTGCCGTCATAAGGATTAGGGGAAGCGCAGCCGGACAACAGGGCTACGGCGGTAGCGACAACAAGCAGACGACGCGGAGTGAACATGAAGGAAGCTCCTACTTTTGCATTCTGTGGTGCAAAGGACATTGGCAACGGACCTGTGCCGGGTTTGGAACGCGACAAACGGCAAAAATTCCGTCATCGCGTTCCAGGCTGTAACAAAAGACTGGCCAACACTGACCGCCATCAAAACCCTAGCAGACACCCGCTGAACACAACCTGAGATTTTTCTGTAACGGCGCGCTCGCTGACGTCAAGCCCGAACGAACGGGTTCTCGCGCATCTCATCCCCCAGCCGCGTATCCGGCCCGTGCCCCGTCACCACGATGGCATCCTCGTCCAGGGTATACAGGCGCTGCTTGATCGAACGCACAATGGTCGCCTGATCGCCACCCCACAGATCCGTACGCCCCACGCCGCGGCGGAACAAGGTGTCACCGGCAATCAGCAATTTGGCATCGGCGAACCAGAAACTCATCGATCCCGGCGTATGCCCAGGCGTGTGCAAAGCCACGCCGCAGCCGCAGGCCAAGGCCTCATCATCGGCCAGCCAGCGGTCGGGCGACGGCACTGGCGTATAGGGCACCCCAAACATCTGGCATTGCATCTCCAGGTTGTCCCACAGGAATTGGTCTTCCTTGTGCAGATGCAGGGTGGCGCCGGTTTTCTCTTTCAATTGACCCGAAGCGAGGAAGTGATCGAGATGGGCATGGGTATGAATGATGCTCACCACCTTCAGGCCCAGCGCATCGAGCCGCGCCAGGATCCGTTCCGGGTTGCCGCCCGGATCGACCACGATGGCTTTTTTGGTGACGGGGTCGCCGATGATCGTGCAGTTGCACTGCAACGGGCCGACCGGGAAGGTTTCGCGGATAAGGGCGTTGTGTTCAATATTCATCGGTACTCCTGCGCTTCATATGGCATATTCGCCACAGTATGGTTGACCAAGCCTCACACCCGAAAGTGACGGTTCGCTCGCCCGCATGCAAAGCCGCCGCTGCTAAGCTTTGCGGGCGCCCCTCAACCCCACCCAAGATCGCAAACGTGCCGCGCTGGAGCGAGCCTCATGGCGAACCACTTGATCATCTGCGAGCACTGCGACTGCGTGTACCGCAAAGTCGCGCTCGCCCGGCATCAAAAAGCCGTGTGCGTGCGCTGTGCAGGCGTGTTGCAGCGCTACAACGGCCTGACCCTGCAACAGCGCCTCGCCTTGACGCTGACCGCCGCGGTGCTATGGGCTTTCGCTAACTTCTATCCGGTGATGACGATCAGCCTGCAGGGCCTGAAAAACAGCGCCACGCTGTGGGACTCAGTGGTGGCCCTGAGCCTGGGGCCAATCACCTTTATCGCCTTGGTGGCCGCGATCTCCATCATCATCGCGCCGGTTTTCCAGTTGTTACTGCTGATATGGGTGTTGAGTTTCGCCTTGGCCGGCCAGCGTTCGCCGGCGTTCAGGCTATGCATGCGCTGGCTCGAAGCACTGCGGCCGTGGAGCATGCTCGAGGTGTGCCTGCTCGGGGCGATGGTGGCGGTGTTCAAGTTGGCCGGCATGCTCGATGTCATTCCCGGCACCGGCCTGTTTGCGCTGGCCGTGCTGAGCCTGTTGCTGATCCGTATCGCCGGGCGCGATGTGCGTGACCTGTGGGACGTTGTGTGAATACCCCGCCGACCGCCAGCGAACTCAACCTGTGCCTGTGCCACAGCTGCGGCCTGGCGGCTGACATCAGCGCAGCCCCCGGCGAATGCGAACGCTGCGGCGCGCCCCTGCACCGGCGCAAGGTCCGCTCGCTCACTCGCACCTGGGCCTACATGCTCACGGCGCTGGCCTTTTATGTACCGGCCAATGTGCTGCCGGTGATGAATACCAGCCTGTTCGGCTCGGGCGCCGACAGCACCATCATGAGCGGGGTTCTGGAGTTCTGGCAGCACGGCGCGTGGGACATCGCGCTGATCATTTTTATCGCCAGCATCGCCGTGCCGGGGATCAAGTTCGTTTCTCTGGCGCTGCTGCTGGTGACCGTGCAACGCAACAGCCTGTGGGCGCGCAAGGAGCGCTCGAAGCTGTTCCGTTTTGTCGAGCTGATTGGCTACTGGTCGATGCTGGATGTCATCGTGGTCGCGCTGGTGGCCGCGCTGGTGAAGTTTCAGGCGCTGGGCACTATCGAGCCGCGCCTGGGCATTCTGTTTTTCGGCCTGGTGGTTGTATTTACCATGTTGGCTGCGATGAGCTTCGACCCGAGGCTGATCTGGGAACCCCCACACACTAAGGAGACCTCGGATGACGTCCCGCACTGACGCTGCGCAAACGCCCGGATCGCCGGCCATCAAGACCCGGCGCTTCAGTGTGTCGCTGGTTTGGATCGTGCCGATCGTTGCGGTATTGGTGGGGATTTCGCTGGTGGTCCACAGCGTCCTGCAGCAGGGCCCGACCATCACGCTTAACTTCAAGACCGGCAGCGGGCTGACAGCGAATAAAACCGAGGTCAAGTACCGCAACGTGGTGATCGGCCAAGTGACCGATGTGGCCCTGAGCGACGATCAGAAAAGCGTCAACGCGACCGTGCAGTTGGCCAAGCAGGCCGAAAGTTTCACGCGCGCCGACTCGCAGTTCTGGGTGGTACGCCCGCGCATCGGCGCGGGTGGCGTTTCCGGTATCGACACGCTGTTGTCCGGCGACTATATCGGTGCCGACATCGGCCAGTCCGAGACCCGCGCCAGGCAGTTCAAGGGCCTGGAAAACCCGCCGCCGATCACCTACGGCGAACCGGGCAAACGTTTTACGTTGCATACGCAGACCCTGGGCTCGCTGGATATCGGCTCGCCGGTGTACTACCGCAAAATCGAGGTCGGCCAAGTGGTGGCCTACAAACTGGATGCCGAAGGCAAAGGGGTCGATATCGAAGTGTTCGTGCATGCGCCCAATGACGCGTACGTCACGCAGAACACCCGCTTCTGGAACGCCAGTGGGATCGACCTGAGTGTCGGCGCCAATGGCTTCGCGCTGAAAACCGAATCGCTGTCGTCCATGCTGGTGGGCGGTATTGCGTTCCTGGCGCCGCCTTACAGCCCCAACGATAAGCCCGCCGATGAGGAACAAACGTTCGAACTGTTCGACGACCAGGTCAGCGCGCTTGCTCCGCCCACCGGCGACGGCCAATACATGGCCCTGCGCTTCGACCAGGCCCTGCGCGGGCTCAAGGTCGGCGCGCCGGTGGAGTTCCTCGGCATCGAGTTCGGCAAAGTGGTGTCGGTCAACCTGGACTTCGATGCCAAAAAGCGCAGCTTCCCACTCAACGTCGGCATCGTCATCTATCCCCAGTTGCTCGGACAGGCCCATACCAAGCTGCTCAAGACCATGAACAACGATCCCAAGGATGAAGCCGCCGGCGTACGCCTGATCGGCTCGTTCATCGAGAACGGTCTGCGGGCCCAGGCGCGCAGCGGCAACCTGCTGACCGGCCAGTTGTACATCGCCTTGGACTTCTACCCCAAAGCCGACAAGGTCACCTTCGACCCCACCCTGCGCCCGGTCAGCATCCCGACCATTCCCGGTAACCTGGAACAACTGCAGGAAAAACTCGAAAGCATCGTCAACAAGATCAATCAACTGCCGATCGAACGCATCGCCGGCAACCTCGATAGCAATCTCGTCGAGTTGCGCAAAGGCCTCACCCAGTTCAACGCCAAGACCCTGCCCGGCGTACAGACGACCTTGGCCGACGTCAGCAAGACGTTGCAATCGGCCAACGCGACCCTCGCCGAAGACTCACCGCAGCGCGAGCAACTGACCCAGACCCTGGATGAGCTGGGCCGCATGTCCCGCTCGTTGCGCGAGCTGTCGGACTACCTGGGCCGTCACCCGGAATCGCTGATTCGCGGTCGCCCCGACAACGCCGCGCCCCTGAACCTGCAAGGGCCACCGCGCAAATGAAACCTGGAGCAAGCGCCATGACGTTTCCGTTCAAAGCCACCCTGCTCGGCGCGTTGTTGGCGCTGTCGGCCTGCGGCAGCACGCCCATTACCTTCCATACGCTGACCCCGGCGCATGCGAATCTGCCCACGGTTGGCGGTACCGGCACGATCCGCATCGAGAGCCTCACGGTGCCGCCCGCCGTGGACCGACCGCAGATCGTGGTGCGCCAGGGCGACACGGGCATCGCCATCCTGGAAACCCAGTGGTGGGCCGCCAGCCTGGCGGACGAAATGCGCAGCGCGCTGGTGGATCAGTTGGCCAACAGCAATCCTCGGCCACCGCTGCTGTTGCGGGTCGACGTGCAGCGCTTTGATTCCGTGCCTGGCCAGTACGCCCGGTTTGACGCCCAGTGGCGTCTGCGGCCCGCCAGCGGCACTGACCGCCCGTCGCTGCTGTGCCGAACAACCTTGCAGTCGCCGGCGGGCAGCGGCATTGACGATGTGGTGCTGGCCCATCAGAACAACCTCAAGCGCTTCGCGGCACAGGTCAGCCGGGCAGCCGCCAGCGCTGCTGGCCAGTGCCCAGGCACACCGTAGCCCACGGCGAGATCAGGCCAGCAACCCCATGGCCTTCGCGCGGGCCACGGCCTGAGTGCGTCGCTCCACGCCAAGCTTGCTGTTGATGTGGCTGGCGTGGGTCTTCACGGTGTGCAGGGAAATGAACAACTGATTGCTGATTTCCTGATTCGAACATCCCAGGGCAATCAGTTGCAGCACGGCCATTTCGCGCGCGCTGAGCGCCTCATGTGAGGGTGAAACCCCCGCCGCCGCCGTGGGCAACAACGCCAGCAGGGCCTGGCTCGCCAGGGCGTGAGGGTGCTGAGCCAACTGCTCGCGCATCCAGTCAGCATGGTTTTCCAACAGCCGCTGGAACGGTTGCAGTGCGCCCCCGGCGGCAGCCTGCAGGGCCTGGGCCAGCATCGGCCGCGCCTTGGCCGGCTGCCCGCCCTCCAGCAGCAGTTGCACCTGCTGGGTCAGCGCCAGCAAAGCGATCATCTGGCGGCCGCTGGTCTGGGCCTCTTGCGCCAATTGCTCCAAACGCTGCAACGCCGCTTCGGGCTGATGACGCGTGGCGTCCAGGGCGGCTTGTTGCAGGCCGATGTGTTGCGGCAGGTGGGGATGAAACTCCGGCGCAGCGGCGGCGTGATCGCCGTTGTAGGTCTGCCCCAGCCGCGTCAGCCAGGCATCGGCCAGGTCGGTACGGCCCTGGGCCAGCCACAGTTCGCATTTGATCAGGGTGATCATGGCCAGGTAGTAAATCGGCGGCACGTCCCAGATATGCATCAAGCGCTCGGCTTCAGCCAGCTCGGCAAAGGCCAGAGGAAAGTCGCCGCGGCGTCCTTCGAAACTGGCGATCACACAGTGCCCGATCAACACACTGATATCGCGGCAGGCTCGGGCCTCCGCCAGCCCGGCGCGCAGGCGAGCCAGGCCCGCTTCCGGCTGCAAGCGCAACAGCAGCAAGTAACCTTCATACAGCGCCAGGCGCGCGCGCACCGCATACAACCGCTGAGGCGCCAGGCCATGCAGGCGCTGCAGGCCCTGGCGCACTTCGTCGAGCGAACGCAGGATTTCACCGCGCGCCTGCAACACCCGCGCACGGTCGTAGTGGGCCAAGGCCTCGAACAACGGATTGCCGACCCGCTGCGCGAGCTCCAGCGATTCGCGATTCAAGCCCCGGGCGCGCCACAGGTCGGCATCGGCAATCGCCAGGTTGGATAAGGTCGACAGACACATCAGCCGCTGGCCATAGCGGCGCTGCGGCAGGCTGTCCAACGCCTCGCTGCAGTAGCGCTGGGTCAGCTCGCGATCACCGCGACCACGGGCGATGATGCCGCTCAGCGCCAGCCACTGCGCCAGCATCGATCGTTGTGCGGTGGCCGAAGGGGCCGGCAGGAAGCGACTGAGGTAACTGGACAGTTCCTGCGCCGCGTCGAGCTGGCAGGCCAGGCCCAACGCCCAGCTGTACAACACAATCAAGCGCGGCGTGCTGATCAACAGGCTGTCGGGCAAGTCCATTTTCCAGCGCAGCAGCATGCCGACATTCTGCTCGGCCAGCAGCTGTTCTTCGGACAGGTTTTGCACCAGGTTTGCCGCCACATCCAAATGGCCGGCGCGCAATGCCTGCTCCACCGCTTCGTCGATCAGGCCCTGGGCATTGAACCAGCGACAGGCGCGCAGGTGCAGGCTCGCGGCCGGCAGCACCGGGCTGTTCGCGCGGCGACTGCGCAACAGGTCGGAGAACAGATGGTGATAGCGAAACCAGACGCCCTGCTCGTCCAGCGGCACCAGAAACACCTGGTGAGATTGCAGGTAGCGCAGGATGTCCGCGCTGTCGTGGGCTTCGCGCACGGCGTCGCACAGTTCGCTGCAAAAGCGCTCCTGGGGCGCGGTGTCGAACAGGAATGCCTGCACGTCAGCCGGCAGACAGTCGATCACCTCTTCCAACAGATAATCGCGGATCAGACCTTCGCCGCCGTGCAGGCTCTGGGGCAAAGCGCCTTCGTTGCCGGCTTCGGACGCCGCCAGCAACCAGAAGCGCAGTCCGGCCACCCAGCCTTCACTGCGCCGGATCAAGTTATCGAGGGCTTCGCCGCGCAGCGAATTGCTATGGTGATCCAGCACTGCCAAGGATTCGCCATGGGTCAAACGCAGGTCATGTTCGTGCAGTTCGAGCAAGTGCCGCGACAAACGCAGGCGCGCCAGATGCCAATCCGGGCGCTGGCGGCTGGTTACCAGCACCACCAGGCCGTCGGGCAAGTGGTTGAGGAAAAACTGCAGGCAACGGTCCAGCACCGGTCCCTGGGCCAGATGATAGTCATCGAGTACCAGCAACAGCGGCGCGCGGGTGGACAAGTGAACGGCCAACTCGTCGAGCAGGCCATCGAGCCATTCTTCAAAGGCAAAGGGTTGATGACGCTGGCGCATTTTCAGCAGGCCCAGGGACTGGGCGCCGAGCGGCGAAAAGTACTGTTGCAGGCCTTCGAGCAAACGTTCGAGGAAACGACCGGGGTCACTGTCCCGTGGGCTCAGGCCCAGCCACAGGCTTTGCCAGTGCGTCGGCAGGCTTTGGCAGAACTCGACCGCCAGGGAACTCTTGCCGAAGCCGGCCGGCGCGCTGACCAGCAATAACCGCCCCTGCAATCCGGCACTCAGCCGTTCGCACAGGCGCGGTCGCGGCACGTAGCCGTCAGGCAGCGGTGGCCTGTAGAAACGCGCGTCCAGGGACGGGATCGCCGTACTGGCGGGCCCTTGGATTCGGGACAGATCAGTCATCGCCGGGCTCTTATTGAAGGCTATTGTCGGCATTGCAGATGTCCGCAGACTAGCGGTAAAAGCCGCCGGTTTGTAGATCTTTGCAACAATTGCCTGGAAAAGAACTGCGACAAGAAATATCGCCACAAACAAAAGTGGAAGGGGGCTTGCTCCCGATAGAGGCGGATCAGTCGATGCTGCGCTGACTGTCACACCGCTATCGGGGGCAAGCCCCCTTCCACATTGACTCGTTCAGCTTAGCGCACACCATCCTGACGCAAGGCCGCCGGGGTGAAGTCGCTGGTGGTAGCGGTGAAGCCAAAGTCGTAGGCCTGTTTCTCTTCGTTCTTCATGCCCAGCGCCAGGTAACGGCCGGACTGCAGGTCGTAGAGGGTTTCCAGGGCGTACCACGGCACTTGCTTGTCGTAGTAGTTCTCGGCATGGGCTTCGGCGACGCGCCATAGTTGGCCACGGCCGTCGTAGTGGTCGATCACCGCGGCTTGCCAGGTGTCTTCGTCGATGTAGAAGTCACGCTTGGCGTAGATGTGGCGCTGGCCTTCCTTCAAGGTGGCGACCACGTGCCAGACGCGGCGCAGTTCGTAACGCGCCAGGTCCTGGTTGATGTGGCCGGCCTTGATGATGTCGGCGTACTTGAGCTTCGGATCGTCGATCTTGTAGCTGTTGGAGGCGATGTAGATTTCCTTCTTGCCTTCCAGCTTCCAGTCGTAGCGGTCCGGCGCACCGTTGTACATGTCGAGGTTGTCGGAGGTCCGCAGGCCGTCGGCGGCGGTGCCCGGGCCGTCATAGGAGACTTGCGGGGCCCGGCGCACACGACGCTGGCCGGCGTTGTAGACCCACGCCGAACGCGGCTCCTTCACCTGGTCCAGGGTTTCGTGCACCAGCAGCACACCACCGGCAAGACGCGCCGGCGCGGTTACTTGCTGCTTGAAGTAGAACAGCACGTTGCCCGGGTTCTTCGGATCGAAGTCCTTCATTTTGTCGCGGAACACGAACTGGTCGCGGAAATACACCAGGCTGTAAGAGCCATTGGTCTGCGGGGTAGCCTGCGTCACCAGGCGCGTCACGCTACCGCCGCGATAGCGAGTGATATGGTTCCAGATCACCTCGACGCCACTTTTCGGAATCGGGAACGGTACCGCAGTTTCGAAGTTTTCCAGGCCGTTGCCGCCGGACACCAGGTTGGTAGTGGTGGCGTTCTTCTTGATCGAGGCGAACACATCGGCCGGCACGGTAGCGCCGCGATGGGTCGGGTAGACCGGCATCTTGAAGGTTTCCGGGTAGCGCTTGAACATCGCGTACTGCCCCGGCGCCAGTTTGTCTTTGTACTGCTCGACGTTCTGCGCGGTGATGGTGAACTGTGGTTGCTCACTGGCGTACGGGTTGGCGAGGAACCCCTTGGCATCCACAGCGCCGGCGTTGGTCGGCATCGGCGACCACTTGGGGATGGTGCCCGCCGCGTTCCCGGCCATCTCGGCGCCCATCGGCGTGAGGGTGGTGCCCAGCTTGGCGGCTTCATCCGCCGAGACCGCCGCCATGACGTTGCTCGCCAGGATCGACAGCCCCAGCACACCTACGTGCAACAGACTTTTAGTTATTTTCATATTTCGGTCTTCCTGAAATTCAGTGTGCTTAGAAGTTCGCGCCGACGCTCAGGGCGACAAAATCACGGTCATCCACGGTGCTGAACTTGCCGCCGAAGAAGTTGGTGTACGCCAGGCTCGCGGTGTAGGTGTTCTGGTATTCGGCATCCAGCCCCAGGCTGACCGCTTTGCGACCTTCTTCGAAGTTACCGCCAGGGCCTGGCGAATAACCTTTCACGTCGTGGGACCACGCCACGTTGGGCTTGAGGTTCACACCGGCGAACACGTCCGGGTATTCCCAGATGGCACGCGCGCGGTAGCCCCAGGAGGTTGCCGTGGTGAAGCCGTCGTTGTTGCAATTGGTGTTCAAGCCGGCGGCGTTGGGCAGGCCGGCGCCATTGGCCGTGGATTGGTTGAGCCTGTCGCAGAAGCCAGCCGGCAAGGTGCCAGGACCGAATACCGGGTCACGGCCGTAACGGGCTTGTGATTTGCTTTCCAGGCCGCCCACATGGGTCACGCCGATTTCACCGACGGTGGTCAAGCGGCTCGCGCCCATCACTTGGTCGAAGAAGTGCGTGAAGGTGGTCTGGAACTGGGTCACTTCCTTGCGGTTGTAACCGTGCAGATCCTGGCCTGGGGTGCCCTTGAGCACGGACGCGTTGCCAAAGCCCGGGATCGGCGTAACACCGGCGAAGAGAATATCGGTGGTGCTCAACTGCACCGGTGCGTTGGGACGGTAACTCAGCTCACCGCTCCACGCGGTGCCCGTCGGCAGCGTGGTGGAGAAGCTCAAACCGTAGAGGCGGATATCTTCCGGGTACTCGACGAAGTAGTTGGAGTTGCCGGCCACGACCAGTGGCCGCAAGGCGCCCAGCGGCCCCAGCGGACGGGTGTAGGCCGACGCCGGCGCACCCTGCGCACTGAAGATCGGCGCACGGCTGTGGTAATTCATGAAATACGCGCCGAACTCGGTGTCCAGCGGCTCGAAGTTGTAGTGCATGGCCACGCCGAATTGGCCGCTGTCGCGGGCATCACGGTCAGGGCCACGGCGCACCAGCACGCCTTCGTTGTTAACGTCCACACCCAGGGCCGTCAACGTCGGCAAGGCAGCCCCCGGAATGGTCGAGCGCTTGTTCAGCACGCGCAGGTTATTGCTGCAGCCATCGGAAATCACATCCGGCTGCGAGAAAAACGTACCGCAGTTGTCGGTGACGGTCTGGTCCCATTCCAACTGGTAAAACGCTTCGGCCGACAGGTTATCGGTCAGGGTCTGTGACACATAGAACATGTTGACCGGAATCAGGCCTTCCTTGATTTCGGCACCCGGACGACGGAATGCGGACACGTCAATCGGGTTGATGGAGTTGATACCGCCGCCGATGAAGGTGCTTTCGCCCCAGCTCACCACCTGCTTACCGAACCGCACGCTGCCCGGCTGATCGGCAATCGCATAGTTGTGATAGACGAAGGCATCGAGAATCTGCCCACCGGAAGACTTGGCGCCTTCCTTGCGATTGTTGTCGCTGATGTCCTTGAACTCACGGCTTTCATCCTTGAGTTCGAAGTCGTACCAGTATTTGCCCCGCACGAACACGCCGGTGTCGCCGTACTTCAGCTCCAGGTCGTGAATACCTTTGAAGATCTTGGAGAAGGTCTCGCCGCGCTTGAAGTTCAGATGGCCGTCATCGGAGGTCTGGGACAACCCCCGGCCGCCGTTGTTGGCGCCGATCAAGTCCTTGTTAGGCTTGGCTGTCGACCAGCTCGCGCCCACCGAAAGCGACGAGTCGAAGTTGCCTTCGATTTCACCGATATTGAAACTGACGCCGAATGCAGGCCCGGCGAGCGTAGAGGCGAGGCTGACGGCCAGAGGCAATCTTGCCCGGCGCCAGAACTGGTTTACTGAGGTCATCGACGCTACTCCATGTGCATTATTGTTATGGCAGTGAGTTCTTGATGATGCGTGTAACAGCCGGAATACAACGATTCCAATGCTGCCTGGCAACTGAACCTCCATGGCCCGAAGCGATGCATCCTTGAAAAACTCAGGTGGGACTATAGCCAGCAGGGGGTACCGCATGATCCCTCTAAAGTGTGATTTGCATCACCGACCCGTCTGCCACAGACCTTTCGCCATGTCGGCGAGGGCCGACGCGGCAAGGATGGCTGAAAATCGGCAAATCACAAGTGAAGGCGCCAGATAGAGCATTGCCGTGCCCGAACGGGCACGGCGAAGGGGGTCAGAGTGTAGACAGGAACGTGCTGTTGTTAGCCTGCCATTCAATGATGTCAACGCGGATACGTTTCTTGTCGAGTTTGCCGACACTGGTCTTGGGAATTTCCGTAACAACGGCGATCTGACTCGGAATCGCCCACTTGCTCAAGTGCCCCAATTCCACGAACGGCTTGAGATGTTCCTTCAGCTCGCGGGCACCCATCACATGGCCCTCGCGCATGACCAGCAAGGCAAACGGGCGCTCGCCCCACTGCGGATCGGCGATGCCCACCACCGCTACTTCGCGTACCGCCGGATGACGGCTGACCAGGTCTTCGAGGGCCAGGGACGAGATCCACTCACCGCCGGTCTTGATCACATCCTTGATGCGGTCGCGGATATCAATCACCCCAAAGGCATCCAGCGTGGCCACGTCACCGGTGTGCATCCAACCGCCCGCCCACAGCTCGGCGCCCTTTTGCGGCTCCTTGAAATACCCTTCGGTCAGCCACGGCGCGCGCAGCACCAGCTCGCCCTGAGACTCGCCATCGGCCGGCAGGAAACGGCCCTCGGCGTCGATGATCGCTGCGTCGACCAACGGCCCCGGTACGCCGGCCTTGATGCGATAGGTAATGCGTTCGTCGTCGCTGCCGGCCAGCAGCTCCTCATTGAGGTGTGCACAGGACACCAGCGGCCCGGTCTCGGACATACCGTACGCAGCGGTCAGTTGAATCCCACGGGCCTTGGAAGCTTCGTACAGCGAACGATTCAGCGCACTGCCACCGATGACGATTTTCCAGCCGGCAAAATCCACCCCTTGAGCGGCCTTGGTGTTGAGCACCATCTGCAGGATGGTCGGCACGCAATGGGAGAACGTGACCTTTTCCTTGCGCCACAGCTCCACCAGCAATTGCGGGTCGTAGCGGCCGGGGTAGACCTGCTTGAGGCCGAGCATGGTGGCCACATACGGCAAGCCCCAGGCGTGCACGTGGAACATCGGCGTGATCGGCATGTACACGTCGTTGGTGCCCAGCAGCCGCACGCTGTCGACGCTGCCCATGATGGTCGCCACCCCGATGGTGTGCAGCACCAGTTGGCGATGGGTGAAATACACACCCTTGGGGTTACCGGTGGTGCCGGTGGTGTAGAACGTGGTGGCGACGGAGTGCTCGTCGAAATCCTGAAAGTCGTAGTCGGGGCTGGCGGCGGCCAGCAGGGTTTCGTACTCGCCGACCAAGTCGGGCAACTCGGCGGTTTTGGCTTCGCCATCGGTGAGCAGCAGCGTTTTGTCCACCGTGGTGAGCTGCCCGGCGATGGCTTGATAGAGCCCGACGAACTCGCTGTTGACCAGCACGAACCGGTCCTCGGCGTGGTTCATGGTGTACAGGATCTGTTCCGGCGACAGGCGCACGTTGATGGTGTGGATCACTGCGCCGATCATCGGGATGGCGAACATGCATTCCAGATAGCGATGGCTGTCCCAATCCATCACCGCCACCGTGTCACCGGCCTTCACACCGGCCTCGGTCAACACATTGGCCAGACGCGCGACGCGCTCGATCAGGGTTGGGTAGGTGTAGCGCAATTGGTCGCGGTAAACGATTTCCCGGGTCTTCTCGTAACGGGTGCCTGACATCAACAGGCGCTTGATCAACAGCGGGTATTGGTACGCACCTTCGGCGGGCGGGATAACACGGGTCTGCAACATACGAATCCCTTTTTATGACTGCACGGTCTTGGCTTGAAGACCTGCACTGTAGAGACGTTGTGTTGGCGCTAAATCAGCCAAAGGAATGATTTGCAGACCTCAGCAAATGCTAGCTTTGCGCCAGCATTTGCACAGAACCTGAGCCTGTCCACGTGGGTGGGCCAGTGTTATTTCATGCTGGTAAACGCCAGCTTCACACCAATGGCAATCAGCACAGCGCCCATGGTCCGATCGAACCAATGGCCCATGCGCGCGAAGCCGGCGCGAACGCGTTGCTGGCTGAACAGCATCGCCACCAGGCAGAACCAAAGCGCCGTCGCCACCGCCAGGTACACGCCATAGCCGGCCTGCACCGCCAACGGCGTGTGCGGATTGATCACCACGGTGAACAACGAGAGAAAGAACAACGTGGCCTTGGGGTTCAAGCCATTGGTCACGAAACCGGCGGTGAAGGCGCCGCGCGGGGTGCGCTCGCCCGCTTCGCGGTGCAGTTCGCCCTCGGCGGCGGGTTTGGCCGGTTGCGCGCGCAGGGCCTTGAAGCCGATGTACAGCAGGTAGGCAGCCGCGGCCCACTTGAGCGCGTTGAACAGCACGATGGACTGAGACACGATCAGACCGATCCCCAGCAACGAATAACCCACATGCAGGAAAATCGCCGAGCCCACGCCCAGGGCCGTCCAGGTGCCGGCGTGGCGACCGTGGGTCACGCTCTCGCGCACCACCACGGCGAAGTCCGGGCCGGGGCTGGCCACGGCCAACAAGTGAATCAAGGCAACGGTCAAGAACTCGGCGAGGTACATGCGCACTCCAGTAAGTAACTGATTATTTCATCTGATAGGCTCGGCAGATTACGCCTTCGAACCCTGTCGCAAAAGGTACAGTTGATGACGAACAATCGCCGCGCCGTCTTCCTTGATCACCCGTCCCTCGACCTTGGAGATCTCGACCTCAGCCACTTGCGAAACAGCTTCAGTGAGTTGCAGCTGTTTTCGGACACAACGCCGCACAATCTGCTGGAGCGCCTGCAGGGTGCCCAGGTAGTCATCAGCAACAAGATCGCGCTCACCGCACCAACACTGGCGACCTGCCCCGAACTCAAGCTGATTCTGGTATCGGCCACCGGCACCAACAACGTCGACCTCCAAGCCGCCCGCGCCCATGGCATCACCGTAAGCAACTGCCAGGGCTATGGCACACCGTCGGTGGCGCAGCACACGCTGATGCTGCTGCTTAACCTGGCGACGCGGCTGAAGGACTACCAGCGGGATGTGGCCGCCGGCAAATGGCAGGAGGCCAAGCAGTTCTGCCTGCTGGACCATCCGATCATCGAACTGCAAGGCAAAACCCTCGGCCTGCTGGGCCGCGGCGAACTGGGCAGCGCCGTGGCGCGCCTGGCCGAGGCCTTCGGCATGCGCGTGGTGCTGGGCGCGATTCCAGGGCGCCCTGCCCGCGCCGATCGCGTGCCGCTGGATGAGCTGTTGACACAGGTCGACGCGCTGACCCTGCACTGCCCGCTCAACGAGCACACCCGCGACTTGATCGGCGCCCGCGAATTGGCGCTGCTCAAACCCGGCGCGCTGGTGGTCAACACCGCGCGTGGCGGCTTGATCAACGAACAGGCGCTAGCCGATGCGTTGCGCAGCGGGCACCTGGGCGGTGCGGCTACCGACGTATTGAGCGTGGAGCCGCCGGTCAACGGCAATCCGCTGTTGGCCGGCGATATCCCGCGCTTGATCGTCACCCCACATAACGCCTGGGGCAGCCGCGAAGCGCGCCAGCGTATCGTCGGCCAACTGGCGGAAAACGCGCGGGGCTTTTTCAGCGGCGCCCCGCTGCGGGTTGTGAGTTGATAAACTGCGCCCCTTTTCAAGGAGCAGACCATGGATCCGCGCAGTGAAGTACTGCTTCGCCAGGCCGAACTTTTTCAGGGCAACCTGCTGCTGGTGGGCCTGCCCGCCGACGACCTGCTGGGGCGCCTGCCCAATGCCCACGGTTGGTGCTGGCATGCCGGCGACCAGGCGGCGCTCGACGCGCGCTTCCCGCAGCGCAGCCAGTTTGGGGTGAATGCGCCGGAGCGCGGGTTCGATGCGGCGGTGATTTTCCTGCCCAAGTCCAAGGACCTCACCGACTACCTGCTCAAGGCCGTGGCTGCGCGCCTGCCCGGCGCCGAACTGTTTCTGGTGGGTGAGAAAAAAGCCGGCATCGAAAGTGCCGCCAAGCAGATGATTGCCTTGGGCAAACCGCGCAAGCTCGACAACGCGCGACATTGCCAATTGTGGCAAGTCACCGTGGCCAATGCCCCGCAGGCGGTGGCATTGGAGAGCCTGGCACAGACGTTCGACGTACCGCTGGCCGAAGGGCCGTTGAAGGTGGTGAGCCTGCCGGGCGTGTTCAGCCACGGCCGCCTGGATCGCGGCACCGAGTTGTTGCTGGCGCATCTGGATAAATTGCCGAGCGGTCATCTGCTGGACTTTGGCTGTGGGGCCGGCGTACTGGGGGCCGCAATCAAACGCCGCTATCCGCATAACACTGTCACTCTGCTCGACGTGGATGCTTTCGCCGCCGCCAGCAGCCGCCTGACCCTGGCCGCCAACGGCCTGGAAGCCGAGGTGCTGACCGGCGATGGCATCGACGCCGCGCCGATGGGGCTGAATGCGATCCTGAGCAACCCGCCATTCCATGTGGGCGTGCATACCGATTATTTCGCTACCGAGAATTTGCTGCGAAAAGCAGCGAAACACCTGGCAAAAAGTGGCGAACTTCGGCTGGTGGCTAACAGTTTCCTGAAGTACCAGCCACTGATCGAAGAACATCTGGGCGTATGCGCAATCAAGGCCGAGGGCAATGGATTTCGCATCTATCGCGCCAAGCGCGGTTGATCGAGGTTTGAAAAAGAACGCTTGCCCAATGGCATTTGCCTAGGCAGAATCCGCTCCGTCCTAGGGGAGTAGTCTCCCACGAGCGCCACGCTCGTCCGGCATACGTCAACATACTTGGTCAGCAGACCATGGCGTATGCGACCCAGGAGTCCGCACAGACGGACCGGGGTTTGACAAGACCTATGACACGCACACCTTACCCGGGGCGGGAAGGCTGTACGTGTCATAGCCGTGTCGACCCGCCCCTGGAAACCTACCTGATGCTGGATTCACTGCTCGTCCCCACCGCAATCGTTGCCCTGGCCGAAATCGGCGACAAGACGCAACTGCTCGCGCTCATCCTGGCCGCTCGCTTTCGCAGACCCTGGCCGATCATCGCCGGCATCGTCGCCGCCACCCTGGCCAACCACGCAGCCGCAGGTGCCGTGGGCGCCTGGTTTGGCAGTTTCTTCTCGGACGCGGTGCTGCATTGGATCCTCGCGGCCAGCTTCTGCGCCACCGCGCTATGGACCCTGGTGCCGGACAAACTCGACGATGACGAAGCCAGCACTTCCCGCAAGTTCGGGCCTTTCGTGACCACGCTGATTGCGTTCTTCCTGGCTGAAATCGGCGACAAGACCCAGATCGCCACCGTGATGCTCGCCGCGCAATACCCGGAGCTGTGGCTGGTAATTATCGGTACTACCCTGGGCATGCTGATTGCCAACGTGCCGGTGGTGCTGGCGGGGAATTTTGCCGCGGAGAAACTGCCGCTGACCTTGATTCGCCGACTCGCCGCCTCGGCATTTTTCATCCTGGCGATCGTGGCGGTGTACAAGGCCATGCAGAGCAGCGGCTGGATCTAGGGACCTAAGACTGCAAAGCCAATCCAATGTGGTATGGGGCTTGCCCCTTCCCACATTGGATCTTCATCAGGCTTTAGGACTTCTTAGCCTGCTGGTAGAGCGGCATGACCTTGGGAAT
Source organism: Pseudomonas sp. lyk4-R2A-8 (assembly GCF_030209095.1). Lineage (NCBI taxonomy): Bacteria > Pseudomonadati > Pseudomonadota > Gammaproteobacteria > Pseudomonadales > Pseudomonadaceae > Pseudomonas > Pseudomonas sp. lyk4-R2A-8. The sequence goes on from NZ_JARVSS010000002.1 coordinate 456,024, forward strand.
GGCTGCCTGCAGCGAGGCGATGCGGCTGTCGGAGGCCGGGTGAGTGCTCATGAACTCCGGCGGAGCGCCTTCGGACGCCTTGGCCATCTTGTTCCACAGCGTGATCGCGGCGTTCGGGTTGTAGCCGGCGCGGGCGGCCAGCTCCAGGCCAATCAGGTCCGCTTCGTTTTCGTTACTGCGGCTGTTGGGCAAGGTCATGCCGTAGTTGGCCACGGTGTCTGCCAGTGCCAGGCTGTCCTGCCCCAGGCCGAACAGCGCGCCGGCGCCTTGCTTGGCCATTTCGATGCCGTAGGCCTTGGACATGGCTTCGCGGCCATGCTCGCGCAGGGCGTGGGCGATCTCATGGCCCATTACCGCCGCCAGTTCGTCATCGCTAAGCTTGAGATTGTCGATCAGCGCGCTGTATACGAAGATCTTGCCGCCAGGCCCGCAGTTGGCGTTCATCTCGTCGCTCTTGATCAGGTTCACTTCCCAGTTCCACTGCGCCGCATCCGGGCGGAAAGTAGGCGCCTGGGCGATCAGACGCTTGGCGATGGCCTGCACGCGCTTGGCGTTGGCGCTGGTCTTGTCCAACTGGCCCTTGCTGCTGGCTTCGCCCAGGGTCTGCTGGTAGGACTGGGCATACATCTGGTCGACTTCCTGGCTCGACAGCATGCTGAACATGTACTGCTTGCGCTCAACGCCGACGGCGCCGCCGCTGGTGGTGTTGACCGATTGACACCCGGCCAGCAGGACCGCTGCCGCCATTACACTGACCGCCAGTGATTTCTTCATCAATACACTCTCCCTGAAAAGACGACCTGAAAACATGGCGCGTATCGTAGGCGCTCGCGTGTATCGGCGCTAGATACACCAGACGTGTAACCGCTGAATTTCGGATACATCTCACACCTGCGGCTACGGCAGCGACCATTCCATTTGCGACAACCGACGGCCTTTTGAGCGGCAGTCGCTCATGCCCTGCGCGCCTGCGGCCGATACATAAAGGCAGCCCGTCTCTTCTGCGCTTGGAGTGCTCATGAAATTCAAGTCAATTCAGTTTTCCGTCGCCGCGCTGACCGGGGCCATTGTGCTGACCGTGGTCGCGGTGCTGGTGGCCTATGCCGTCTTCGCGGGTGCGCGCACCCAGGAGATGGTGCAGCAGCGCACCCAGGCGCAGTTCGAGCAGATCGTGGAGCAGCGCCTGACCGCCCTCGCGCAGACCCAGGCGACCCTGATCCAGCGGGAGCTGGAGGCGCCGCTGGTAACCGCCAAAAGCCTGGCCACCGCCAACGCCCTGCTCGCCATGAAAGACGCCAAAGGCGAACCCGCGTTGCAGGTCGGCCGTGAACAACTGATCAACCTGCTGCATGAAACGGTGGTGCGCAACCCGAAAATCCTCGGTGCCTACATCGGCTGGGAACCCAACGCGATCGATCATAACGACACCGCCTACGTGAACAGCCCCATCGTCGGCATGGGCGCCGACGGCCGCTTTATTCCGTGGTGGTACCGCAACGCCGATGGCAGCCTGGGCTTGGATAAACTCGCGGACGTGGCCGACCAGAAAATGCTCTCCACCGGCGTGCGCGCCAGCGAATACTACCTGTGCTCCAAGGAAAGCCAGAAACCCTGCGCCATTGACCCCGCCCCTTACAAGGTCGGCGACGTCATGGTGATGCTGGCGTCGTTTATCGAACCGATCATGGTCGACGGCAGGTTCCAGGGCATCGTCGGCGCCGATCTGTCGGTGAACTTCATTCAGGACATGCTCACCAGCGCCGACCGAGCCCTCTACGGCGGCGCCGGCGAACTGGCGCTGATCTCCAGCAACGGCCGCCTGGTGGCTTACACCAAGGACGCCGGCAAGCTCGGCGAAAAGGCCAGCGACCTGCTCGACGCCAGCGAACTGGCCGGCCTCAGCCAGCTCAAACCCGGCGAAGTGCGCTACACCATTGACCGTGAGCATGGGCATATCGAGTTGTTCCTGCCCTTCGGTATCGGCCAGACCGACGCGCGCTGGACTCTGATGATGCAACTGCCATTGGCGGCGGTGATGGCCGACGCGCAGACACTGCAAAGCGACCTGCAGGCCCAGCGCGAGACCGACACTGTCGGCATGGCGATTGTGGGCCTGGTGGTGGCCGGGCTCGGGCTGCTGGTGATCTGGCTGGTGGGCCACGGTATCGCCCGCCCGCTCAAGCAGATGGTGGCCATGCTCAACGACATCGCTCAAGGCGAAGGCGACCTGACCCGCCGCCTGACCAGCGACCGCGCCGACGAACTGGGCGCAATCGCCAGCGGTTTCAATACGTTCCTGATCAAGTTGCAGGGCATGATTACCCAGGTGGTGAGTTCGGTGCAGAAAGTCAGCGATTCATCGGAGCACACCGCCGATATTGCGATTCGCACCAACCAGGGCGTGCATAAGCAGATGGTGGAAATCGACCAGGTCGCCACCGCCGTGCACGAGATGACCGCCACTGCGCAGGATGTTGCGCGCAACGCCACCCAGGCCGCGCAAGCCGCCAGCCACGCCGACCAGGCCGCCAGCCAGGGCATGCGCATTGTGCGCGACACCTCGGCGTCCATCGGCGTACTGGCCGAGGAAATCGGCAAGGCCGTGGCGGTGGTGCAAACGCTGGCCAAGGACAGCGAAAACATCAATGCCATCCTTACCGCCATTCGCGGTATTGCCGAACAGACCAACCTGCTGGCGCTGAACGCCGCCATCGAAGCCGCACGGGCGGGCGAGCAAGGCCGAGGCTTCGCGGTGGTCGCCGACGAGGTGCGCAACCTGGCGCAGAAAACCCAACAGGCCACCGAAGAAATCCAGAGCATGATCCAGCAGTTGCAACAGGGCACGCGGGAAGTGGTGCGGGTGATGGAGGACAGTCAGAACCGCACCGACGAAAGCGTGCAACACGCGGCCAAGGCGGCCGAAGCGCTGGAGACCATTACCCAGGCTGTGTCGGTGATCAACGACATGAACACTCAGATCGCCAGTGCGGCCGAGGAGCAGAGCGCGGTGGCCGAGGACATCAATCGCAACGTGATCAATATCGGCCAGGTGGCCAATGAAGTGGCGGGCGGCGCGGACGAATCCAGCGCGGCCAGCGCGGACTTGACCAAACTGGCGGAACAGCAGCGGCGGTTGATCAATCAGTTCAAGGTGTAGGGCGCGTCGACAGGCTCATGCCGGGGTCAGGCACTCCGGCCCATTGAGTTTGGGATCGTTGATCAGGTTGGCCAGGACCCGCTCGCGCAACGCGCTCGGTTCGCTGGCCAGCAATGCCTGCAACACGGGCAGCGGCGTGTCAGCGTTGAGCCAGGCCGCCTGCCCGGCCGCATCCAGGATCAACGGCCGGCGCTGACTTTGCGCGGCCTGCGTCACCACCGCCGTACTCAGCCACACCTGTTCCTGCACCGGATAAGCTTCCCAGATCGCGGCGAAAAACACGCTGGAGCCCTCCCCCGGTGTCAGCCAGTAGGGGCGCTTGCGCTGCGTGCCGCGCCATTCGTAAAAGCCATTGGCCGGCAGCAGGCAACGGCGCTGACGAAAGGCTTCGCGGAACATCGGTTGCTCGGCCACGGTTTCGGCGCGGGCATGGGCCGGGGTGCGGGACATATCGGTGAGCCAGGGCGGCGTCAGCCCCCAACGGGCGCGGGCCAGAGTGAGCTGCTCGCCTTCCAGGCGCTGGATCAGTACCGAGTCATTCGGGGAGATATTCCACTGGGCCTGCTGGTCGGCCGGAAAGCCCGGCAAGGCAGCGAAGGCAGGATTCCAGCGAAACAGGGCATAACGTCCACACATGGGGCAACACGACTCTTGGGTAAACCGGCCGACAGCCTAACAGACCAGCACGTCGGGGAAGCTGTCGGGTTCATCGCCGGGCATCGGTTGCGCGCCGATATAGGCCGTGATCAGTTCGCGCGCCTGGAGCGCTTGGTCGTTATCCACTTCCAGTCCCAGCAGGCCGAAGATCGGCAATTCGCCGGTGCCGCCCAGTAAGTGTCGACCCACCAGGTGCGCCTCGATGCCCTCGCTGGCGAGCATCTGTTGCAGCAACTCGCCTTCCATCAGGTTTTCGGGTTCATAGATTCGCTGCATGGGCGTACCTGTTATTCGTTCTCGGCGCGGGTTTCGAGCATCCACTCTTCACCATGCACCTGCAGATTGAAACTGATCGGCCTGCAGCATACCTGGCAGTCTTCTATGTAGGTCTGGTCGCCGCCGGACAGATCCACCGACGTCTCGACCGACTCGCCACAATAAGGGCAATCGTACAGCGCAGATTCCAGCATGGCAGCCTCCAAGGTGACTTGTGCGTATAATCGCCGGTCTATTTACAGGGCTATTCTCGGCCGGACCCATTCCCCGGACCGCACCCTGGCATTTCCTTTACTTACCCTAGCCGTTTCTAACAAGAGAGCATGATGGGCGAATTCGATACCATCCGACCTTACAACGACAGCGAAGTCCCGGCGGTGCTGGCGCGGCTGTTCAGTGACAAGGCCTTTCTGGACATCCTGACCCACTTCCGCTTTCCACGCTTTGCCGGCACCCTGGGCTGGCTGCTCAAGCCGATGATCGCCCGCAAACTGCGCCGTGAGTTCGCCGGCGTCACTACCGTGGCGACGCTGCAGGATAAAGTCGAGTATTACGTCGACCACACCATCGACCGGGCGACCGACGGCGTGACCTACACCGGCGTCGAGCAGCTCAAATCGGGCACCGCCTACCTGTTTCTGGCCAACCACCGCGATATCGTGATGGACCCGGCCTTCGTCAACTACGCCGTGTACCACGCCGGCCTGCCGACGCCGCGCATCGCCATCGGCGACAATCTGCTGCAAAAGCCGTTCGTCAGCGACCTGATGCGCTTGAACAAGAGCTTCATCGTGCACCGCTCCATCACCGGGCGAAAGGAAAAGATGGCGGCGTTCAACCTGCTGTCGGCTTACATCAATCATTCGATCCGCAACGACGGGCAGTCGATCTGGATTGCCCAGGCTGAAGGCCGTGCCAAGGATGGCGACGATCGCACCGAATCGGCGATCCTCAAGATGTTCCACGTCAGCCGCAAGGACGAGCCGTTCGCCGAAGTGATCCAGTCGCTGAACCTGACGCCGGTGTCCATCAGCTACGAATACGACCCCTGCGATGCGGCCAAGGCGCGCGAATTGTATATCCGCGCCACCACCGGCACCTACTGCAAGGCGCCAGGCGAGGATGACGTGAGCATTGCGCTGGGCATCACCGGCTACAAGGGCCGGGTGCACATCAACTTCGCGCCGCCGATTACCGAGCGATTCGAAGACACCAAGGTACTGGCGGTGGAAATGGATCGGCAGATTCTCGGCGGCTATCGCCTGTTCCCGGTGCACTACCTGGCGTATTCGCAGTGGAGTGACGCCGACCCGCAGCTGGCGGTGCCGAGGGCCGAGGACCTGTTTCCTGCCGACGAACTGGCCAAGGCGAAAGCCGAGTGGGAGCGGCGCTTGAGCGAATGCCCGGCGGAACACAGGCCATTCCTGGTGGTGCAATACGCGACGCCGGTGCGCAATCAGTATCGGGTCAAGGCTGGGATCCCGCTCTAAACACTTACTTTGCGGTGTTCTAAAGGTGCGTGCTGATCCACGAGGTCAGCAGTGCCAGCCCAAGGCAGGCGAGCCCGATGCGGTAGGCCTGCCGGTGCGCCCGCTCGGTGCGCACATCCAGAAACAGCATTGGCTGGTCGATTGCGCGTTCTTCGCTTTGCGCGGTCAGCTTGGCCATGGCGCGGCGCTCGCGCAGGCGGGTGACGAACAACAGCGCGGCGCCTGTGCAGGCGACAGCCAGCGCAACAGCGTTGATCAGTAGTGCGGGCAGTGCCATCGCAAACCTCGGTGAAACGTTGCCTGGGTAACCGTTTGGATACAACCTCACGCGCACCTCGCCGGCTGCGCCTGTAGGGTCGCGCCCCATGGACGGCTAATCTATCCAGTAATTCAGTGCGTCACCTGAACGTCACCTTAACAGTCCACTCTGTTGCCCTTCGAACGCTCAGGAGCTTGCCATGCTGCACGCACAAAACCAGGACCGGCTGTATCTGATCGCCCAAAGCGACGAACAGGAGGCGCTGATCGACAGCCTGGCGTTCAACGTTCAGGACCGTCATTGGCTGGTGTATTGCGCCCTCGGCGGACACCAGCACGCGGACTTGCCGGAGACCGATCAGCTGACCGGCGTCAGCCTGCTGGACTTTTTTATCGACACGGCAGCCTGAAAGCGCAGGCGAAAAAAAACCGGGCCAGTTGAGCCTAATGCCAGTCAGTTAAGGAGGAACACTGTAACTGTGGTAATGGAATGGACGCCCCCTTCCTAACGGCATCTATGTGCCAAAATTAA